>CAYOBW010000289.1:0-9427 GCA_964402115.1 uncultured Victivallales bacterium
CGGCCAGTCCGCGGCGGTGGCGGCGGGCGCGGGCGCGGCCTCCGCCACGACGGCGGGCGACACCGGCTCGCGCGCGCAGGGGACCGCCACGACGGCCTCCGGATCGGGACACGCCACCCCCGTGAACAGCTCGCGCAGCTCGTGCCGCCGAGCCTGCTGCCGGGTCACGGCGGCCGGGCCGACCACCTCGGCCCACGAGCCGTGGCAGGGCGTGTTGAGGTCAATCCACGTGATCAGCCGGTCCCACGCCTCGGCATCGAGCTGCACACCGTGGTGGCCGGCGCGCAGCATCTGCACAAGCTTCGTCGTCGACGCGTGGAACTCCGCGGGCGGCAGCATGTGCATGTCGCTTTCGGCGGTCGGCCCGCGCACGAGGCGGCGCAGCGCGAAGTAGGACGGGGTGAAGTTGCCGATGCCGTGGAGGTTCGGAATCGGATTGACGTTGATGGGGTCGCGATCGCGCAGGTCAGGCAGCGTGCGCCCGTCGGGGCGCGGCTGTCCGCCGTGGCAGCCCAGGCAGTGGCGATCGAGCACGGGCTGCACCTCGCGCCGGAAGGCGAAGCCGCGCGCGGGGCCGTGCCACGGCGCGATGTCGGCCGGCGGCTGGCGCAGGGCCAGGGTCGCGGTGTTCGGCGTGGAGGAGTTGGCGCTTTCGTGACAGCCCGCGCAGGAGAGGCGTTCGCCGGGCCGGGCGGTCAGCCAGCTGCGCATGAGCTGGAGCGCCTGGCCATCGGCGTCCAGCGGCTGGAGGGCGAGCGGCGTGTTGGCCGGCACGCGGAAGAGTGCGGAGCCGT
Source organism: uncultured Victivallales bacterium (assembly GCA_964402115.1). Classification (GTDB taxonomy): domain Bacteria; phylum Verrucomicrobiota; class Kiritimatiellia; order UBA8416; family CAYOBW01; genus CAYOBW01. Next base: position 795 of record CAYOBW010000289.1, read on the forward strand.
CGGCCTGCACGGGCACCGTGCCCTGGATGCAGCGCACGTCCCAGGGACCGTCGAGGCCGACGCGCATCTGCTGCCCGCCCATACCCTGGTAGGCGAAGTGATACGAGTAGACCCGCAGCCGCTTGACCGCGCCGCGCGGGATGCCGCGCAGGCCGGGCCCCTGGTAGACGTTCTCCACGTAAACCACCGCCGTCGTGGCGCCGGGCGTTACGCGGTCCGGGATCGTCGGGGGCTGCGCGCTGGGCCGCAGCGGGATCGGTTCGAACAGCGCCTGGCCCGGCAGCGAGGCCAACGGCACGAGGTTGTCGTAGCTGTCGACGAGGCAGATGCCCCACGAGGCGCCGGGCGCGAGCTGGCAGGAAACGAGCACGTAGGTCCCCTCCCCCCGCCGCGCCGCCGGATCGCCCAGCGGGAAGGGATGCAGGAACTTGGGCCAGCTGTCGTCCACGAGTGCGTCGCGCAGGATGGGTTCCACCCGCAGGCCGCGGCCGGGCAGGCGCTGGACGACGCCGGCCGTTTCCTGGCGGCCCTGCGCCACGTCGAACAGCACGAGCTCGCCCGCGCGGGCGCTGCCGTGGTGTCCGCCGACGATACCGACCAGCCGCGTCGGCTGGCCGGGCACCTGGCGGGCGTAGAGGATCGTGTTCGGCCAGTAGGAGTTGCTGCCGTAAACCGACATCTGGCCGGTGCCGTCGGGGTTCATGCTGAAGAGCTGGCGGTTGAAGGCGTGCGGCATGTCGGTGTATTCCCAGCGCGTGTAGAGCACGCGCCCGTCGGCCAGCAGCCGCGGGCACCAGTTGTGGTCCTGATCGAAGCTGAGCTGCTGGACGTTCCCGCCGTCGGCGTCCAGGCGATAGAGGTTGGCGACGTGGTCGGAGCCGGCCACGCAGGGCACGCCCTGCAGGCAGGCGGTCGAGGTGAAGACAATCCGCCCGTCCGGCAGGTAGCAGGCGTCGTAGCTGTCCACATCGGGCAGGTCCGGGGTCACCTGCCGCGCCTGGCCGGTCGCGAGCGCGAGCTCGAAGATGTGCCACCGCTTGCGGGCGCCGAGCGCGGAGAAGAGCAGCCGGTCCGCGGCGAAGTGGAGCGCCACGTCGCCCACGAAGCCGCCCGGCGCCGGATGGTAGAGGGTCGTCACCGTGCCGGTCGGCGCACCGGGCGTGACCACGACGAGCTCGTCGTCATAGCCGTTGCGGGGCAGGGAGCAGTTGCCCTGCCAGTTCTGCGGCAGGCCGAGGCGGGGCGCGGCGGCGGCGCGCTTGACGCAGAGCAGGCGCGCGCCCGCGAGCAGCGGATTCGCGAGAAGCGCCTCGCGCTGCAGCGCGGCGAGGTCGGCCGTCAGCGCGGCGTTGTCAGCCGCCGTCGCCGCCGCCTGCGCCCGCTGTGCGAGGGCGTCCGCCCGCGCCAGCCACTCGGCGCCGCGCGGATAGCGGTCCGGGAACGTGCGGGAGAGGTCGGCTATGGCCAGGCGCAGCGCCTCGATGGAGGCCGACGGTCCGGCAGGCGGCGCGGCCTGACCACGCCGCGCCCCGGCCAGCAGGCAGGCTACCGCCAGGACCGCCCGCGCCAGGCATGGACCGCGCATGGGAGGAGTTCCTTCCTTGTCAACCGTCAGGGCTGCCCGCCCAGGCAGTAGAGATCCTGCAGCGTGCGCAGGTAGATGCGCCCGCCGACGATGACCGGCGTGGCGAAGACCCCTTGCGGGAGCGTGTTCTCGGCCAGTACCCCGAACGGCGGCGCCGCGGCCACCACGTAGCCCTTGCCCTTGCGGTCGAACAGGTAGAGCCGGTCGTCCGCGAGCACGGGCGAGGAGTAGAAAGGCGCCTTGAAGTCGTGCTCCCAGGCAACGGCCCCGGTGGCGGCAGCATAGCAGCGCAGCAGCCCCGTGTCGCTGACGGCCCAGAGCCGGTCGCCGTCCAGCAGCGGGGAGGGCACGTAGCCAGCCTTCTTGTCGCTCTTCCAGCGCACGTGCGTGCCGGTGACGTCGCCGGCGCCGTCGGCGCGGATGGCCAGCAGGGCTTTCTCGGGATAGCCGCCCGTGGCGTAGACCGTGTCGGGGCCGCAGGCCACGGTGGCGGCGCAGAACTCCGCCGGACCGGCGCAGGACCAGAGCGGGGCGCCCGTGTCCGCGTCGTAGCTGGCGGTGCGGATGCCGCCGACGATCAGCGCCTGGTCACGCCCGGCGACGCGCGCCACCAGCGGCGACGCGTAGCTTTCGCGGCTGGCCGGCAGCGGGGCGCGCCACACCTCCCGCCCGGTCGCCCGGTCGAGCGCGACCAGGTGCTGGCCCAGCGAACCGTCGACCGGCACGATTACCAGCGCCTTGTGCAGGGCGGGCGAGGCCGAGAATCCCTGGATGGAGGCGAAGGGCGCAACGGGGCGGTTCCAGGCGAGGCGGCCGTCCAGCTGCACGGCCGCCAGGCAGACGGCCTGCGTGGTCTGGTATGGAAAGTAGACACGCTCGCCATCGCACGCCGGCGTGGCGGAAGCCGGCGAGTTATCGCCGTGGATCTTCGGGAAGGGGCCGCGGAAGACCTCGGTCCGCCACAGCGTCCGGCCCGTGGCGCGATCGAGGCAGAGCAGCCAGATGGCCTGCTCGCGGGCATCGGCGGCCGGCACGCAGAGCCGGTCGCCCACGAGGCAGGGCGTGGCATGGCCGACCCCCGGCAGGGCGACCCGCCAGGCAATGTTGGATGTGGCGCTCCACGCCAGCGGCGGCCGCTGGTCCGGGGCGGCATGGTTGTTCAGTCGCGGCCCGCGCCAGCAGGGCCAATCCCCGGCGGTGACGGGAGCGGCGGTCGCCGGGCAAGACGCGACGGAGCCCAGAACGGCCCCCGCAAACGCTGTGGCGGCGAGAGCATAACACTGCTGACGGAATGGGCTTTTTCGCACGATGACTCCCTTGACGTAGTCTGACGACCACCCTGCCTTGACAAGGATGTGGTGACTGCCGACGACGCGAGCAACGTGCCAGCCGTGCCGGCGCAGGGCGGCAATGAGTGCCCGTCCCGCGACCTGCTTCATACTGCTAATTCCAGAACCCGTGCCCCGGCAGCGGCCTGGCGTAAGGTCTTGCGATCCACGGACAGACAGCCAGCTATGGCCTCCCGAAGATTTGCACGCAGCTCGGCCAGGGTCTCCCCCTGCGTGGCACATCCCGGAATCGCCGGTACCTCGGCCCAGTACCCACCCTCTTCTGCTTCATGCACGACGGCTTGGAATCTCATGCAAATCATGCTACTCACTCTTCCGGCACCCAGTCAACCCGCTTCTGCCGGAAGCCGTAGCGCCTCAGTAATGCGAGGGGGAGGGCGCTAACGGCGGGGACCGCCGTCTCCACGCCTCGTCGCCTGCCCACGCGATGGAGACGGCCGTCCCGGCCGTTAGGTGCCATGCAAGCCCCCTGCTGTCCCTGAGGCGCCACCGGAAGCCATGCGGCCGGGACGCGGCTGCGGTTAGGTGGAAACAACCGCGGGTGGCGTGCGGGACGCGCCGTGCGAAGGGGGACAACGCCCCGCGCCACAATGGCCAAACCCCAGAGCGCGGGCCTCTCCGAGGCCCAGCGCCGGGCGGCGTTGCGTGCGCAGCCTGGTTACATGCGGGCACCAGCCCTCGCCTTCGGAGCAGGCGGGGCTACCAACCAGACGACCCAATCCGCCCTATCGCAGATGCGCCTCACGCGCCCGGCGCGCAAACGGCTGTTGCCGCAGTTCGCGTTATGGCCACCGGCAGGTGTCTGAGACTTCAACGGACGGACCGGCAGTGCGCAGGGACGGCGCGGGAGCGCCGTCCAACGCAGGACAGTCCTCCCGGGCCGTCCCTGCAAGCGCGAAGAGGCCGGCGGCAGTCTCGTCATGTTGTCTCCGGGCAGGCGTGGGGCCGCTAAAGCCGGAACTCCGAACGCGTGGCAGCGGATTTACGACGTTCGGAGTCCCGCTTTCCAGCGGTCTTCGGCCATGACTGCACCGCTTGCCTTTCCCGGCGGCGTCCGGCATGATCCCGGCCATACGGGAGGTGACATGCAACGACAGCGGGCCGGGACTGGGTGGGACGTACTCGCGGCGTACTTCGGGGTGCTGGCGGCGGCGGGGCTTGCCGCCGAGCGGCCGTTCGTGCATCCGCTGTTTGCGCCGCACATGGTGCTGCAGCGCGAGACGGCGGCGCCGGTCTGGGGTTGGACCACGCCCGGCGCCACGGTGAGCGTTTCCTTCGCGAGCCAGTCGCAATCGGCCGTGGCCGCCGCGGACGGCCGCTGGCTGGCGCGGCTCGAGCCCCTGCCCGCGTCCGCCGAGCCGCGCACGCTGCGCGTCAGGACGGCGGACGCACGCGCAACCGTGGAGATCCAGGATGTGCTCGTTGGCGACATCTGGCTCTGCTCCGGCCAGTCGAACATGGGGTTCCCGCTGCGCGAGGCGCGGGATGCGGCCACGGAGATCGCCGCGGCCGCCCACCCGCGGCTGAGGCTCTTCACGACGGGCAACACCATCTCGCCGGAACCGCTCGACGTGCCCGTGAGCGGTTCTGCCTGGCAGGTGTGCACGCCGGAAACCGTCGGCTGGTTCTCGGCGGTAGGGTACTTCTTCGGCCGCGAGCTGCAGCAGGCGCTCGACGTGCCCATCGGCCTGATCAACAGCTCGTGGGGCGGCACGCCGTGCGAGAGCTGGCTGAGCGCCGAGGCCTTGCGGACCCAGCCCGGCTTTCCGGCGCGGCTGGACACGCTGACCGCCGAAGTCGCGCTCTGGCGCGGCACGTTCAAACAGGACACGACGGCGATGCTCGAAGCGTGGTTCGGCCGCGCCGACGCCGGCAGCGCGAACGGAGCGTGCTGGGCGGACCCGGCGCTGGACGACGCGGCCTGGGCCACGGCCCCCGCCATGCCGCAGCGCTGGCAGGCGGCCGGCCTGACCAACCATGCGGGCATCGCCTGGTTCCGGCGGGCCGTCGAGGTGCCCGCCGCGTGGGCAGGCAAGGACCTGACCGTCGCGCTCGGGAAGATCGACAGCGAGGATGTCGTGTGGTTCAACGGCCGGCGCATCGGCGAACACATCGTCCCCTGGCCCGACCGCCGCTACCGCGTGCCCGCCGCCGCGGTGCGGCCGGGGCGCAACGTGATCGCCGTGCGCGTGCGCTGCGGCGGCGCGCACGGCGGGTTCACGGGGCAGCCGGCGGACCTCGCGCTGATCCCGCCGGCGGGCGAGCCGGTGTCGCTGGCCGGCGCCTGGCGCTGCCGGGCGGGCGCAACCGTGGCCCAGCTCGGCCCGGCGCCCAGCCGGATCGGCACCGATCCCTGCGTGCCGACGGTGCTGTACAACGGCAAGATCGCGCCGCTGCTGCCGTTCGCGCTCAAGGGCGCCATCTGGTACCAGGGCGAGGGCAACACGGGGTGGCCGCAGGCCTATGTCGGACTCCTCTCCGCCCTGGTCGCCGACTGGCGGCAGCGCTTCGGTTGCGGCGACTTCCCGTTCGGCATCGCGCAGCTCGCCAACTACATGGCGCGGGCCGCGGAGCCGACGGAATCGAAGTGGGCGGAGCTGCGGGAGAGCCAGTGGCAAGTGGCCCGCGACGTCCCGCACTGCGGCCTGGCGGTGACGATCGATATCGGCGACGCACAGGATATCCACCCGAAGAACAAGCAGGAGGTCGGCCGCCGGCTGGCGCTCTGGGCCCTGGGCACGACGTACGGCCGCAACGGCGAGTGGAGCGGGCCCGTCGCCCGCGCCGCGTCGCGCCGGGACGGGCGCGCCGTCGTCCGCTTCGAGCACGCGGGAGCGGGGCTCGAGGCGAAGGGGGACAAGCTGGTCGGCTTTGCCGTGGCCGGCGCGGACCGCCGTTTCGTCTGGGCCGATGCCGTCATCGAGGGCGAGACGGTGGTCGTCTCCGCGCCCGGCGTCCCGGCTCCCGTCACCGTCCGCTACGCCTGGGCCGACAATCCGGCCTGCAACCTCTACAACCGCGACGGGCTGCCGGCGGTTCCCTTCAGGCTGGCGGTCGGGCCCTGAAGGGAAACGGGTGTGTCGCCTGAAAGGCGATTCCCTGTCGCGCACTCAGTTGCCTGTGGCAATCCGTTTCCCGTCGGGGTTGAAACAGACGCGGCAGACGTACCCACTGTGCCCGTTGAGTGAAAGAAGTCCTACTCTATCTGCTCAACGCTACAAGGCGGGACATGGTATTGAAACGCCTTGTCGTCGCGGCGACTTTGAGCTTTCGCTCTCCTGATGCGAGATTCACTTCTTTCTGAAGAGTATTGTGTCCCCGAGCTTCCCAAACTCCTCGCAATCAAGGGCCGTCGGTTTGTACGGAAACACCTCAACTGTCGCTTGCCCGAAGGGCATTGCTTTGCTGACGCCAAGATCACCGGCGTGCACCTTGAAGCGCCTATCGGTTCCGTATTTCCATTTGGCGACAAAGTAGTGATAGCTCGCGTCGCTTCCCATGTAGTCGTAACCGAGAAAAGTGGGTGATGAGTTGATGATGAAGGCTTGATTCAGCTGCGAGCTGTTGACTTCGGCAAAGTCATGGTTACAACCGGTCAGGCTTACAGCGACTACTACGCTTGCGAGCGTTGCCCTCATTGTGCTTCGTCCTTGCATGGTGTTTCTCGAACGTGGCCGGTCAGGCGCGGGGACTCCCGTCGCCCGGTCCGGCGTGTTCACGCTCGGTCTTCACTTTACATGTTTCAGCGCACCCATGTCGATAGCGCAGCAGACAAGACAAGCTGACATGTCGACGCACGCAGGATAATATGCTGCACATGCCAGACTGACGTACAACCGCTTCAACGACGGCGACTACCATGGTGCTCGCGGCCGTTTGTGGACATCGAACGGAGATGATCAAGGGATGAAACGCACGCTTCTCGCCCTCACGGCCCCGCTGCTGGCAACGCTGACGTCAACGCTGACGGCGCTCCGCGCCGATGCGGCAGAGCCGGTCAGACCGAACATCGTTCTCGTCGTCACTGACGACCAGGGCGCGGCCGACGCCGGCTGCTATGGGGCGCAAGACCTCGTGACGCCGGCGCTGGACGGCCTCGCGGCGCGCGGGGTGCGTTTCACGCAATTCTACGCCGCGGCGCCGGTCTGTTCGCCGTCGCGGGCGGCGTTGCTCACGGGGCGCTATCCGCTGCGCGCCGGCCTGACCGGCAACGCCGGCTCGCAACCCGGCGGACACGGCCTGCCGGCGGAGCAGATCACGATGGCCGAGACGTTCAAGGCCGCGGGCTACGCCACAGCGCACATCGGGAAGTGGCATCTGGGTTACACGCCGGACCAGATGCCGAACGCGCAGGGGTTCGACTATTCGTTCGGTCACATGGGCGGGTGCATTGACAACTTCTCCCACTTCTTTTACTGGCAGGGGCCGAACCGCCACGACCTCTACCGCAACGGCCAGGAGGTGCACCAGCCCGGCCGGTTCTTCGCGGACCTGATGGTGGAGGAGGCGTCGCGCTTCATGGAACAGAACCGCGCCCGGCCCTTCTTCATCTACTTCGCCTTGAACATGCCGCACTACCCGTACCAGGGCGATGAGAAATGGCTGGAACGCTACAAGGACCTGCCGTATCCCCGCAACCTCTACGCGGCGTTTCTTTCCGCGTGCGACGAACGTATCGGGGCGCTGCTGAAAAAACTGGACGACCTCGGCCTGCGCGAACGGACGATCGTCGTCTTTCAATCCGACAACGGCCACTCCACGGAAGAGCGCGCGCACTTCGGCGGCGGCAGCGCGGGGCCGTATCGCGGCGCGAAGTTCAGCCTGTTCGAGGGCGGCATCCGGCTGCCGGGCATCGTGTCCTGGCCGGGGCATCTGCCGGAGGGCGAAGTGCGGGGCCAGCTTGTCCACGCGTGCGACTGGCTGCCGACGCTGGCGGAGCTGAGCGGCGCGAAGCTGCTCGACACAGACATTGACGGCAAGAGCATCGTGCCGGTGATCCGATCCGCCGCCGCGCCATCGCCGCACGCCGCAGTCCACTGGGGGGGGTCACCGCGCTCGCAGTGGGCCGTACGCGAGGGCGACTGGAAGCTCATGGGCAACCTCCAGTCGGCGGCCGGGGATGCTCTGAGCGCTGAAGACAAGCGCCTGTTTCTCGCCAATCTCGCGACCGACGTGGGCGAGAGAACCAACCTCGCCAGCCGGCATCCGGAGATCGTGACGCGACTATCCAAACTGCACGCGGACTGGCTCGCGGGGCAGAAGGAGGCAGCACAGGATCCGACGCCATCCCAGGACGCGAAAGGCAACGAGAGGTGATGTCGTGCGGCCCGCTTCCCCCAGCGTCATCGCCCACGCATCCAAGAAGGCCAATGGCATGAGACACTCCGTCACACTCCTTGCCGCGCTGCTGCTGGCGCCGTGCGCCGCGCTCCACGCCGCCGCCCCTGTGCGGCCCTACTTCGTCTTCATACTGGGCGAAGGGCATGGCTTGCCAGGCCAGGTGCCAGGCAAACTATCTGCACATTCTCAGGCCAGGTGCCAGGCAAACTATCTGCACATTCTTGCGGAGAAGGGAAGTGTTAGCGGCTTCCTTTATGCAGAGGCCGGGCAAGGGGCCCGGCTGCAGCAAGGAGTGAGCACCCATGCGCCAGCCGCGACTCAAGCCAACCGGCCGGGACGTCTTCTACCACACCTACAAC
>CAYOBW010000290.1:0-7125 GCA_964402115.1 uncultured Victivallales bacterium
CGGTACGGTGCTGTGAATGTACAGAGAAAGGGTGGAGGGCTACTCCCGTTTCTAGCCCGAGGGGATGTCTGGAAACACCTGCGGCTGGGCCTCGTGCTCCGCATCGTACATCCCGAACCAGGTACTTCAGCCGCCCCCGCTCCGCCTCCCGCTCCACCACACGTAGGCTGTCAGCACGAGAACCTGCGCCGAGCCGTGGGCGATCTTCAGCCAGTAGGGGACGGCCGGCTCGTGGTACTGCGAGAAGAACGCCTCGATGATGCCCGCCCACACGAGCAGGATCACCATCGCGATCACCAGCGTCAGCAGGTCGCCGCTGGCCTCGCGCAGCCGCCCGGCCAGGTCCTGGCGGCGCCCCCAGCCGATCAGGGCGCCGCCCAGCACGAGCCCCGCCTGCCCCGCGAGCAGCAAAGCGGGGATCTCCACCGAGCCGTGCGGCAGCAGCCACCCCGCCAGGAACACGCCCTGGCCGTCCAGGATGTAGTCCACGGCCACGGCGCCCAGCAGCACGCCGTTGTAGAAGAGCAGGACCAGTGTGCCGACGCCCCACAGCGCGCCCATGGCCAGCGTCGTCAGCGCGACCCGCGTGTTGTGGGTGATGTAGAACGCGGCGCCCTGGGCCTTGCGGTCCGCCAGCGTGTCGCGGTCGACCTGCTCTTCCTCCGCGACGCGCTCCGCGGGCCGTCCCATGAGATGGCCGAAGGGGATCAGGATCTCCTTGGCCGGCGGGTCGAGCGCCAGCACCAGCCCCCCGAACAGGGAGCCGGCGAGCGTGACCGCGCAGGCGAGTTGGAAGGCCCGCAGGCGGCGGCGGAAGGCCTGCGGCAGCGTCACCCCCAGCCACTCGCGCGGCCGCAGCCGGCGGGGGCGCGCCCGCGTCTCGTGGATCTCCGCGTAGGCGCGCGCCACGAGCGCGCTGACGTACCGGCACGTCGCCTGCTCGGACGCCAGCGTCGTCAGCTGGTCCAGGTCGGCCGACACCCGCTCGTACAGGTAGTGCAGCCGCCGCACCTCGACGAGGCTCAGCGCCGCGCCGCTCCCTGTCCGCAGCCGGTCCAGGAACCGCTCGAGCTCGTGCCACAGCGGCTGCTCCTGCGCGATGAATTTCCGAATGTCGATGATCATGTCCGCCGTCCGTATCCCGTCCCCGTTGCCGTGTCGCGGCCCGCCCTACAGCGCCTGCCGCTGCTTGACGCGCATGTACTGGCTGACCAGCTCGACGCAGAGCCGGTCCTGCTCCACCAGCGTCAGCGTGACGCCGAGGTGCTGCAGCCCCCGCCCCAGCTCCCGCAGGCTCTGCCAGACCAGCTGACCGCCGAGCCGCCGGTAAAGGTCGTCCGTCGCCGTTGCGTCCGGCTGCTGGAACAGCGGCTGCGCGCCGGGCTGCGGGAACATGTTGACCATGATGAGGTGCTGGCGCGCGACGAGCGGCACGCTGGCGCGGAACCGCTCGGCCAGCAGCGGATCGGAGAGGTCGGTGAGCAGCAGGACCAGCGCGCGCCGGCGCAGCTTCAGGCGCACCTGCGTGAAGAGTTCCGCGAAGTCGGGCGTGACGATCTCGGGCGCGACCGTGTAAAGCGCGTCGCGGCAGGTGTCGAAGTGCGCCTTGCCGTTCGCGGCGCGCACGAAGCGGCGCACGCGGTCGTTGAAGACGATCAGGCCGAAGAGATCGCCCTGCTTCTCCGCGGCCAGCCCCAGCACGAGGGCGGCGTTGATGAAGCGCTCGAGCGCGGGCTTCGCGCCCGCCGCGCGGCGGCTGAGGCGCGAGGCGTCGAGGGCGACGTAGATTTCCTGGGTGCGCTCGACCTGGTAGAGCTTGGTGACGGGGCGCCCGCGCTTGGCGGTGGCTTTCCAGTGGATCTCGTCGTAGCTGTCGCCGGGCAGGTACTCGCGCAGCTTCTCGAATTCACGCCCGTGGCCCAGCAGGCGCTGGGCATGCACGCCGGTGGTGTCGCGGTTGAGGAAGATCGCGGCGAGCTCCTGCCGCTCGGCCATGAGGTTGGGGTAGACCCTGAACTCGCCCCGGCAGGGGACCGTGCCGCGCATGCGCCAGAAGCCGAGCCGGGAGGCGGTTTCCAGGCAGGCGCCGTCAAGCGTGTAGCGGCCGCGCGCGCGGGGGCGGCAGGGCCAGGTCACGGTGTGCTCGGGGGCGTCGCCCGCCAGCACGACGGCCAGCGTGTCGCGCGCCGCGCCCACTTCGGCCGGCAGCGGGAGGCCGACCACGAGCGCCCGCCCGGCAGGGCCGCAGCGGATGCGGACCGCGAAGCCGCCGTCCCGGTCCTGCGTCAGGCGCACGACCTCCGGCAGCGTGACGGCCAGCCCCCGCAGCACGCCGCGCGAGAGCCAGGCATCGGCCAGCGCGAGGAGCAGCAGCACCGCGTACCCGCCCACCGCCAGGGCGGCCAGCGACGGCACGAGCGCCCCCGCCGCGGCGCACGGCAGCAGCAGCGCGGTCCAGAGCAGTTGGCGGTTGGCCGGGACCATGTTTCGCACCTCAGCGCGGCACGGGCACCTGGCGCAGGATGTCCTGCACCACCTCGGCGATCGTCAGGCCTTCGATCTCGTACTCGGGGCGCAGCACGAGGCGGTGTCCCAGCACCGGCACGGCCAGATCCTTGAAATCGTCCGGCGTCACGAAGTCGCGCCCGAGCACGGCGGCCAGCGCCCGGCTGGCCATGACCAGGGCCTGCGTGGCCCGCGGTCCCGCGCCCACCAGCACGCTGGCGTGCCGGCGCGTTTCGCGCACGACGTCCACGGCGTAGGCGACCAGCTCGTCGCGCAGCGTGACCTCCTGCAGCGTCGCGCGCAGCAGCCCGAGGGCGCCGGGCTCCAGCACGGTCTGCACATCGCCGCGCTCGAGCACGGCCTCCGGGGACTCCGTGCCGAGCATGCGCCGGGCGAGCTGCAGCTCCTCGTCGCGGCCCGGGCAGCTCATCGGGATCTTGAACAGGAAGCGGTCCTTCTGCGCCTCGGGCAGGGGATAGGTGCCCTCGTACTCGATCGGGTTCTGCGTGGCGAAGACCGTGAAGTCCGGCGCCAGCGCGTGCGTCTCGCGGTCGATCGTCACCTGTCGCTCCTGCATGGCCTGCAGCAGGGCCGACTGCGTCTTGGCGGGCGCGCGGTTGATTTCGTCGGCGAGCAGGAAGGTCGTGAAGACCGGGCCGCGGATGAGCTTGAACTCGTTCTCGCGCAGGTTGTAGACGTTAGTGCCCGTGATGTCCGCCGGCATCAGGTCCGGCGTGAACTGGATGCGCTGCGCCGGGCAGCCGAGCACCCGGCCGAGCGTGCGGACGAGGAGGGTCTTGGCGACGCCCGGTACGCCCTCGATCAGGGCGTGGCTCCGCGTCAGGATCGTGACCAGGGCGAGGTCGATGACGGCCGGCTGCCCGATGATGACCCTGGCGGTTTCCTGCCGCGCCCGTTCCAACAGCGCTTTGCGATCCTCGATGTTCATGCTGGGTTGCCTGTTCCTTCCTGGGATGTCCGCTCCCATTTGCGTTTCACCACCCGTGCGATGGCATTGTACGTGCCCGCGAGATCGCGCCGGCCCGCCGGGCGGGCGTTGGACGCAGCGATGAGCTGCCGCACCTCGGCCTGCCGCCCGGCGTCGACGCGGCCCGTCGCGCCGCCCGTGTGCTGCCACTCCTGGTACAGCGTGTCGAGCAGCCGCGCGGGCGGCGTGCTCCGGCGCAGCAGGTTGATCAGTCCCGCCGTGGCGTCCCGCCCCTGCGCGATGTCCGGCGCCAGCACGTCATCGTTCCGCGCCGCGGGCGGCACGAGGCTGCGGCTCTGCTGCCAGATGAAAAGCACGGCCAGCCAGAGCAGCGCGCCCAGGCAGCCGTACAGCCGGTAGCGGCGCAGCAGCGTCGCCACGCCCGGCGAGTCGGTGACCCCGTGGTGCGTCTCGTCGAACACGACGGTTTGCCGCCCGCCCACCAGCCACGTCAGCAGGGTCACCGGCGGATCGTCGCGCAGCGCCTCGTTGGAGACGCAGTAGCTCGACGCCGCCACCACCATGCTGCCGCGCCCCACGGGGCGTTCGAGCAGCACAGGGTGCTCAGCTTGCGTATACACCGTGCGCCAGCCGTTGCTGGGCTGGTCGAACCACACCGACGCCGTCGACAGCACCCGCGACGGCAGCTCGTGCGGCGGCAGATTGGTCGCCAGCTCGGCCGTCGCCAGCTCCGTCTCCGGGAAGTACCGCACGCGGAAATCCAGCCAGTCAGCCACTCGCACGGAGCGGCTCGCGACGCCGCCCCCTCAGCCATACTCCCGGTTGCGCGCATGCTTCCCTTTCGCCACCCGCTTCGGCGCGGCTGCGTCCTTGTCGTCGGCGCCCGCCGGTTCCCGCGCGCCGGCGTCCCCCTCCTCCTGCTCCTGCTCCGCCTCCGTCCCGGGCGCGTTCGTGCAGGGCGCGGGCGTGGCGGCCGCGACGGGCTGCCGCGCGGCCGGCGCGGCGGGGATCGTCTGCGGGCGGAACAGCACGACCAGCCGCCCGCCGGCGCGCATGAACCGGTCGAGCGTGCGCGTGGTCTCGACCGCGATGGTCTCGTTGGAGGCGATGGTGTCGCCCACGAAGAACAGGGCCGTGTCCGGCGGCAGGCGGCCGTCGCGCAGCGGCTCGTAGAGCCGCTCCACGCGCAGGCCGCGGCAGCGCTGCAGGCTTTCGTACAGCGCGCGGGCGCCAAGGGGGTCGGCGCGTAGGGTGGAGTAGGGCGGATAGGTGTCCCCCCGCTGGAAGCGCAGGGCGAAAAGGTGCACGAGGCCGGCCCCGAACAGGGCCAGCGCGAGCGCGCCCGCGAGAAGGGTGAGGGGTTTACGCGCCATCGTCAACCACCTGCTCCTGGTCCCGGGCAAAAGCCTCCGCCTCCGGCCGCGAGACCGGGTGCTCGCCATACCAGACCGCCTCCAGCACGTGCAGGTTGCGGTCGAAGGCGGCGAGCGCCTCCGGGTGGTCATGGTAGCGCCGCTCCAGCTCGCGGCGGTACTCGCGGTTGGACTTGTACCGGGCAATGGTGAGGACGTTGCGCTGGGCGAGATGCGCGAGCCCGCCGAGGAACAGGGCGCGGATGGCCAGCCGGTATTCGCCGCGCGACAGGAAGCGATCGGCCAGGTCGAGCCACTGGTCGCGCGGCAGCTGCGAGGCGATGACTTCCTCGCTGGCGAGGTCGGGCACGGCGGTCACCACCGGCGCCTCCTCGGTCGCCTTCGCCCCGCGCCGCCGCCAGAAGCGGTAGGCCAGCACGCCGGCCGCGCTGAGCGCGACGCCGGCCAATGCGAACCAGAAGATGCGGATGCCGAAGCCCCAATCGCCCCCCTCGGGCCGCGCCAGCGGCTCGTTCCCGAACAGCCGGCGCAGCCAGTCGAAGAAGTCCCGCAGGCGTTCCCCCAGCCACCGGAACAACCGCTCGGTCCACGCGCGCAGGTGGTCGGCGAAGGAGCCGACCAGGCTGTCGGCGACCTCGCGCACGGGCCCGGCCGCGCGCGGGGCGCGCCACGTGTAGGCGGGCTGCTGCATGACAGCGCGGATGGCGGCGTCGAGCTCGGTGGGCGTCAGCGCCGGGGGCTGGGCGGCGGGCGGGGGAGCGGGGGGGGCAGCGCTTTCACCGTCGGCCGTTGCACGTGGCACGTTGAGCGTGGCACGTTGAGCGTGGGCTGTCGAGGGCTCGCCGTCCGCCCGTGCGGCGGGCGTCGGCAGCAGGAGCAGCAGCAGGGCAAGGCCGGCCAGCCCCGCCGCGCGCCGGCCGTTGGCGGCCAGCTCGCGCAGCGCCGCGAGGAGGTCCACGCCCGTGTGCAGGGCGTCGCCGTAGAAGCAGCGCAGGGCATAGGCGGCCTTCAGCAGCGGGTCGAGCGTGACGAACACGCCGCCGAAGACCGCGAGCAGGAAGGTGGTGTTCAGCAGGCTCGCGGGGCCGTTCAGCGTGAAGGGCGTCGGGATGTCCAGGGTCAGCTTGAGCAGGTACGGCAGCAGGACGTAAAGCGCGCCGAGGTTGACCGCCACCAACGTGCCGAGCGGCGACAGGGGGAAGGCGACACAGGCCAGCGGAAACAGCAGCATGGCCAGCAGCACGTTGCCGGAAACGCCGGTGAAGGCGCCCGTCACCTGCTGGGAGAACCAGACGCAGAGGCAGGCCGTCAGCAGGCCCGTCGCCAGCAGCCAGGGCGACAGCAGCCAGAGCATGACCGCGTGCTGGCGCGGCCAGAGCGTCGCCAGGCGCCAGGCGTGGCGGGCGGGGGCGCGCAGCCCCGGCGCGGCGCTGTCGCCGATGACCGAGAGGTTCTGGTAGAAGCCGTACACGAGGGGGAACGGCATGAGCAGCAGCAGCGCCACCGGGATGGCCAGGAGCCCCGTCGGCTGCCACGCCGCCTGGAGCGTGAGCAGGCGCAGGCCGCGGCGCCATGACGCACCGGGCGCCGGCTCCCCCCGCAGGTGCGCGAGCAGGCCCGCGCCGAACACGGCGTGCCAGGCCTTCATCCAGATAAACAGCGCGGCCAGCGCCAGCGAGGCGCCAAAGGCATGCTCGGCGGCGCGCGGGCTGCGGCTCATGTCGGCCCAGAAGTAGAGCAGGCCGAGGATGAACGGCACGGTGCCGATCGGGTGCGCGGCCAGCGTATCCAGCGGCGCCGTGCGCACGAGCTGCACCGTCTCGCCGATGAGGTCGAGGCCGCCGCGGCCGGCCGTGGTCTGGGGGGCCGGCTTCATCCGCCACCTCCCAGCGCGCCCTCGTGGAACGGGCCGGAACGAGCGCGAGGAGGCGGCCCATCACGTAGAAGCAGAGCCACGTGGCGACGAAGCCCGCGAGTGCGATCGCCGCCGGTGCGAGCGCGGCCAGCCGCCGGCCGCGCGCGGGCGGCGGCGCGGGCGCCAGGGCGGCGAGACAGCCCGCGCAGATGACGCGCTCGTCGTGCTCCGTGACGCACTCGCGGCAGAACATGCGCTGGCAGAGCGGGCAGCGGGCCACGGCCTCGCGGCGGCGGTGATGGAAGCAGCGCTGACTGGCGAAGTCGGTCATGCCGCGACCGCCTTTCGCACGTTAAACGTTGCACGCTGCACGCTGCACGTTGGGGCTTGCGCGTTCATGGGTTCCCCGGCGCGGGCGGCGCGGTTTCAGGGGCAGGTTCGGG
>CAYOBW010000290.1:7225-9423 GCA_964402115.1 uncultured Victivallales bacterium
ATGAACAGGGCCAGGAGGGCGTGGCCGGCGGTGAGGTAGAGCAGCAGCACCGCCAGGTCGTGGCGGCGGCCCCGGTAGGGCAGCACGGGCGGGGGGGGGAGCGCGAAGGTCTCAACCTGCGGCGGGGGCAGCGGCTCCGCCGTGAGCACGGCGGGCTCCGGCGTCGGTTGCGCCGCCGCGCCCTGCGCCTGCTGGCAGCCGGCGGCCGCGGCCTCGGGCGTCAGCGCCCCCTGCACGGCTTCGCTGCGCTGGCGCAGCAGCGTCAGCATGGGCTGGGCGGTGCGAACCCGGTTGAAGGCGTGCAGGCGCGTGGTCTGAACCGCCGTGGTGACCTCCAGCACGCAGCCCGGCCCGCGCCGGGCGTTGACGAGCAGGGCGATCAGCGCGGCGCCGCCCACGATCGCGCAACCCGCCGCCGCCGGCAGCGTGTGCAGGCGCAGGGCCGCCGCGCCGAGCGCCGCCGCGGCCGCTGCCACGAGGAGCAGCAGCAGCGCCGCGCGGCGGGCTGCGCCGGTTTCGCGCAGGGTCAGCGCCTGGATGTCCCGGAAGTAGAGCCGCCTGTACTGTTCCGTCGCGAACGTGTGCGTAACGGCCAGCAGGTGATCGTCGGCGAGCCAGAGCGACTGCCGCTTGCCAAACACACCGGGGCCGCTGCTGGCGGTAGCGGGAGCGATGTTCCGGTAGTCGGCCACGATGATTCCCTCACCAATTGCGCAGCAGCCAGAGCCCGCCCGCGGCCCAGGCCGCCACCTGCGCCAGGCTCAGCGCCGCCGCCACGCCGAAACGCGTGCGGCCGCGCGGCAGCAGGCTCAGCGGGACATTCCAGTACCGGACCACGTAGTAGAGGCTCAGCGGCGCCGTGAACAGCGTCGGAAACACCAGCGGCAGCGGCAGCAGCGCCAGTCCGAGGGCCACGTTGTCGTGCTGCGTCGCGGCTTGCATCAGCGTGTCGTGGCGGCCCTTGCGCGCACCGCTTTCGATGCAGGCCACGCAGAGGTGGCGGCTGCCCAGCGGGACGTCGCACAGCGCGCAGAGGAAGCGCCCGCACGCGTCGCAGGCGGTCACGGCGCGCTTGCCCGGATGGTGGAAGCACGCCGCGTCGCCCTCGGCGGCCGGCGCACCGGTGGCGTGCGCCGGCCGGCGGTCCGCGAACTGCGCCGGGAAGACCGCCACCTGCCGCCGGCAACCGCACCGCGCGCAGGCCGCCGGGGCCGGCGCGTTGTACGCCTCCGGCGGCAGCGGCGCCGCGCAGGCCGGGCAGCGGGGCAACGTGGCGATGGCGGTGGGCGGCATGGGCAGGCGTGCTCCTCAGCGGCCGCGGAGGTCGCGGTAGAACTCGGCGTACGCGGCGGCCTGGTACGGCGCCACCCACAGGCAGCCGATGAACAGCGTCAGGATGCACAGCAGGTACCAGCCCACGAAGCGCAGCCCCAGGCAGAAGAACTTCCACTTATGGCCGCGCATCAGCTCCTTGCTCTTGCGGATGGCCTCCAGCGGCCCGATGTCCGGCTCGTCCGCCAGGATGTAGTAGGCCTGGCTGTAGGCGAAGGCGGCCACGATGCCGGGAACGATCAGCAGCAGCGTCCACAGGCCGACGAACAGCGCGGTCAGGAACCAGACCGCGATGGCCTGCCCGAAGCGCTGGAAGCCCGCGAACAGCGTTGCCAGCGGCGGGTCCATCCGGCGCGCCACACCGAGGAAGTACATGGCGAGGCCCAGGGCAAACGGGCCCGTGATGAGCACCGCCGCCACGGTGGCGAGGCTCGCCGCGAAGCTGATCAGGCCGTGAATAACAAGGATGCCGATCGAACGGCCCCAGAGTCCCCGCAGATGCTCGCGCGCGCGGGCGGTGAGCTCGCCGTTCGGGGCGTTGCCGCCGTCAAGCGCGC
The DNA here is from genome assembly GCA_964402115.1 of uncultured Victivallales bacterium. Classification (GTDB taxonomy): domain Bacteria; phylum Verrucomicrobiota; class Kiritimatiellia; order UBA8416; family CAYOBW01; genus CAYOBW01. The sequence continues at coordinate 9,115 of CAYOBW010000290.1, forward strand.
CCTCCTGGATGCGTTGGAAGTAGGCGGGCTTGCAGGCGGCACAGACGTGGCCCCCGCCGTGGAAGACCATCTCCGCCTGCGGGAAGGTGTTCCCGCAGGCGCGGCAGGCGGCCGTGCCCTGGGCGGGCAGCGACACCTGGCCGGTCGTCAGCTGGCCGTACGGCACCCACGCCGGGAGGCCCTCCTGCCAGACCAGCGTTTCGGCCCGGATGACGCCGGCTTGCACGAGGCCGCGAAACGCATCCTCGTCGACCGGGCCGCACGATTTCCCCTGTTCGGCGTAAAACCATTTCATGCAGACCCCACCTT
>CAYOBW010000291.1:0-9388 GCA_964402115.1 uncultured Victivallales bacterium
CCGTGCGCCTTACGAAACCGGTCCCGCTCCGGGATCTGGCTATCGCGATTCGATCGGTGCTCGGCGATCGGCGCGCGGAAACAACCTGAAGCCCAACAAGAGCATGAAGATCGACAGCATTCGGGGCTGACGGAGTCAGGTTGGCGGACTCGCCGGGGTGAGGCATGCGCACCCCATGCCGGCGGTCCAGGCGTGAGAAGCGCCGATCGCCGGCGCACCCGAACAAGTAGCCCTCTCGACGGCGGCCCTGCCGCCGCATATGGCTGCCCGCTTTACCGGAGCTCCCGGACTCTGCCGGCAGGGTCGAAAGCATTCTGGCTGGTCATTGCGGCCGCAAATGGATATACATAACTCATGAAACCTCAATGGTTGCTGCCAATCCTGATCATGGCTTCGGCAACGCTGGAGCTGCGGGCCCAAGGCATCGAGGAACTGCGCCGCAAGGCGGACGCTGGCGACGCCGAGGCGTTGAACAACCTCGCTGTCGCATACTGGAACGGGGACCAGGTGAGCCGCGATGTCGCCGAGTCTGAACGTCTGCTCCGGCTTTCCGCGGAAAAGGGCTATGCGCGGGCTCAGACCACCGTCGGCTACAACTACGAAAACGGAATTGGCGTCCCAAAAGACTACAAGCTCGCCATGGAATGGTATCGCCGCGCCGCCGACCAGAATTTCCCCATGGGCCTGTTCAACGTCGGCGCGCTCTACCGGGCGGGCTTCGGCGTTCCGAAGGACGAGGACGAGGCGATCAAGTGGATCCGGAGGAGTGCGGAAGGCGGGTTCGTCCACGGCCAGAACATGCTCGGCATCATGATCGCCAACGGCGAGGGCACGAAGGCCGATCCGGTCGAGGCCTACAAGTGGTTCTACATCTCCGCACGGCAGGGCTATCCGCCGGCCCGCGGGAATGTCGAGAAACATGCGCTCATCGTCACAGCCGCCGACAAGGAGCGCGCGCAGCGCGAGGGCGACGAGTTTCTCAAAACGCACCGCGACGCGCACAAGGAAATGGGCACCGGGTTCTTCATCTCCGCGGACGGCTACATCCTCACCTGCCACCACGTCGTCAAGGGCTCCATCCGCATCACCGTCCGCTCCGGTGGCGAACCGCTCGACGCCTCGCTCGTCGCCATGGACGACGCGAACGATCTCGCGCTGCTTAAGGTCAACGGGAAATTCCGTCCGCTGCCGCTGGCCAGCAGTCGCGACGTACGGCTCGGCGAAGGCGTCTTCACCATCGGCTTCCCGAACACCCATCTGCAAGGCCTGTCGCCGAAGCTCACCGACGGCACGGTCAACTCGCTGACCGGCGAACTCGACTGCCCGCGCTACTTCCAGGTCAACACAGCCGCCCAGCCCGGCAACTCCGGCGGCCCGCTCGTCACGCTCAGCGGCAACGTCGTCGGGGTCTTCGCCCGCTCGCTCGGCATGCTGAAAACCACCGATCTCACCCGCGGCGCGCTGCCGCAGGGCATCAACTACGCCATCAAATCCAGCTACGCCCTCGCCTTCCTCGAATCCGTCCCCGGGCTGACGGACAGACTCGCGGAACCGCGCGGCAAATCCAAACGCTCCCTCGAAGACCTCGCCCCCGTCGCGCAGGCCGCGACTGTTTTCATCATCGCCGAGTGACCGGCATCCGGCACACAGAGAGGGCGCTTCCGGGGCTCTGGGGGGGATGTCGTGCTAATGAATGGGGCTTTGTAGATGGAATCAGATCGGGCACCGGTGCCAGGCGAACAGCTGCGAGCCCAGGAATGACGGAAGCGGGCGGCGGACCTGCAGGCCGCCACGCCCGGCTGAAGCCGGTTCTCTGACGTGCCGCGGAGACGACACGGCGGGGGACGCGTTGGCGCCCGGGCGACACGAGGCAACATGCCGTCCCAGCGTAGCCTCGCCGGCTCGGCACCGTGACCACGGGAGCTGGAGTGCCCCAATGGAGAAATGACGACATGCTGAACGACATCTTGAGAAGGTTCGGTCTGGGAAAGTCGCCCGAACAAGTGGCAAGAAAGCACTTCCTCTCCATTGCATTGACGAATGCCGATATTGCCATTGATTGTGGTGCAAATGTCGGGGACATTACCCAACACTTGGGCGAAGCCGGGGCTACCGTCTATGCCTTTGAGCCGAATCCATACGCGTTTGAAGTGTTGCACAACAGGTTCCGCAACGCGCGGAACGTGCATTGTATCCAGAAGGGGGTTGGCGATGGCAGAAGCAAGATGAAACTGTATCTGCACGAGAATTCGGATGAAGATGAAGTTCTTTGGTCAACCGGGTCTTCGTTGCTGGACTTCAAAGGGAACGTGCTCCGTGAAAAGAATGTGGAAGTTGAAATCATCGACCTTTGCGAGTTCATTGAATCACTGAATCATCGCATCAGGATTCTAAAGATTGACATCGAAGGTGTTGAGTGCAGGGTTCTAGCGAAGATGATTGGAACCGGCGTCATCGAGAGAGTCGACCATGTCTTCGTGGAGACACATGATCATAAGATACCTGAATTGAAAGCAGAAACCCATGCAATCAGGGAACTCATCAAGAAGAGAGGAATCAAGAACATCAACCTGGACTGGACATGACAGTTGTCAACGGAATCGACGTGATTCTTGGCCGTTAGCCGAAGCGAAGAACGGCGCGGAGAGGCCGGTCAAGGGGCAACCCACCCCGGCCTTCGGCACCCCTCCGGCGGAGTGGCGTGTATGTAAGACACTCTGCCTCAACCCTATGCATGACAGCCCGCCCCCCCCATGCCGTCACGACAAGATCGTACCAGCGCAATGACCGGTTTCTGCAAGACGCGGGCGGCGCGAAGGCGTACGCTGGGGGCACGATTACGCGAAGGAGGCACGGAGATGCGCAGGCAAGCGACGACCATGATGTTGGCAGGCATGTTGGCGGCGGGCGGCACGGCACGGGCGGCGGATTTGCCGGTCCTGTGGCAGATCGGCCAAGCGGATAACAGCACGGCCGAGTTCGCCTGCGCACCGGCGGACTACAAGGCCTACCGCGGGCCCGCGTTCTTCATTGTCGGCGTGTCGGACCCGAAGCGCGACTGGCCCTACGTGCAGCCGGGCACGATTGACGGCGGCTGGGCGCCGGGCGTCCCGCAGACGTACGACGTGCGCTTCGGGCTGCAGGCCGCGCCCGCGGGCGACTGCCGGCTCGTGCTGGATTTCACGGACACGCACTCCCTGGACCCTGCGGCCCTGCGCGTGGAGGTGAACGACAAGGCCTGGGATTTCCAGACGCCGAAGGGTGCGGGCGACGCTTCCGTGTTTGGCGATCCGTCCAAGGGGCGCGAACACGTGATCGCGGTGCCGGTGCCTGCCGCCGCGCTGAAGGCGGGCGAGAACCGCGTCGCCATTACCACGGTCAGGGGCTCATGGGTGCTGTGGGACGCACTGCGGTTCGAGGCGCCGGCCGGCACGGTCCAGGTTCCGGTGGCGACGCAGACGTTCCTGCGCGACGCGCGGCCGGTCCAGGCGCTGGTCGAGCGCGAGGGCCGGCTCTGCCAGCCCCTCGTGCTGACCATCCTGCACGCCGGCAACCCGGTCGAGGCCACCGTGCAAGCGGGGGCTGCGCCGGCCCGGCCGGTGACGCTCCGGACGGGTACGCAGGACGTGGAAATCCTGGCGCCGGACGTGACCACGGCAACGCCGGTTACAGTGACCCTCGCCGCCGGCGGCAAAGCCCTCGCGAGCCGGTCCGTCACGCTGGAGCCGGTCCGCAAGTGGGTCGTGTACGTCCTCATGCACTCGCACGTCGATATCGGCTACACGCACATCCAGCCCGAAATCGCGCAGAAGCAGGCCCACAACGTCACGCACGCCCTGGAGCTCATCCAGGCGACGAAGGACTACCCGGCCGGCGCGCGGTTCAAGTGGAACCTCGAAGTGCTCTGGCCGTACGAGCAGTTTCTCGCCAGCGCCACCCCCGCCCAGAAAGCCGCGTTCGAGCAGGCCGTGCGCGAGGGCAGCATCGGCCTGGACGCGATGTACAGCAACCTGCTGACAGGGCTCTGCCGGGGCGAGGAGCTGATCCGCCAGTTCGCCTTCGCTGCCGACCTCGGCCGGCGCTGCGGGGTGACCGTGGACTCGATGATGATCAGCGACGTGCCTGGGCTGACCTGGGGCGTGGTGCCCGCGCTGGCGCAGAGCGGCGTGAAGTACATCTCGGACGGCCCGAACGCGTCGCGCACCATGGACGGCGACCGGATCGGCTACGTGCGCGTGCAGTGGGAGCACGCGCCCTTCTACTGGCTTTCACCGTCCGGCAAGCAGAAGGCCATCTACTGGGGCGCGCAAGGCGGGTATTCGTTCGGCCACCACTACCCCTCGATCAACGCGGCGCTGCCCGACCTGCTCAAGCGCCTCGTGGACGTCAAGTACCCCTACGACATCGTGCAGCTCCGCTGGTCCAAGGGCGACAACGGCCCCGCCGACGAGGGCGTGATGCCGGCGGTGCGCGACTGGAATGCGAAGTATGCGTATCCGAAGCTGATCGTCGCCACGACCAGCGAAGCCTTCCGCGCCTTCGAGAAGCGCTACGGCGACAAGCTGCCGACCTTCCGCGGCGATCTCACGCCCTACTGGGAGGACGGCGCGCCATCCTCCGCGCGCGAGACCGCGCTGAACCGCGGCTCAGCGGACCGCCTGTCGCAGGCCGAGACGCTATGGGCCATGCGCCAGCCGGCCACCTACCCCGCGGAGGCGTTCGCCGCCGCCTGGAAGAACGTCGCCATGTATAGCGAGCACACCTGGGGCGCGCACAACAGCATCCACCAGCCCGATCTCGATTTCGTGAAGACGCAGTGGAAGTACAAGCAGGCCTACGCCCTGGACGCCGACCGCCAGTCGCGCGAGCTGCTGGGCCAGGCGCTGGCCGCCCCGCCCGCCGCCGCCGCCGACGACGCCCTGGATGTCTTCAACACCGCCTCCTGGCCGCGCACGGACCTGGTCACGCTGCCGAAGGAGGTCCGGGGCGATGTCGTGAAGGACAGCGCCGGCAAGGCCGTCCCTTCGCAGCGCCTGGCAGGCGGCGAACTGGTCTTCCTTGCGCGCAACGTGCCGGCCTTCGGCGCGCAGCGCTACCGCCTCGCAATCGGCCCCGCCCCCGGCCTCGGCCACGCCGCCGCCACCGGCGCCACGCTGAGCACGCCACTGCTCACGGTAAAGGTGGACGCGGCGACCGGCGCCATTGCCAGCCTGCGCCGGCAGGGGCTGGACGCGGAGCTGGTGGACGGCAAGCTGAACGATTACATCTACCTCCCCGGCGGCAACGTCAAGGATGCGCAACCCGGCGGCCCCGCCCGCGTGACAATCAAGGACGCCGGCCCGCTCGTCGCCTCCCTGCTCATCGAATCCGACGCGCCCGGCTGCCGCAAGCTCACTCGCGAAGTGCGCGTCGTGGACGGGCTGGATCGCGTGGAGCTCGTCAACACGCTCGACAAGCTGCCCGTCCGCGCGGTCGAGGGCGTGCACTTCGGCTTCGCGTTCAACGTGCCGGCGGCGCGCGTGCGGATGAACAGCGCGCTGGCCGTGGCGGAGCCCGAAAAGGACCAGCTGCCCGGCGCCTGCAAGAACTGGTTCTCCGTCGAGCGCTGGGCGGACGTGGCGAACGCGTCGTACGGCGTAACCTGGGCCACCGTGGACGCCCCGCTCGTGGAGATGGGCGGGCTCACCGCCAACCTGCCGCGCGGACAGCCGAACCCCAACGCGTACCTGAAGACGATCGAGCACTCGCCCAGGCTCTATTCGTGGGTGATGAACAATCACTGGCACACGAACTACCGGGCCGACCAGGAGGGGCTCACCGTGTTCCGCTACGCCATCCGCCCGCATCGCGGCTACGACGCCGTGGCGGCCCACCGCTTCGGCATCGAGAGCACCGAGCCGCTGCTCGTGGCGCTGGCCGTCGGCCCCGCCGTGGCGCCCCCGCGCCTGCGCGTCGAACCGGAAGAGGTGGTCGCAGCCGCGCTCAAGCCCAGCGCCGACGGCAAGGCCTGGATCGTGCGGCTGTTCGGCGCGTCGGGCAAGGGCCAGCGCGCGACGCTGACATGGTCCGACCCCGCCCCGCGCAACGTCTGGCTCAGCGACGCCCTGGAGCAACCCCTCGCCCCCGCCGGCAAGCGTATCGAAATCCCCGCCTGGGACGTGGTCACGTTGCGCGCCGGGGAGTGACGGGAACGATTCCGGGCGTAACGGCGCGCACTTGACGCGTATACTGGCATCATATACGGCATGCCCATGAAAGACATGGTGTCGGCGCCGGACTTCGAAGCGTTCGACTGGACAGGCGGCAACGCCGAGAAGAACTGGAATCGGCACAGCGTAGCACCTGCGGAGGTGGAGCAGGTCTTCTTCAACACGCCGTTTCTCTGGGGCGACGACCCTGTGCATTCCGGCACGGAAAGGCGCTTCTATGCGCTGGGGCAAACTGACGAAGGCAGAGCATTGTTCATCGCGTTCACCATGCGCGGGCGGCGTTTGAGGGTCGTGTGGGCACGCGACATGAGCCGGCAGGAACGGAGGGCATACAGATCATGAGCAAGAAACAGATTCCAACATTCAAGAACGAGGACGAAGAACGTGAGTTCTGGGCGACTCACGACTCCACGGAGTTCCTCGACTGGTCGAAGGCAAGGCGGACAGTCTTCCCAAATCTGAAGCCCTCTACCAAGTCAATCTCCTTGCGCTTGCCGGAGTCTATCCTCGTCGGCCTGAAGATGCTGGCGAACAAGCGCGATGTGCCCTATCAGTCTTTGCTGAAGGTCTTCCTTGCGGAGAGGGTCGAGGAGGAACTCCGGCGTCGGCACTTGAAGACAGCGTAGGCCGAACGAAATGTTGAAGGCGATCTTGTCGAGAGGTAGGTCGGCTGCTTCGGACCATCCCGGCTGACGGCTTCCCCGTGGGTCAGGCATTCCTGCCTGACCATCCCCGTCGGGCAACACCGCTCCAGTGGTCGACCTACGCCGGGACGTCGGGCGCCGCCGCAACCGCTCGCGTCACACAGCGGGCAGCGCCGCACGCAGCAGCTCGCGGCAGGCGGCGGCAATCCGTGCCGGATCCTGTTCGTGCCGGCCGGCCGGCCGCCCCGGCAGGTCGGCGTCGTTTGGCGCCGTCCGCGTCGCCACCGCCGCGCCGGCGGCCGGCTCCCAGGCCACGGCGGCCAGTTTCGAAGTTCCGATGTCCACCGCGATGATCACGACACCTGCACCGGCCGCGCCGCGCACGGCGGATCACCCGCAGGCGGGCCGGCACAGTCCGCACCGTAGCACGCCCGCCAACACCCGCACCAGCGGCAAATCGCAGGCGGGGCGCATCTGGGATCGGTGGAGTGGGCCTCCTGGCTGGTAGCCCCGCCTTCTCCGAAGGCGAGGGCCGGTGTCTGCAAGGAATCAGGGTGTGCCCGCAAGGTCACCGGGCGCTGGGCCTCGGAGAGGCCCGCGCTGCGTGGCGCCCGGCACTTGGTTGCACACCAATCGTCCCGGACGGCGCGGGAGCGCCGTCCCACGTAGGCCGGTCCTCCCGGGCCGGCCCAGGCGAGAAATGGCGGCGATACAAAGCGCGAGACTGCGCGGAATACAGCGCAGCCGTCAGCCTGCCGCCAGTTGTCCCTCGGGACGGCGCGGGAGAGCCGTCTCCTGACGCGTTTTGACACCAGCTCGCCCGCAGGCTATAGTGCGGACCGTGACAGGGATGATGACAACGGCCACAACTGACCGGCCGGAGACGGTAGCGACACTTGAAACCGTGCGGGCCTTGGCACGGGACTACGCCTGCGCGGTGCGAACCCACTGGGGGGCACGGGTCCAGCAGGTCTGGCTCTACGGTTCGGCCGCGCGCGGCGACTGGATGCCCGATTCCGATATCGATGTCCTCGTCGTGCTCGACAAGGACGGTTCCGCCGAGGTGGAGTGGCTGGTCGCAACCGCTTATCGCATGGGGCTGCTGGAACGGCGGCTCCTGCTGCAGCCGGTTGTCATGACCCCCGCTCACTTCGAGCATCTGCGCGTGCGCGAGCGGCGGTTCGCCCTCGACATCTTGCGGGAAGGAGTTGCGCTGTGACGGAGGAGAATGGACGATCGAATGCCACCGAAGAAGCCGGGCGCGGCGACGAGTGCCTGGCCGAAGCCCGCTACCTGCTCGCCGGCGCGTTCCACAACGCCGCCGTATCACGGGCCTACTATGCGGCTTTTCACTGGGCGCTGGCTTTGCTCTTCCTGAAAGGGCTTGAACCTAAGACGCACAGGGGTGTTAGCCAGTTGCTGTACCTCCACTACGTGGAATCGGGGGCACTTCCAGCCGAGACTGCGGCCATCCTGGGGCAACTTGAGACCTACCGCGAGTTGAGCGACTACAATGCCAGAGCCGAATTCGACGAGGCACGGGCGACTGCCGAGATCGCCAACGCCGCGCGCTTCATCGAGGCCTGCAAGCCGCTGCTGGAGAAGCTATGACAAAACATCCCACACTACGCGCGGCGAACAGGCTGGCCGCCTCGATCCTGCTCGCAGTAACCGCCGCGGGACGCCTCCACGCCCAGGAGGAAATCAATGTCGCCCTCGCGAAATGGGGCGCCACGGCCGCGGCCAGCTCGGTCTTCGGCCCCGGCTACGAGCCGGAGCGGGCGCTTGACGGCAAGGCGTCCGGCGAGCACGAAAAGTGGAACGCGGCCTCCGGCGCGACGCCGCACTGGCTGCTCGTCGACCTCGGCCAGCCGCGCACGATCCACAAGGTCGTCGTCCGCCACGAAGGCGTGCGGGGCCAGGGGAACGTCTACAACACAGGCGCGTTCCAGGTGCAGCGCGCGGAGTCGCCGCAGGGACCCTGGACGGACCTCGTGCCACCCGTCGCGGACAACCGGGAGAACGTGAGCACGCTAACCTGCGCGCCGACGCCGGTGCGCCATCTGCGGCTGTTCATCACGAAAGGCGAGCAGGGCGGGCGCAACGAGTACGCCCGCATCTTCGAGCTGGAGGCCTATGCGGCGAGGAGTACGCTGACCACGCCCCTCGCCGGCTTCGACTGGGCGGCGCCGGCGCAGTACCGCAAGGCCGGCGCGGGCATGGAGCAGCAGGCCGTGCTGGACCTGGTTGCGGCGGCGGGCGGCGGCCAGGAGGCGGCGCGCGTGGAAGTGGCGAACGCGACGGCCCTGGAGCTTGCCCCGGGCGCCTGGAACGGCAGGCACGCGTTCTGGGTGCCACAGCAGGCCGGGGTGGCCGTGGAGGCCGTCCTGAAGATCGGCGGCAAGGTGCTGGCGCGGCAACGCTTCGCGCCGTCGGGGCTCGCGTACTTTTTCAACGGCGGCACCATCGAAATCGTCTCCTCGAGCCACCAGGACACGGCCTGGATGGACACGCCCGACTTCTGCCGCCGCTTCC
>CAYOBW010000292.1:0-7703 GCA_964402115.1 uncultured Victivallales bacterium
TGTCCGAGGTCGGCGTGGGCACGGTGGCCGCCGGCGTGGCCAAGGCGCGGGCCGACATGATCCTGATCAGCGGCTACGACGGCGGCACGGGCGCCTCGCCCCTCACCTCGCTGCGGCACGCCGGCGCGCCCTGGGAGCTGGGGCTGGCGGAGGCGCAGCAGACGCTCGTGATCAACGGCCTCCGCAACCGCGTGCGCCTGCAGACGGACGGCCAGCTCAAGACCGGCCGCGACGTCATGATCGCGGCGCTGCTGGGCGCCGAGGAGTTCGGCTTCGCGACGGCGGCCCTGGTCGTGTGCGGCTGCGTCATGATGCGCAAGTGCCACACCAACGGCTGCCCCGTGGGCGTGGCGACGCAGGACCCGGAGCTGCGCAAGCGGTACACCGGCAAGCCGGAGTATGTCGTCAACTTCTTCAACCTGCTGGCCGGCGAGGTGCGCGAGTGGCTGGCGCAGCTGGGCTTCCGCCGCCTCGACGAGGCCATCGGCCGCGCGGACCTGCTCGAGACGAACCCGGCGATCGCCTTCTGGAAGGCGCGCGGGCTCGATTTCTCCCGCGTCTTCCACCGGCCCGACGCCCCGCCCGAAGCCTGCCGGCACACCGTGAAGCAGGCGCTCGACCTCTCGCAGACGCTCGACCACGACATGCTGCCGGAAGTGCTCCCGGCCATCGAGAGCGGCCAGCCGGTGCGCGTCGAGCGCGCCATCCGCAACGTGCACCGCACGGTCGGCGCGCGGATCGCCAGCCACGTCGCGCGCCGCCACGGCGCCGAGGGGCTGCCGCCCAACACCATCACCCTCTGCTTCACCGGCGCGGCCGGCCAGAGCTTCGGGGCCTTCTGCGCGCGCGGCATGACCCTCGTGCTGAACGGCGAGGCCAACGACTACCTCGGCAAGGGCCTCTCGGGCGCGCGGATCATCGTCCGCCCCTACCCCGGGGCCGCCTACACCCCGTCGCAGAACATCATAGCGGGCAACGTGCTGTTCTACGGGGCCACGAGCGGCGAGGCGTTCTTGAACGGGCGGGCGGGCGAGCGGTTCGCCATCCGCAACAGCGGCGCCCACCTCGTCGTCGAGGGCGTGGGCGACCACGGGTGCGAGTACATGACCGGCGGCCGCGTGGTCATCCTCGGCCCCACCGGCGTGAACTTCGGCGCCGGCATGAGCGGCGGCATCGCCTACGTGTACGACGAGGCCGGCACGTTCGACAACAACTGCAACCTCGACATGCTGGACCTCGACCTCGTCGAGACCGAGGCCGACAGGCAGGAGCTGCGCGAGCTGATCGAGCGCCACCTCATGTACACCGGCAGCGCGAAGGCGCGCGAGATCCTGGAGCACTGGACGGTGGCGCTGCCGCGCTTCGTCAAGGTTTTCCCCATGGAGTACAAGCGGGTGCTGGGGCAGATGAGCCGCGAGGACGCCGCCACCGAGCGGCGCGCGGTCGGCCACAACTGAGCACAAACGGACGTAGCGTGGGCAAGGGAGTCTGGTCATGCGGGACAGGGAACGTGGATTTATGCAGGTGCCCCGGCGCGACCCCGGCTATCGGCCGGTCGCGGAGCGGACGCGCGATTACCGGGCGGTGGAGCAGCGGCCGACCGACGACGAGCTGCACGAGCAGGCCGCGCGGTGCATGGATTGCGGCGTGCCGTTCTGCCACGCCAAGGGCTGCCCGGTGCGCAACCTCATCCCGGAGTTCAACGACCTCGCCTACCACAACCAGTGGGAGGACGCGCTGGCGCTGCTGCTGGCGGGCGGGTGCTTCCCCGAATTCACGGGGCGCATCTGCCCCGCGCCGTGCGAGGGCGCGTGCGTGCTGGGCATCAACGCCGACCCGGTCGCCATCCGGCAGGTCGAACTGGCGATCATCGAGAAGGCCTTCGAACGCGGCTACATCCAGCCCCAGCCGCCCGCCGTGCGGCGCCCGGAGCGCGTGGCGGTCATCGGCTCCGGCCCCGCGGGCCTGGCCGTCGCGCAGGTGCTCAACCGCCGCGGCTACCCCGTCGTCGTGTACGAGAACGGCCTGAAGCCGGGCGGCATCCTGCGGTACGGCATCCCGGACTTCAAGCTGGAGAAGTGGGTGATCGACCGCCGCCTCAAGCTGATGCAGGCCGAGGGCGTGACGTTCGAAACCGGCGTCGAGATCGGCGAGGATCTCTCGTACCGCTTCCTCGCGAGCCGCTTCGCCGCGGTCGTGCTGACGGGCGGCGCGCGCGCTCCCCGCGACCTGCGCGTCCCCGGGCGGGAGCTCGCGGGGATTCACTTCGCGATGGACTTCCTGACCCAGCAGAACATGCGCCTGGGCGGCGAGCCGGTGGCGCAGGCGGGCGAGATCCTGGCCACGGGCAAGCGCGTGGTGGTCATCGGCGGCGGCGACACCGGCGCGGACTGCGTCGGCACCTCCTGGCGCCAGGGCGCGCGCGCCGTGCTGCAGTTCGAGATCATGCCCAAGCCGCCCCCCGAGCGTTCGCCGAAGACCCCCTGGCCGCAGTGGCCGCTGATGCTGCGCGAGTCGAGCAGCCACAAGGAAGGGGGCCAGCGCCGCTGGGCCGTCTCGACGGTCGCCTTCGAGGGCGAACAGGGGCAGGTGCAGCGGATCCGCTGCGTCGAGGTCGAATGGCAGGAGAGCGGCGGGCGACCCGCGTACGTCGACCGCCCCGGCAGCGAGTTCGTCAGCGAAGCGGATCTCGTGCTGCTGGCCATGGGGTTCTCGGGACCCGGCCCCCAGCCGCTGGCCGACGAACTCGACCTCAAGCTGGACGAGCGCGGTTTCATCCAGCGCGCGCAGGGGCACATGACCAGCGCCCCCGGCGTCTTCGTCGCCGGCGACATGGCGCTGGGCGCCTCGCTCGTCGTGCGCGCGATTCGCGACGGGCAGGAGTCAGCGGACGAAGTGGACGCGTGGCTCACCGCCCGCCGCCCCGCCCCCGCGCCCGCGGCGGCATCCACCTGACGGGGTGCGAGGCTCCCGCGCCGGCTCGTTCCTGCACGTGCGGGCGGCGGGGGATCCCTGCCCCCCCGACAAATAAGCGGCGGATACTTGCACGGGAATCCGCAACGGGCTATCTTTCTGCCGGTCGCAGGCCGTTGGCGCAGACGGTGATGGCGCCACGGGAAAGGCAGGGCAAACCCCATGAACGGACGCTTACGCGTGTGGACGGGACTGGTCCTGCTGCTGGGGCTGGCCACGCCAGTCCTCGCGGCTGATCCCGCGCTGGTCCCGGCAGCGCTCACCGGCGACATGGCGCACCGCATGATGCTGCTGGCGCTGCAGCTCGGCCTGATCCTGCTGTCCGCCAAGATCTGCAACCTGCTGTTCGAGGCAGTGCGCCTGCCGGGGACCGTCGGCGAAATCGTGGCGGGCATGCTGATCGGGCCTTACGCCCTGGGCGCCGTGCCGCTGCCCGGCTTCCCGCAGGGGGCCCTGCCGTTCTTCTCCGCTGCCTTCCCGCTCTCCCCCGAGCTGTACGGCGTCGCCTGCCTGGCGGCCATGATCCTGCTGTTCATGACCGGCCTTGGCACGGACGTGCAGCAGTTCGTCCAGCACTCGCTGACGGGCAGCCTGGTGGGGCTCGGCGGCGCCGTGGCCGCGTTTGCCGCCGGCGCGTACGTCGGCCACCTCTTCCTGCCCGGCCTCCAGCACGGACCGCTCTCCTGCTGGGCGGCGCCCTGCCTGTTTCTCGGCATCCTCTCGGCCACCACCTCGCTGGCCGTCGCGTCGCGGGTGCTGGCGGCGCGGCGCAAGCAGGATACGCCCGAGGGGTTCGTGATCGTGGCCGGCGCCTCCGTGGACGACCTGATCGGCCTGATCCTGCTGGTCGGCGGCCTGGGCATCATCGCTTCCGTGTCGGACGCCGGCGACATCCGCTGGGGGCGCGTGGCGCTGACCGCCGGCAAGGTCGGGGGCGTGTGGCTGGCCGTGAGCGTGCTGGGGTGGGTCGCGGCGCGGTGGCTGCAGGGGCTCCTGCGCTCGTTCCGGCATCGCGGCAGCCTGGCGGCCATGTCGCTGGGCGTCGCCCTCATCCTCGCCGGCCTGTTCGAGGAGGCGGATCTGGCGCTGATCGTCGGCGCCTACGTCACCGGCCTGGCGCTCTCGCGCACCGACATCCGCCTGGCCGTGCGCGAGTACGTGGACCCGCTGTACACGTTCTTCGTCCCGGTGTTCTTCGCCGTGGCCGGCATGCTGATCAACGTGCCGCAGCTGCTGACCCGGCCCGTCGCCTTTTTCGCCCTGCTGTTCCTCGGCTGGGCCGTGGTCGCGAAGCTGGTCGGCGCCGCCCTGCCCGCGCTGGCCTGCGGCTTCAACCTGCGCGGCGCCCTGCGCATCGGGTTCGGCATGGTGCCGCGCGGCGAGCTGGCGCTCATTGTGGCGGGCGTGGGACTGCTCGAAGGCTTCATCAACGGCGCGACCTACAGCGCCGCCGCCGCCGCCGTGGTGGCGACCATGGTGCTGGGGCCGGCCTTCGTCAGCCTGCTGTTCCGAAACCCCGCCAGCGGCCTCTGGCGGTCGCGCGCGGCGAACGAGGCGGCCGAAACGACCCTGAGCTTCCCGTTCCCGAGCAGCGAAGCGGCCTGCCTGCTCGTGCAGAAGCTGCAGAACGCCCTCGAGGCGGAGGGCTTTGCCCTCTACACCGTGGATCACGACGAGCACCTCTACCAGTTCCGCAAGGAGCGCTCCGTCATCGATTTCCAGCAACTGGAGCGGGAGCTGCGCTTCACCTGCGACCGCCGCGACACAGCGCTGATCAACACCGTCGTCATCGAATCCTTCGCCCAGATCGAGCAGACGGTGAACGAGCTGCGCAAGACGCTCGACCATGCCGGCGTGGGGCGGCAGGTGCAGGAGCCCGGCGCGCCCCTGCCCAATCTCGTGGCCCTGAAGCGGTTCATCACGCCCGACGTGCTCTGCCCGCGGCTGCAGGCCACGGACAAGCTGGGCGTCATCAACGAGCTCATCGCCCTGCTGGCGCGCAACGGCCTCGTGAAGAACGCCGCAGCCGCCCGCGACGCGGTCATGGCGCGGGAGGCGTCCATGTCCACCGGCATCCAGTTCGGGCTCGCCATCCCCCATGGCCGCACCGATGCCGTCGACCACCTCGTCTGCGCCATCGGGCTGAAGCCGCAGGGCCTCGACTTCGCCTCCATGGACAAGCAGCCCACCCGCATCTGCGTGCTGACGCTCGCGCCGCAAACCGCGACCGCGCCCTACATGCAGTTCATGTCCATCATCAGCCAGACGCTCACCGAGCAGGGGCGCGAGGCGCTGCTGGCCTGCGTCACCCGCGAGGAGATGTACACCGTGCTGACGGGCGGGATCTCGGCGCAGCAGTTCCTGAACAAGCGCCAGTCCGCCCTGCGCGAACGCGCCCGCCAGGCGCCGGCCGTGCACCCGCGCGAATCGCCGCTCCTGCGGTACCTCAAGCCGGAGCTCATGAAGGTGGACCTGAAAGGCACCGACAAGCCGTCCATCATCGACGAGCTGATCGAGCTCCTCGTGCAGCAGCACGCCGTGAAGGACCGGGAGGTGGTCCGCCAGGCGATCATGGACCGCGAGGCCCAGATGTCCACCGGCCTGGAGCATGGCGTGGCCATCCCCCACGCCCGCATGGACGGCATCGAGGACATGCTCTGCGCCATCGGCGTGAAGCGCGAGGGCGTGGACTTCGCCTCGCTCGACGGGCAGCCGGCGAACATCTTCATCATGACCGTTTCGCCGCGCAAGACGCCGGCGCCGCAGGTGCAGTTCATGGCGCTGATGAGCCGCCTGCTGGACGAGAACAACCGCCGGCGCGTACTCGAGGCGCCCACCAACACCGCGCTTTACGAGTTGCTCACGGCCCACCGGGAGCCGTGAGGGGGCGGGGACGGATCGGACCGAAAGCTATGGGGCGAGCGAAAAAGAGGGATTGGCGCACACCGCCGGCGCCGGCGCCGGCGCCGACCGACGCCGCGGCGACGGAGATCCTCGGCGTCGTGGAATCGCTGGTCTTTCGCAACGAGACCACCGGCTACACGGTTTGCCGGATCAAGATCGCCGGCGCGCCCCAGGAACAGACCGTGGTCGGGAACTGCACCGCGATCTGGGCGGGCGAGACGCTCAAGGCCACGGGCCACTGGACGCGCCACAAGCAGCACGGCTACCAGTTCCAGGCCGACTCGCTGGTCTGCGTGCCGCCGACCTCCGCACGCGGCATCGAGCGCTACCTCGCCAGCGGCATGCTCCGGGGCATCGGCAAGGTGACGGCCCGGCGGCTGGTCGAGAAGTTCGGCGATGACACCCTGCACATCCTCGAGAAGGAGTCGAAGCGCCTGGAGGAGGTGGAGGGCATCGGGCCGGCGCGCCGCGCCCTGATCAAGGCCTCCTGGACCGAGCAGCGCGCCGTGCGCGACATCATGATCTTCCTGCAGGGGCACGGCATCGGGTCCGGCCAGTCCGCCCGCATCTACCGCCGCTACGGCGACCAGGCCATCGCCGTGATCCGCCAGAATCCCTACCGCCTGTGCGCCGACGTCTGGGGCATCGGGTTCAAGACCGCGGACGCCGTGGCCATGAGCATGGGGCTGGCGCCCGATTCCGAGGCCCGCGCCCGCGCGGGGCTGCTGCACGTGCTCGACACCCTGCAGGACGAGGGCCACTGCTTCTGCCCGCAGGCGGAGCTGCTGCTGCAGGCGCAGGCCCTGCTCGACATCCCCGTCGAGGGACTCGCCGACGCCCTGAAGCGCGAGCGCGAGGCGGGCACGGTCGTCTTCGAGGGCGACCGGGTCTTCCTGCGGGGCATCTACGACGCGGAGGTCACGGTGGCCCGGCGCGTGCGCGCGCTGCTGGCCACGCCCGCCGCCTTCCGCCCGATCGAGGCTGACCGCGCCGTGGCCTGGGCCGAGCGCAAGATGGGGATCGCCTTCGCCCCCCTCCAGGCCGCCGCGCTTAACCTGGCGCTGCGCAGCAAGGTCGCCATCATCACCGGCGGCCCCGGCGTCGGCAAGACCACGATCATCCGCGCGCTGGTGGACGTTTTCCTGGCGCGCCGCCTGCTGGTGCACCTCGCGGCGCCGACCGGGCGCGCCGCCAAGCGCATGACGGAGGCGACCGGGCACGAGGCCACCACCCTGCACCGGCTGCTGAAGTACGCGCCCAACACCGGCGCCTTCACCCACGACGCGGGCAACCCCATCGAGGGGCACGTGTTCATCCTCGACGAGGTCTCGATGGTGGACGTGCGCCTCATGCGCGACTTCCTGGTGGCCCTGCCGCCCGCCGCCTGCCTCGTGCTCGTCGG
The DNA here is from genome assembly GCA_964402115.1 of uncultured Victivallales bacterium. Taxonomy (GTDB): domain Bacteria; phylum Verrucomicrobiota; class Kiritimatiellia; order UBA8416; family CAYOBW01; genus CAYOBW01. The sequence goes on from CAYOBW010000292.1 coordinate 7,280, forward strand.
CGATATCGACCAGCTGCCGAGCGTCGGCCCGGGCAATGTCCTGCGCGACCTGATCCAGTCCGACGTCATCCCCTGCCAGAAGCTGGACGTGATCTTCCGCCAGGGCGCCGGCAGCCTGATCGTGCGCAACGCCCATCACGTCAACAGCGGCGAGTGGCTCGAAACCGCCGAGGGCACGGCGGCCGCCGATTTCTACTTCATCGAGGCGGAGGAGCCGGAGCAGATCATCCAGCGCCTGCTCGAACTGGTCCTGCGCCGGATCCCGCAGCGCTTCGGCTTCGATCCGCTGCGGGACATCCAGGTGCTGACGCCCATGCGGCGGAACGAGCTGGGGGCGGACAACCTGAACATCGTGCTGCAGGAGGCCCTCAACCCCGGCGGCGCGGCCGTGGAGCGCTACGGGCGCAAGTTCCGCGAGGGCGAC
>CAYOBW010000292.1:7713-9382 GCA_964402115.1 uncultured Victivallales bacterium
ATGCAGATTCGCAACAACTACGACAAGGGCGTGTTCAACGGCGACATCGGCCGCCTGCAAAAGGTTGACACGGTGGATCAGCGGATCGTCGTGGACTTCGACGGCGAAGCCGTGACCTACGACCTCACCGAACTGGACGAGGTGGTGCACGCCTACGCCTGTTCCATTCACAAGTCGCAGGGCAGCGAGTATCCCGCCGTGGTGATCCTGCTGTCCACGCAGCATTTCAAGCTGCTGCAGCGCAACCTGCTCTACACGGCGATCACGCGCGGCAAGAAGCTGGTGTGCCTGGTGGGCTCGCGCAAGGCCGTGGGGATGGCGATCCGGAACAACGAGATCCGGCTGAGGCGGACGGGGCTGCGGGGCCGGGTGGCGGAGGCGGAACCGTCAGAAGCGACGACGGATGCGCACGAGAGGGGACCATGATCCAGCGAATCGCGACAGTCAGGAACTCCCAGGGCATTCACTGCCGGCCGTCGGTGGTCATCATGGGCGCCGCCCGCGGGTATCCCGGCAAGGTGACGGTGGAAGTGCCGCGGGGCTCCACGGACCTGACGTCCGTGCTGAGCCTGCTCTCGCTCGAGCTACACGAGGGCACGCGGGTGACGATCACCGTGGACGGCCCCGACGAGGAGACGCTCTGCCTCAAGCTGGTCGAGCTGTTCGAGAAGCACTTCGACTTCCCGCCGCTCGGCGAACCGGTGGAGTAGCGCGGCGGAAGCGGCGGCAGCGGATGCCGGCGCTCCGCAGCAGGCGGCGGGTCTGCGCCGTGAAGCCGTAATCGTCCTCGTACACGACTTCGACAATGCCGGCGTTGATGATCATCTTCGCGCACAGCAGGCAGGGGCTGAGCGTGCAGTACAGCGTCGCGCCGCGCACGGCGATGCCGTGGTAGGCGGCCTGCGTGATGGCGTTCTCCTCCGCGTGCGAGCAGATGCAGTCGCCCAGCCCCTGGCCGGAGGGCGTGGCGCTGCTGCAGCGCGGGCAGCCGCCCTCGAAGCAGTTGCGCACGCCGCGCGGGGTGCCGTTGTAGCCGGTGGAGATGATGCGGCGGTCCGCGACGAGCACGGCGGCCACCTGGCGGCGGAGGCAGTTGCCCCGGCGCGCGACCACCTGCGCGATGTCCATGAAGTACGTGTCCCAGTCCGGGCGGTCCACGGCGGCAGCCCGGGCGCCTGCGGCGGGGGTCACGAGGGGCCTCCGGGGTTCCTGTCGCCGGCCGCCGTCGCCGCGCGGTGCAGCCGCCGCACGAGCTCGCGGTCGCCCAGGGAGGCGCAGCGCCGCGTGTAGCGGTTGTCCACGCGCTCGAGCAGCACGTCCCACTCCTCGCGCGTCGGCGGGCTGTCGTAATCCCAGCGCTCGTCGCCCTTGCGCTTGAACTGCCACTTCACGCCGTCGCGCAGGACGGTCACGCGCACCTCGCGCTTGACCCCGTCGGCTTCCCGCTCCGTCCAGCAAACCTGCCTCTGCATAGCTCCCTCTCCGGGGCGCGGCGCGCGCCCTTCAGTGGTGCGTCACCGGCCGGAACTGCACCCGGTGCGGGCGGTCCGCGGCGTCGCCGAGCAGGCGTCGCCGCTGCTCGTGGTAAGCCTCGTAGTTGCCCTCGAACCAAGTCACCCGGCAGTCGTCCTCGAAGGCCAGGATGTGCGTCGCCACCCGGTCGAGGAAC
>CAYOBW010000293.1:0-9331 GCA_964402115.1 uncultured Victivallales bacterium
GCGAGCGCCGCGGCGGGTGCGGCGGACGACAAGCGGCAGCAGTAAACGCGCCGGCAAGCGGCGACGGAGTCTATCGTGACCTTCTCGGAACTGTTCATTCGGCGGCCGATTCTGACGAGCCTCTCGACCTTGGTGCTGGTGGTGTTCGGGGTCTGGGCCTACTTCCGGCTGCCCGTCAACAGCCTGCCCACGGTGGACTACCCCGTGGTCCAGGTGACCGTTGTCTACCCGGGGGCGACGCCGGCGACCATGGCCAGCGCCGTGGCCACCCCCCTGGAAAACGAGTTCACGCAGATCAACGGCCTGCAGGGCATGATCTCCGACAACAAGGAGGGGATCACCACCATCACGCTGACGTTCGTTCTGAGCCGCAGCGTGGATCTGGTGGCGCCGGACGTGCAGGCCGCGATCAGCCGGGCGCAGAACAACCTGCCGAAGGATCTTCCCAATCCGCCCACGTACCAGAAGTTCAACCCGTCCGATTCGCCGATCTACGTGCTCATGCTGCACTCCGCCACGATGGCGCTCGGGGACCTGAACGACTACGCGTCGCACGTCGTGGCCAAGAAGCTGGGCATGCTCGAAGGTGTGGCCCGCGTGCAGGTGTTCGGCGCCCAGCGGGCGGTGCGCGTGCAGGTGCTGCCCGACCGGCTGGCGGCCTGCCAGGTGGGTCTGGACGAGGTGGCGGCTGCGCTGAAGGCGGGTTCGGTCAACATCCCCGGCGGCAGCCTCAACGGGCCGCTGCGGACGTTTTCCATCGAGCCGCAGGGCCAGCTCCGGACGGCCCGCGAGTACGGCGAGCTGATCGTGGCCTACCGCCAGAACGCCCCCGTGCGGCTGAAGGACCTGGCGCGCTGCGTGGACGACGTCAACAAGGACCTCGTGGACCTGCATTACGTGAAGACGGGGGAGCCGCTGCGCGACCGCTGCGTGGCCATGCTCGTCTTCCGCGTCAGCGGGGCCAACACGGTGGCCGTGTCGGAGCGGATCGCGCGGACGCTGGAAGCCGCGCGCCGCGAGCTGCCGCCGGCCATCGATATCGCGACGATGTTCAACGGTGCCGTGCCGATCCACGAGTCGCTGCGCGACGTGCAGATCACGGTCCTGATCGCGCTGGTGCTGGTGGTGCTGGTGATCTTCGCCTTCCTGGGCCGCGTGCGCGAGACCATCGTGCCGGCGGTCGTGCTGCCCGTGTCGCTGCTGGGGACGCTGGTGCTGATGCACGTCTCGGGTTTCAGCCTCGACACGCTTTCGCTCATGGGCATCGTGCTGGCCGTGGGCTTCCTGGTGGACGACGGCATTGTCGTGCTGGAGAACACCGTGCGGCACATGGAGGCCGGCATGCGGCCGATTCCGGCGGCCGTGCGCAGCATGCGGGAGATCACCTTCACCGTGATTTCAACCAGCGTGGCGCTGATCATCGTCTTCGCCCCGCTGGTGTTCATGAGCGGCGGCGTGGGGCGGAACCTGCGCGAGTTCGCCCTGACCGTCATCTACGCCATCGTTGTGTCCACGGTGGTCGCGCTGACCCTGTCGCCCATGATGTGCGCCCGGATGATCCGGCACCACGCGGGCGAGAACCGGCTTCAGCGCTGGATCACCGCCGCCGTGCAGGGCCTCGTGCAGGGCTACGGCCGCGTGCTGCGGTGGCAGTTGCGGCACAAGTGGACCGCCGTCATCCAGTGGCTGGTCTGCGTGCTGGGGACGGCCGCCGCGTTCATGGCGCTGCCCAAGACCTTCCTGCCGAAGGGGGACAGCAGTTTCATCCGCGGCGCCATGCTGATGCCGCTGGGCGCGTCCAGCGCGCAGATGCGGGCCTACCAGAGCAAGGTCGAGGCGCTGGTGCGCAGCGAGCCGGACGTGGCGCAGGCCGGCACCGTGACCGGCTTTCAGATCGGGGCCGACCAGAGCATGGGGTTCGTGTTCGTCCGGCTGAAGCCCCCGAACCAGCGCGCCTACCCGATCGATCATTACGTGCAGAAATTCACCGGCATGTTGATGTCGCTGCCCGACGGGTTCACTTTTCTGCAGGCCATGCCCGTGCTGAAGATCAGCAGCGGCGCGGAAACCACGGCGTCGGGCAGCGATTACGCCTACCTGATGCTGGGGCTGGATCGCGAGCAGGTGTACGCGGCGGCCCAGCAGATGGAAGGGGCGCTGCGCGGGCTGCCCGGCTTCTACGGGGTGCAGAACAACATCCGCCTGAACATGCCGCGCCTGAGCCTGACGCTGGACCGCGACCGGGCCTCGTCGCTCGGCATTTCGGCCCAGTGCATCGAGCAGGCGCTGGCGCTGGCGTACGCGGGCGGCTACGTGACGCAGTTCACGACCGATAACGACCAGTACCAGGTGATTGCCGAGGTCGTGAAGGAGCGCCAGCGGCTGCCGGAGGACCTGGCGGCGCTTTACGTGCGTTCGGCCGCCACCGGTGTGCTCGTGCCCCTGCCTTCGCTGGCCCGCTGGAGCGAGGTGTCCGGGCCGCAGAACGTCCCGCACGCCCAGCAGCAGGAAGCCGCCACGCTCTCGTTCAGCCTGGCGCCGGGGATTCCGCTGGGCTTCGCGACGGCAGCCGTGGAGGCCCAGGCGGCGAAAATCATGCCGCCCGGCGTGACGGGCCTGTTCACGGGCGACGCGCTCGAGTTCAAACGGTCCATCGCCAGCCTGGGCTTGCTGCTGCTCGTCGCGATCTTCCTCAAGTACATCGTGCTCGGCATCCTGTACGAAAGCTACATCCACCCGTTCACCATCCTGACCACGCTGCCCGTGGCGACGGTCGGCGGGCTGGCGACGCTCCTGCTGGCGCGGAGCGAACTGTCGCTCTACGCCTACATCGGCCTTTTCGTGCTCATCGGGCTGATCACCAAGAACGGCATCCTGATGGTGGACTTCGCCCGGCAGCGCAAAGGCGAGGGGCTGAGCAGCTACGATGCCATCTACGACGCCTGCCTCGTGCGGTTCCGGCCGATCCTGATGACGGGGCTGTGCGCGATCTTCGGCACGCTCCCCATCGCCCTGGGCTACGGCGCGGACGCCTCCAGCCGCGTGCCGCTGGGTTTGGTCGTGGTCGGCGGCATGGTGTTCGCGCAGGTGGTGACCCTGTTCGTGACGCCGGGCATCTACCTCTACATGGACCAGCTGCAGACGCGCTGGTTCAAGCCGCGCACCGATCTCGAGTAGCCTACTCCAGCCCGCTCCAGCAGTGCGTGCACACCTGGTCGCGCGTAAGGCCGATCGCGGCCAGCAGGTCGTCGAGCCGCTGGTACTGCAGCGTGGTCAGGTGCAGGCGCTTGCGGATGCATTCCACCATCGCTCCATACGGGGCGGACCCCTCGTCGCTGTAAGCCGCGACGTTGCGGTTCTCGTCTCCCTCCAGCTCCTTGATGGCCTTGCGCGAGGCGAGGTCGAGGATGGAGCGCGAGCGCGAGAAGTTCAGGAACTTGCAGCCGTAGACCAGCGGGGGGCAGGCCGGGCGCATGTGGACCTCGCGGGCGCCGTAGCGGAACAGGCGCTGCACGATGTCCTGCAGCTGCGTGCCGCGCACGATCGAGTCCTCGCAGAAGACGATGCTGCGGCCGGCGATGAGCTCCCGGATGGGGATAAGCTTCATGCGCGCGACGAGATCGCGGACGCGCTGGTCGGGCGGCATGAAACTGCGGGGCCAGGTGGGCGTGTACTTGACGAACGGGCGGAGCAGGGGCACGCGCGCCTCGACCGCGTAGCCGATGGCATGCGCCGTGCCGGAGTCGGGGATGCCGGCCGCACAGTCGGGCTTGACCGTGTCGCGGCGGGCCAGCGCGGCGCCGCAGCGGTTGCGCACCACCTCCGTGTTGATGCCCTCGTAGGTCGAGGACGGGTAGCCGTAGTAGACCCACAGGAAAGCGCAGATCTGCTGGCGCGGCCCCGGGGCCTGCTTCCGCTCGATGCCGTCCGGGGTGAGCAGGACGATCTCGCCGGGCCCGAGATCGCGCTCGTGCTGGTAGTCGAGGTTGGGGAAGGCCGACGATTCCATGGTCACGGCCAGGGCGCCCGTGTCGGGGTTACGGCCGAGAATCACGGGGGTGCGGCCGAGCCGGTCGCGGGCCGCGTAGATGCCCTCGTCCGTGAGGAGCAGCAGGGAACACGAACCCTCGATGGCCGCCTGCGCCGCCGCAATGCCGGCCGTGAACGACTCCTCGGCGTTGATCAGCGTGGCCACCAGCTCCGTGGGATTGAGCTCGCTCCCGCTCATCTCCGCGAAGTGGGTGGCCCGGCGGCGGTAGGCTTTGCGCACCAGCTCGTCGAGGTTCCGGATGGTCCCGACCGTGACAATGGCGTACGTGCCGAGGTGCGACCCGACGATGAGCGGCTGATCCTCGAAGTCGCTGATCACGCCGATGCCCTGCGTGCCGTTCAGCTGCGAGATGTCGTTTTCGAATTTCGTGCGGAACTGGGAGTTGGAAATGTCGTGGATGAAACGCGTGATGACCCCGCCGTCGCGCACGGCCAGCCCGCCCCGGCGCGTGCCGAGGTGGGAGTGGTAGTCCGTGCCGTAGAACAGATCCGTCACGCAGGTTTTGCCCGAAATGACACCGAAGAAACCGCCCATGGTGAACCTCCTCCGTATCGCCGTTGCGCCCCCGCCCACCGGGGTAAATCAGTGGGAGTCTTCTACCAGACGCCGCGCCCGTTCGTCGAGACTATCCCCAACAGACTATCCGAGGTCAGCCGCTTCGGGCACGGCCGGCTGCGGCACGGGCCACGGGGCGCGGCCCGTCTGCTCGGTCAGGTGCCGGAGCTGCTGCTGCAGGCCGCCCGTCAGCGACTCGCCCGCGTAGCGCCACTCCCAGTTGCCCTCGCTCTCGCCCGGCAGGTTCATGCGCGCCTCGGAGCCGAGGCCGAGCACGTCCTGCAGCGGCACGATCGCCGTGTCGGCCGCGGAGCGGAGCGCCTCGTCGATGAGGCGCCAGTGAATGTCGCTGCCATTCGTGCCAAAGTACTCGCGAATCGCCTGCCGCTCCTTGCGGATCGCGGCCGCGGTGCGCGTGCTGCCCCTGCCCGGCTTGCTCCGGAACCAGCCCACCGTCGTGTCGTTGTCGTGGGTGCCGGTGTAGACCACGCAGTTCTCCGGGACCGCCGCGGGGCGGAAGCCCTCGGCCTGCGGGTCGGGGCCGAACGCGAACTGGAGGATGCGCATGCCGGGGAAGGCGTACAGGTCGCGAAGGGCTTCCACCTCCTCGGTGATGACGCCGAGGTCCTCGGCGATGATGGGCAGCTGGCCGAGCTGCGCGAGCATCGCGTCGAACAGGTCGGCCCCCGGCCCCTCCGCCCAGCGGCCGTCCACGGCGGTGGCGGCGCCGGCCGGAATCTCCCAGTACGCCTGGAAGCCGCGGAAATGGTCGATGCGGACGATGTCGACCAGCTCCAGCACGCGGCGCACGCGCGCGGTCCACCAGGCAAAGCCGGAGTCGCGGTGCAGGTCCCAGCGGTAAAGCGGATTGCCCCAGAGTTGACCCGTGGCGCTGAAGTAATCGGGCGGCACCCCCGCCTGCACCGTGGGCCTGCCCCCGTCGTCGAGGTGGAACAGCGAGGGGTTGGCCCAGACGTCGGCGCTGTCGTGCGCGACGAAAATCGGGATGTCGCCGATGATTTGCACACCGCGGGCGCGGCCGTGCTCGCGCAGTTGCCGCCACTGCCAGTCGAAGAGGAACTGGAGCACGCGCTGGGCGGCGATCTCGGGCGCGTAGCGCTCACGCGCCTCGGCCAGCGCCCGCTTCTGGCGGAGCGCCAGGGGGCGCGGCCAGTGGATCCAGGGCGCCAGGTTGTGGCCCTCCTTGAGGGCCTGGAAGAGCGCGTAGGACTCCAGCCACCCCGCTTCCCTGCTGCAGAAGGCGTCGAAGGCGTCGCGCAGCACCGGCGTGGCGCGCCGCTCGAAGTGGTCGCAGACCTCCCGCAGCACCCGGAACCGGGCCGGGATGGCGGCGCCGTAGTCCACGCGCTGCGCCGGCAGCAGGGGAAAGTCGGTCAGCCGTTCGCGCGGCAGGAGGCCCTCCTCGACCAGCGCGTCGAAGCTGATCAGCAGCGGGTTGCAGGCGAAGGTCGACGGGGACTGGTAGGGCGAGTTGCCGAAGCTCGTGGGGCCCAGCGGGAGCACCTGCCACAGGGTTTGCCCCATGCCGTGCAGGGTATCGACGAAGCGGCTGGCATCCGGCCCGATTTCGCCGATGCCATAGGAGCCGGGCAGGGACGAGGGGTGCAGCAACACGCCGCTGCGGCGGGGAAATCTCATGTCCTTTCAGCCTCCCTCACCCGGGCGAGGCGCCTGCCGAACCTCCTTCGTCGGTCCCGCCAGAGGCCCAGGCGTCGCGCGTCAGTCACGCGTTCGATCCGGGTGCGGAAGATAGCAGCGCCCCCGGCGCGGTGTCCATCGGGAATGCGCTTCGGGAAAGCGCGGCTTGCCCTGTGCTTCGCGGCAGTGTACCGTGCGCGCCGCGTTCGTGGTTTGGCGCTGTCCGGCGAGCCCGGACCGTTTGGGGGGAGGCATGCAGAAAGCAGGAAAATCGGCGTCAAGAGCGGCTGATCCGGCTGGGGATCAACTGGGCCGGGCGCTTGCGGAGAAGGACCGGCTGCTCAGGGAGCTGCGTGAAAGCGAACAGAACTACCGCGAGATCTTCAACGCGACCACCGAGGCCATCGCGGTGGAAGACACGCTGACCGGCCGGTTCGTGGAGGTCAACGACCCCATGGTCCGCATGTACGGCTATGCATCGCGGGAGGAGCTGATGGCCTGCTCGATCGGCGATCTCAGCGAGTGCACACCGCCCTATACCCAGGGAGAGGCGCAGCGGCGCAATGATTTGGCCGTGGCTGGTTCGCCCCAGGTCTTCGAGTGGATTGCCAGGAAGAAGAGCGGGGAGCTCTTCTACGTGGAGGTTTCGCTCACCTGCTCGCCCATCCGCGGCGAACACCGCGTGCTGGCCGTGGTCCGCGATATCACCGAGCGCAAGCTGGCGCAGGAGGCCCTGCGGCGGTCGAATGCCCAGCTGGAGGCGAAGGTCACGGAGCGCACGTTGCAGTTGAGGGAGATGACGGCCAGGCTGATCGGGGCGGAGGAGGCGGAGCGGGAGCGCATCGGGCACGTTCTGCACGAGGATCTTCAGCAGATCCTGGTGGGGCTGCAGCTCATGCTGCGTGCGTCCCGCGCCGGGGCGCCGGGGGCGGAGTCGCCGTCGTCCCCGCTGAGCGTCCTGAGCGAAGCCATCCAGGTGACGCGCTCGCTCGGCAGGGACTTGCTGCCGCCCGTCCTGCACGAGGGGCATCTGCGCCCGGCCCTCGCGTGGCTCGTCGACGACATGCGGCAACGGTTCAACCTGGAGGTGCAACTCGATATGGCCGCCGATGCCGAACCGGCGTCGCAGGACGTGCGGGTGTTCATCTTCCGCGCCGTTCACGAGCTGTGCCTGAACATTGTCAAGCATGCGCAAACCCTGTGCGCCAGCCTGCGCATCGCAGCCTCCGATGCCGAGTGGCTGAAGGTCGAGATCAGGGACCGTGGCCTGGGGTTCAATGTGCTGGAACCCCGGCACGGCGGTGTCGGCCTCTACCGGATCCGGGAGCGGGCCGCGTCTTTCGGCGGGGAGCTGCAGATCTCGTCCGCCATGGGGGCGGGCTCGCGCTTCACGCTCATCCTGCCCCGGCGTTGAGTACGCAGTGTCACCACGCCCCGTACTTCAGATCGGGCATGGGCGCGCCCCCCTGGTCCGTGAAGCGGGCCGTCGCGCCCCATTCGCCCGTTCCCTGGACGACCTTGAGCAGCAGCGTCGTCGTGCCGGGGTCGAGCCGGAGCTGCACGCGGTAGGAACCGCGCTTCAGCGCCCCCGCGGCGTTGTTCGCGCACACGAGCTTGCCGTTGATCCAGGCCTTGAGGCCGTCGTCGCTACCCAGTTCCAGGATCGCATCGCGGGCGGTGGGCACGCTGACCCGCGTGCGGAGATAGGCCGCGCGGTGGTTACCGCCCAGCAGGGCCCCCAGGTTCACGTCGCCCGGGCGAATATAGAGGGTGGTCGGCTGCGACAGGGCGTTGACCGGCTGCCAGGTCACGTCCTGGTGCTCGGCGGTTTCGGGCGGGAACACGGTGTCGAAGAGCGCTGCGGCATTCGTGTAGGGGCCGGAGACTACCCAGCAGACGATGTGCCCGTCGACCTCGCGCCCGCCGCCCAGCACGTTCCGCAGGCGCTCGCGCAGGGCCTCAGCCGTCGTCGGGGCCGCGACGCGCGCCTCGATGTACGGCCGGGCGCCGTCGGGGTCGGAGGTCTGGAGCAGGGCCGCCACGTCGCCGTAGGCCTGCGCCGCCTCGGCTACCACGTTGGTGTCGTCCAGGCAGCGCTCCGCGGCGGTCAGCGCCACGAGGCTGGCGGTTTGGCCGAGCCGGCCCAGCAGCAGCCGGCGTGCGTCCGCGTCCGTCGCCCCGGCGAGCGCGCCGGCGAGCTGGCGCGCTGTCTCGTCGGGCGGGAGTTCGGCCGCGCGCCCCAGGACGGCCACGTAAGCGCGCAGCGCCAGGCCCCGCTCCGTCGCGTCGGAGGCGCGCCGGCCGAGGTCGCGCAGGACTTCGAGCGGCCGGGCGTCGGGCCAGTCGGCGAGGGCGCGCAAGGCGGCGCGGCGGACGCTGGCGTCGGCGGCTGCCACGTCCGTGACCAGTGCCCCCAGGGCGCGCAGGTTGCCGCTGCCGCCGAGCAGGCCGAGCAGCCGCGCGCGCATGTCGGCGTCGGCGTTAGCCAGCGCGGCGATAACGAGATCGGCGCCTGAGGCCGCATCGGGGGACCGGCTCAACACGGCCTGCAGTGCCGTGGCCGCGCGGTCGCGGTCGGCTGCCGCCGGAGCCGTCTGCATGAGGGGCAGCAGCAGCGGGACGTCCGCGACCGTTGCCAGCAACCCGAGAGCCCGAAACGCCTCGCGCCGCACGTCGGCGGCGGGGCTCCGCGTGAGGGGCAGGAGTGCGGCCGTACAGCCCGCCGCGCGGCGGTCGGCGAGCGCGCGCAGCAGCGCGACCTGCTCCGGCGGCGGCGCGGCGGGGAGGTGTTCCAGGATGGCCGGCTCCACGGTCGCCCCGGCCAGGCGCACGAGCGCGCGCTGCGCGGCCAGCGCCAGTTCGTTGGTCCCGCACGCGATCCCGGCCAGCAGGGGCACGGCCGGCCCGTCGCCCAGGACGCCGAGCGCTTCAATGGCGGCCTGGCGCACGGCTGCGGGCCCCGTGCCGACCGCGGCGGCAAGGGCGGGGGGCGGCGGACGCGTCCCGTGCTGGGCAGCGCGGCCAGGATGGCGATCTGCGCATCTTCGGGCAGGTCGGCGAGCTGGC
>CAYOBW010000294.1:0-4104 GCA_964402115.1 uncultured Victivallales bacterium
GAAACCGGCCTGAAGGCGTGCGTGCTTGCGGGAAACGGCAGCTGAAGTGGGGTGGATGCGTCGAGATGGACGGCCGGATGCCTGGGATCGGAACGCGCCGCCCCTGCCGCGAGGGCTCAGCCGTTCGCGTACAGCATCACCCCGACCTCACTCCTTGCTGCGGCCGAGCCCTTGCCCCGCCGCTGAATAGAGGAAGCCGCGAGCGCGTCCCTTTTCCGGAGGAATGTGTGGTTAATCTGCCGCACTCGGGAAGATGGGCATCCCGGAGGACTTCCAGTCCGCTGGCCCGATCCGCTACGGGCATCGTCTGACGGACGCGGAGGACATCTACTTCATCGCAAACACCACTGAACGGAAAGCGACTCGGCGTGGTCTGGTGTGCGCCCTGGCGGATGGGTATCTCAGACGCCTTGCTGCTGCCTTCCGGACTGCTCGGGCCGGTGCGAATTGCGGAAACCGGAAAGTGAAGGGAACCACAGGGACGGGTGACACCCCCAGCCGCGCGATGCGGACGCGGCCGGGCGCCGTGTCAGGGTCCAGGCGGAGGTGGTCTGAGCGTGCCGGCCTGCGCGGGCCTGGCACGCAGCGCGGTCCTCCGGGCCGCGCCTCTCACGCTCCGTTCTGCGCGTTCCGATACGGCTACAGCGCGCGGATCTTGATGTTGCGATACTGGACGGCGCTGCCGTGGTCCTGGAAGCCGATGTGGCCTTCGCGCTTGTAGTCCTTGAGCGCGACCTTGAACTTGTTCTTGCCGCCGTTCGGGTTCTTGCCGGCTTCGGTCCAGCGATTGAGATCCATCTCGTTGACCGTCTCGCCGTTGATCACGACGGTGATCGCGTTGTCTTTGACCGTCAGGGCGACCTTGTTCCACTCGTCCTTTTTGGCCGTGCACTTCGTCGGCGCCTGGCAATCGTAGATCGCCCCGACTGAATGCAGACCCGGGGCGGCCGGGTTGTCGATCTGCATCTCGATGCCGGTCTGCACGGGGTCGCGCGGGTTGCCGGTGCGGAAGAACAAGCCGCTGTTGCCAGCCGTCTTGAACTCGAACTCGAGGGTGAAGTCCCCGAAGCGTTCTTTCGACCAGATGTAGCCGGCCTTCTTCGGCGTGCAGGTCAGCACGCCTTCCGTGATGGCCCAGCCTGCCTTGGGCGCCTGGCCGTTGTCCTGCATCCAGGCGCCGAGCCCACCTGCCAGCAGATCCTTCTCATCGCCCGCGCGAACCGCGCCCGCCAGTGCCAGTGCCGCCAGAACCGTCAGTACCTTCTTCACCGTTCACCCTCCTCGCTATGCCATGCTTCCGCACAAACCCGTCACCGTGTTCGCGACCTCCGCGACCGGCCATCGACACTAGTAAAGCCGCAGGCCAAAAGGCAAAGGAATAGTGGCGGCGTTCCTCGGCTTCTGCCTGGCCCTCTTCGCTCCCGTAGCTGACATAGCCGCGGATGAGCCCTTTCAAGGCACAACCCACCCCGGCCTGCGGCCACCCCTCCGGGGGAGGGGAGTGTAAGTAAGCTCCCCGCCACAACGCGCTCCCCTCCTTGGAAGGGGTACGCGTAGCGGGGGGTGGGTGCGGCAGGGGAAGTCGCTATCTACGTGACACAGGCGGTCTTCGGCCATGATGCGAATGGCTGCCAGCACCAGCACCATGCTTGCTATCCTGTGACGCATCGTGCGATGATGCGTTCACAGGTTAGTGCCAGACATGGTTCCGCTCACGGCGGGCGGGGCGAGAGCGGCACGCGACGTTCCTGAAAGGCGGGAAGAGACAGATGAAGCTGAGCAAGTTGATTCCGATGGTGGTGGGTGCGGCGATCGTGGCGGGCGGTATGAGCGTGTGGGCCGAAGACGCCCCCGCGAAGAAGGGTTGCGAAGCGTGCGCCACGCGCGGAACTTCCAAGCTGCAGGCCATGGACGCGAACAAGGACGGCCAGGTCAGCCAGGACGAATTCAAGGCGTTCTGCGCGGAGCAGTTGAAGAAGATGCAGGAGAGCGGCAAGACGATCGACGCCGACCAGTTCAACGCGAAGATGACCGAGCGGTTCACCGCCATGGACGCGGACAAGAGCGGCAGCGTCTCCGGCGCAGAGATGAGCAAGTGCCAGTGCCGGGGCATGAAGGCCGAGGGCGCGAGCGCTGGTTCGGGTTGCGGCGGATGCGGCGGCAAGGCCCCCGAAGCTGCCGCGAAGTGACGCGGACGACAGCAGGCTGACAACGAGACAGGGCGGAGGGCAACCCCTCCGCCCTTCTTGTTGTCCGGCTTCAGCGGACGATAAAGACCGTCCCTTCCGCATTCGGCGTGGGCGCGCCAATCAGGTCGAACTCGCGGAAGACCGTGCCGACGCCTGCGTAACCATTGTTGACTTGAACGAACCGGATCGCATCCACGTGGGAGAGGATCGGCTGCCCCCCGGTTCGATACGTGCGCGTAAGCAACGAACCAGCGCTGTCCAGTCGCAGAACCTTGCCCAGCAAGCTGAAATCGGGGTCGTCCATGACGGACACCTCGATCTGGTAACTCTGGCCGGTCCGCGCGTCAAACCACCCGCTGAACAGGCGGATCTCCGTGATGTCGTAGCCCTCGCGCGCAACGGTCGTATCCAGGTTGTACGTCGTGGCGGCCTGCCCCCAGATCTGCGCAGGGTTCGGCTGAACGTTCTCCTGCGCGGTCCCCGTCGTGCCATTGCGAACCAGGGGATTGGGGTTCTCGCCCGTGCAGGAGGCCACGCACGTCTCGAGCAAGTCGCCGCCAACCGCGGCGATCGGGGCTGGCGCAACGTTCCCGGCGTTGAACTGCCGCTCGCCAACGATCAACCCGCCGGAGGCATGGATATCGATCTCGGAGTACATCGTTTTGCCGCCGTCCGCGCCGGAAATCCCGTCCCCCATGCTCAGCAGCAGGTGGCGCCACCGCCCCAACGATCCCGAACGGTCCGTGATCTGGCTGGCAGTTTGATCGTCGTTCCCGCCGAACGGCGGCACGGCGGCAATGCTTAGCCACCCGTTGCTCGCCAGCGTGGCATTGTCGTCCGTGTTGCCCGCGGCGGGCGCCGTGGACGCCGTGCTGCCCCACACCGTATACGCCTGGCGGCAGCGGTCGGTCGCGCTCCCGTTCCACGCGTAGACGTTGATCCGCGTCACGTCCACGAGTTCGGCCAGGTCGAACTGGATCTTCCCAAAGAGGGTGGGGTCGCCGAAGATGATGTTGTTCGCCGTGTCGTTGTTGTTGTTCGCGCCAACCCCGTTCCGGATGACATCGGCCGTCGAGCCGAAACGCCAATCGCCGTTGCCGTTGCCGCCCGAGGGCGTCCCGCTCGTGCGGTTGGCAATGAGCACCGTCACCCTGCTGCCGCTCACGTCGGCATAGTCGTTGGCCGATGGTGACGCGATCGTGTCAAACGTGTAGGTCGTGTCGCCAGTCGGCTTGCTTTCCGTGGTGACGACCACGGCGCCGTGGACCACCCCGGCCACGCACATCCCCATCCAGACATACGAAGTGAACCCGCTGAGTTTCACAACGTTTCCGGCGCGCGTGGCGCCCCTTTCGCTTTCGGTACCGACTCACCTCCCGACGCGAGCCCAGATTTGAAGGGTACCACAGGCCTTGAGGCATCGCACCGGAAAACGGCGGGGGGACGACTGGAGTTGACGATCCCGCATGCGTTGCCTAGCATCCCCGACCAGGTTCCCGCGCGCTGCTGCCCGGCGCGGGGCAGAAAGGCCCGTCATGTCGCCAACCGCGCTTGTCCTGGTCGCCGTGTCCGGCGTCGCCCTGCTGCTGGGTCATCCTCTTCGGCACACTGGCCGGGCTCCCGGCCATGGTCTGCGGGGGCGTGCTTTTCGGACGCTACGCCGCCTCACGCGTCCGCGCGGCGCCGCCGGGCGAGCTGGCTGCGTCCGCCGCAGGATCGACCACGCCAGCCCCCGCCCCCACCCTCTCCACGCCCGCCAGCTTGCGCCCCCCAAGCGCATGGCTGGTGGTGGCGCTCATTGGCCTGTCCGAGAAGGACACGTTGCGTACGTGGACCGTGCTGGTGACCATCCTCGGCGGCGTCGGGTTTGCCGTCGTCGCCATCCTGAGCCTGTTCGTGAAGTGACGCCCCGCTC
>CAYOBW010000294.1:4204-5609 GCA_964402115.1 uncultured Victivallales bacterium
GTCGGGTTTGCCGTCGTCGCCATCCTGAGCCTGTTCGTGAAGTGACGCCCCGCTCAGCCCGCCTCGCCGGGGCGCTGCCACGGGGCGCGGTACGGACGGCGCAGCAGGCGGGTAGCCTCCTCGTCGCCGATGACCACGCGCTGTTGCGGGTCGTACGCCAGCGTCCGACCGCCGAGCTTCAGCGAGAGGTTGGCGAGAATGCAGCTCGCGGTGGAGATGTGCCCCTGCTCGATGTCGGCAACGGGCCGCCCGCGCCGCGCCACCGCGGACAGGAAATCGCGCATATGCCCGCGCGTCGCGGCCGCGACGTGCAGCTCCATGCCCTTCTCGGTGAGGTCCGCCGGGTACTGCTCGCGTTCGAACACGCAGTCGCGATGCACGGCCGCCGCACCCTTCTCCTGGGGCTGGAAATCGAAGCTGTTCACGCTCGCCTTGAGCGTGCCCTTGTCGCCGTAGAGCGTGAGCCCCCACGGGTACTGGGGATCGGGCGGCGCCCCCCAGCTCCGGTGCTGCCAGACCATGGAGAGATCGTCGTAGGCAAAGGTGGCCGTCTGGGTGTCCGGTATGTTCGCGGCGCTCTCCTTCTGCACGAAGACGCCGCCCGTGGAGCTGATGCGGCGCGGCCAGCCGACGCCCAGCAGCCAGCGTGCGGTGTCGAACATGTGCACGCACATGTCGCCGACGATGCCGTTGCCGTACTCCATGAAAGAACGCCAGCGCCGGTGCGGCAACCCGTCGTACGGCCGCAGCGGCGCGGGTCCGGTCCACATCTCGTAGTCGAGGAAATCGGGCACGGGCGCCACCGGGGGCTTGTCGCGGCTGCGCATGTGGTAGTAGCAGTACAGCTCGACGTGCGCGACCTTGCCCAGCCGGCCGGCGTCCACGATGTCGCGCTTGGCCTCGATGAGGTGGGGCGTGCTCCGCCGCTGCGTGCCGATCTGCACGACGCGGTTGTGGCGCCGCGCGGCGGCCAGGATGGCCTCGCCTTCAGCCACGTCCACGCTGATCGGTTTCTGCAGGTAGACATCGGCGCCCGCCTCGATGGCCGCAAGGGCTTGCAGCGCATGCCAGTGGTCCGGCGTGCCGATGAGCACGATATCGAGATCCTTCTCCTTGAGCATCTCGCGGTAGTCGGCGTGCGTGCGGGGCCGTTTCTTCGAGACCTGCCGCTCCGCGGCTATGTCCGCGGCCTCGCCCAGCATGTTGCGGTCCGCGTCGCAGAGCGCCACGACCTCGACGGGCGCGACCTGCAACAGCCGCCAGAGGTCGCTCTTGCCATACCACCCGCAGCCGATCAGGCCCACGCGCTTCCGCATGTCCGCGAACGCGTCGGCGCAGAGCGAGCGAACGGGCAGCAGGGAGAAACCCGCGGCGCCGGCCGCGGCCAGTTCGAGGAAGTTGCGTC
>CAYOBW010000294.1:5709-9206 GCA_964402115.1 uncultured Victivallales bacterium
AACAGGGTGCCGCTGTCGACCTTGCGTGAGTTCAGCGTGATGTTGTTGCCCGGGCCATAGTGGATGACGAACCCGTAGTCGCCCGCCAGGATCTCGCCGCCCTCGGCCAGGTTTGCGAACTCGCCCAGCAGCCCCGTGAAACCCGTGGCGATCGTGAAAGTGTGGTCGTACGGGAGCACCGTTCCTTCCGGCACGTGCACCGCGATGTTCGCCACGCGGTTGCCAAGGTTCAGCGTCTGGCCGTCGGCCATCGCGAGCTGATCGTGTCCGCCCGGTCCGGCGCCGGGGTTCGTCCCTTCGATATCCACGTCGAAGGTCGCGCCCGAGAACAGGCTGACGTCGTCCTGGATGGTGAGCATGCCCGTCGTCAGCAGGCCGCCCGGCGCCAGCGTACCGCCGCTCCCGATGCTCACCGCGCTCGCGCCGGCGCCGTCGATCACGCCCGTGCCGCCCAGCACGCCGCCGGTCGCATTGTAGTTCCCGCCGCCCGTGTGCGAGCCGTTGACCAGCAGCGAGCCGCCGCCGATCGTCGTCGTGGAGGTGTACGTGTTGACGCCGCTCAGCGTCCACGTGCCGGCGTCGAGCTTCTGGACGTTGAGCGCACTTGTTCCGTTGGAGATGTTGCCACTGATCGTGCCGACGGCGGCCCCGCGCAGCCTGAGGCCACGCCCGCCCGCGACGTCGCCAGAGACGTTTCCCGCCACGGTCAGGCTGCCGGCGTTGGCCGCCAGAACCGTGTCGCCGCCGCCGGAGGTCAGCACGATGTTGCCGTTGATCGTGTTGTCGCCCGCGTCGTTCAGGACCGTACCGAGGGCGGCGCCGGAGGCGTTGCTGGTGTGCAGCGTGATGCCCGCCGGCAGCGTGATGGCTCCACCGCTACCGTCCAGGCGGAGCTTGCAGTCGCCGGCGGTGCCGTTTGTCAGTTCGACGGACTTCGTTCCCGCCCCCAACGCGGTACTGGTCGTAATGACAAGCTCGCCGGCATTGACCGTGACGGATCCGGTGAAGGTGTTGTTGCCGGACAACGTCTGGGAGCCTGTGCCCGCCTTGTACAGGGCGACCGTGCCCAGGGTGTTCCTGAGGATGCCACTGAACGTGCCGGAGCCGTTGCCCTCGCCCACGCGCAGCGTGGTCGGGCTGTTGCCGGAGTGGCCTTTGTCCACAATCCCGCCTCCCGTCAGCGCGTCCACGTAGACGGTGTTGCCATCCCACACGTCGAACGTCGCCCCGCTCGCGACGTTCAAATCGGCCTTGTTGTTGGTCCAGACGAACATCTGCCACCCGCCGTTCTGGAACGTGCCACCCTGCACGTCGATCAGGCCGCCGGTCATGTTCATGTACACGCGCTGCGCCCCGCCGCCGCTCACCCGGCCAAACTTGCCCACGCCCGACTTGAGCAGCGTGCCGGCGCCCGTGAAGGTGACCCCGCCCGAGGAGCCGAAGTTCTGCGTCGTGGAACTGATCGCGAACTCCAGCGTGGCGCCGGTGGCGACGCTGAACGCCTGCGCTGCGGTGGCGTTGGCGAACGCGGTCGTATCGGAAAGAACAAGCTTGCCGTTGTTGACGGTCGTGGCGCCCGTGTACACAATGTTGGCCCCGCTCAGCGTCTGCGTGCCGGCGCTGTCTTTGGCCAGGTTCAGCGCGGCGGCGCCATCGGCGATGCGACCGCCATACGTCTCGCTGCCGGCCATGCTGATTGTCAGGGTTGGCGACCCCGTGGCGCTGGTGATCGTCTTGGTGCCACCCGAGGAATTCAGCCGGATCCCCGCCACCGTCAGGCTGTAGCCGTTCAGGTCCAACGTGGCGCCGCTGCCATCTCCCTGCCCCATCGTCAGCACCGCCGAGGCCGGAAACGCATTGTTGACACCTGGTTTCAGCGTGCCCGCGGAGACCTGGGTGTACGCCCAACTGCTGCCGGCGGAAGCGATGGTCCAAGTGCCGGCGTCGGTCTTATTGACCGTCGCGCTCGGGATCGTGAGCGTGCCGTTGATCGTACCGGAACCGCCGCCGCGCACGAACAGGGTGCCTGTGAACCCCCCGCCGCCGGCGCCCACGTTGCCGTTGATCGTCAGGGTACCGGCGTTCGCGGTGGCCTGACACAACCCGCTGCCGTTCAACGTGATCGTGCCGCCCCAGGTGTTGTTTCCACCGAGGTTGTAGAGCGCCGTCCGACGGTCGCTGGCACTGCTCGAATTCATACTCAACGGCACGCTGTTCACCGTAATGCCGTTCTGCAGTTCAAGATAGGTTCCCGTGCCGCCAGACACGCCCGTGTTGTTCAGCGTCACCCCGGACGACGTGCCGATCGCGTTTGCGTGCGACAGGCTCAGTGCCCCGCCGGTCGCGCCGTTGTTGTTCACAACGACGGACCCGAGGTAGCCGCTGTTGTTGCCGGACAGCGTGATCTTGCCCGTGCCGTTTTGGGTGATGCTGCCGCCGACGCCACCGCTCAGGATGTTCGCCACGGTCAACGCGGCCGTCCGGTTGAACAAGAGGGGGTTGTTGATGGTCACGGCGCCGGTGCCCAGCGTCCCTGTCGCGCCGGCATTACCGACCTGGACGGACGTGCTCGCGATCACAATGGCGCCGCTGAAGCCCGGGTTGTCGACAGCCAGTGTCACCTTGCCGTTTCCGCCTACAGCGGTGTTGGCGAACGTCAGCGTCTGACTGCCGGTAATCGGCGCAGTGAGGATGATGTTGCGGGTGCCTAAGTCCGCGGTGACGTCGATGGAAGAAGGCGCCGTCAACGAAATGTTGCCGGCCAGCGTCAGGGTCGCCCCGCCCACACCATGCCCTACCCGTCCGCCGTTGAGTATGAGGGCGTTCACGGTGATCGTCGAGGTGCTGCCTTTGTAGAAGAGCGTGCCGCCCGTGTTGAGGGTGAGCGAGTCACCGGCAAACGTGTATGGGTTCGCGGTTTCCGGCGTGCGCAATAAGAAGGCGGAGGAGTAACCATTACCCGCCGCCGGCGCCAGTCCGTCGCTCCAGTGAAGGTTCGAGTTGAACGAGGTTGTACCGGCAGCGTCACCTGTGGTCATCGTGACAGCGGCCCCTTGTGCCACCGGTAAGGACAACCCCGCGATTAGCGACGACAGACACATTACCGCCACGTGTTGTCGCTTCATGGCATCCTTTCCGGCAACAAACCCGTCTGCGAAAAGGTAGACACACTCCGTACTAGCCTCGACGGCCGACACGCAGGCCACATCCTGTCGTCCATCGCAGCGCCCCCGCCAGCAGGCCCGACCCCTTCCATTCCATTATCCGAGTTCTATTCTAGCGCACGTCAGGGGCAACGACAAGCCTCGAATTGGGTGTGTGGCTCCTGCAGAACCTCTGCCAGAGCGGTCGGGACGGAGCCCGACCCTCCAGAGAACGGCCGGTTCTTCACAATCGAGGGACGACCTCCGTTGTCGTCCGCGAGTTCTTCACAGCTTCTCAGCGATGCAGGGGGCTCTCCTTGCACATAACGGCCGGGGACGGCCGTCTCCATGGCG
>CAYOBW010000295.1:0-9172 GCA_964402115.1 uncultured Victivallales bacterium
GGTGCAGATCACAGTCGAGTTCGTGTCGTTCCCGCTGGCGACGCTGGAATCCGCCGCCCGCACGAACCTGCCCCTGTCCGAGGCACTCGCGGTCGCGTACCGGGAGGGAAGAGGCAAACTCGAGGCGGCGCCCACGGTCCTGACACAGAGCGGCAACGAAGCTACTGTCAAAGCCGTGATCGAGGAGGTCTATCCGACGGAGATCACCAGCGAAGCGTTCACGGGTGCGGCGACCAATGGCGCAGTCCGCGGCGTGGCCACCCTGCCCGGCGGCTTCGAAACGCGCGAGTTCGGGTGCATCCTCACGGTGTTGGCGGAGATTGCGCCGGATGGGCAAACAATCTCGGTGACACTCATGCCCGAGCAAGTGGCGCTGGGTGACTGGCGGCCCTACGAGGTGCTACTGGGTCATGCCACCGGCATGGCGAAGACAGCCCTGTTGCAGCCGGAGTTCGCCGTCAACGGTTTGCAGACTCAACTGCTGCTCCGCCCCGGCAGCCGCGTGCTCATCGGCGGCGGCATGCCAATGCCGAAAGGCAACAGCGTGCTCTGCCAGTTCATCACGTGCCGCCTGCTCGACGTGGAAGGCCGGGAGGTCAAGCCGCCCAACCTGACAGCCCTGGGGCGTGCACTGCTGGCGGAGTGACCGTCGGCCCTGCGTTCGGGCAACCAAGCGACGGTCGCCGCGATCACCGCACACAGGAGACCGGGGCTGTGGGTTCATGATGTGCTCGACCACAAGGCCCTGCACACGCGCTTCCGCGAGGCACTCGCCTGTCTGAGACCAACGTCGGGGGGGGGCGTCTATACGGACGGCATGAACAGCGTTGGAAAGTAGTCCTCACAAATCTTCTGTGGAAATCCCAAGTACACGGGACTTCTCGGACCGTCAGATACCAGGAGCCCTAGGTCCAAAGCCACTTGGAGAATTTCTCTGGCGACAGTATCTTTAAAACCAGTCAAGCGCGCGGCTTCACCGCGAGCATATTCACCCTCGCGCAGCGCTTCAAAGAGCAAGTGCTTTCCTTGATCGTTGTGCTTTCCGAATACGTTGTTGCGATAAACGTAGTTGTCTATTCGGCGCTTCAGTCCCTGATAGTCAAGAACGGAGGTCATGAAGGTTATTTGATCCAGCATGGTCTGCATGAAGAAAGTACAGAATTTAGCGAGTCCGGCTTCGGTGAGATTGCCGCGACCATCAAGGTCGTTATAGCGCCCTGCGTCAGCGCCGGCCAAATATGCGTAGTATTCTCTTTGGTAACGCGCCAGACCGCGTGATAGCGTCCACAACCCAAACCCATCTATTTTGTTCTGAACAAGCAAGGCGTGGGACATAAGCCTTGCAACCCTTCCATTGCCGTCGCCGAAAGGATGTATCCACAGGAATCGTTGATGAGCCGCCGCGAGAGCCACAAGTCGTCTTGTGGCGGTGATTCTATTGCTGAGGTAGAATTCCTCAAATCTGTCCAGAAACTGCGGTACGACGGGATAGTCGGGGGGGATATGACCGCCGATGTTTACGTTGTACTGGCGCAGTTCGCCTGGGTTCAATGGGTATTCGCGTTCTTTCGTATCCAGGACTATTCGCATTTCCGGTGGCAGGCGCGTATAGAATTCGCGATGGATCCATTGCGCAAACTCCTTTGCGAACACATTGGTCAGCGGATTGTTTTGCAGCTTATCGGAAATGAGCCTTTCGACTTCGATATGGGCCAACCCGAGCTGTTGCATCGCCTTCTTTTTCGGGTCCATGGAAAAGTTGCTGTTGAGCGCCTTCTCTACGTCAAGTGGGCTAGTCTTATGGCCCTCGATAAGGTTTGAGTAGTAGCTGTTCATCTGCTGCACGACGCGAGATATGCCTTGTACCGTTCTGCCAGGGATTTGGGAGGCAGACAGTTTTCCCGCCTCAAGAAGTATCTTGGTCGTCAGTTCGGCATGTATCGCCCGCTCCTTTTCAGGTAACAGCGGCTCCATGGCCGATACATCACGATATATTGCAGTTACTGGCATGTGAAATCCGAGGTTTCATCCGAGGTTTATTCTTGGCGCTATAGTCTTGGAGATGAGCATCTTGTGAAAACAACATGGACAGTTTGCACCCATAGTCCAAGCTTTTCCCCGAGGTTTCGTTATACGAGCTTCTGGCCTGCTTGGCGACGCCAAGCAGGCCAGAAGCTCGTATGGAGTGTACGCGAAATAACCCGCGGCGTGTCAAGCAATATTTGGACGATGTCAATGTGTTGAGCATCCGTTTAGTCTAGCCATGTCTGCATGCATATTCAAGACATCAATCTGACATCAATCTGATGCATCCTTCGAGGCTCGAAGGGTGGTTCGCGCCTGTGAAACGCTTGTCTCCGGTTCTCTTGAACGCCTACGGAGCCACGCCGCTGAAGAGGCGCACGGACTCGATGAGGCCGGTGAAACGCGGGAGCTTCTGCGCCTCGATCACGGGCGACCGCTCGTCGGCGCCGATCTCCATGCCGTCATGCGGATCGGCTGCAATGAAGCCCTTGAGCTGCGCGCGGCCGGCGGCCTTGCCGTCGACGGCCAGCACCAGCTGCCGCTCCGCCGTGATCGTCGCGCGCACCGTGACCCAGCGCCCGACAACGGACTCGGCTCCCGCGACCGTCGTCAGCTGGTTGTCGGAGGTCACGCCGCACACCGGCCGGCCGCCCGCCAGGTGGATGATGTAGCCGTTGGACTTCCCGCCGCGCGCCAGGACAATGCCATCGGGTTTCTCGGCTCTGAAGGTTGCCTCCACGGTCCACGGGCCGCCGCTGGGATCGAGCGCGGGGCCCTGCGGCGCGTCGATGAAGCCGGCGCCATCGAATCGGCGCGCCTTGCGGCCGTCGCGCCCCTCCGCCAGCGGCACGCCGCGCCCCTGGCCGTTGCTCCCCGTCCCGGAACCATCCACAACCTTGTCGCCCGCGTCCTTGTCGAAGCGGTAATCGAGCACCCACGCGTTCTTGCGCGCCGCCGGCGGCTGCGCGCCATCGCCTGCCGCGCCGGACTTGTCGGCAGCGTCCGGCACTTTGAAGCCGATCGCCCTGGCCTGCGCGTCGTACTCGGCCTCCAGGCGCTTCCGCAGCTCGACGTGCGCGGGGTCGGCAAAGAGGTTTTTCAGCTCGTAGGGGTCGGCCGCGAGATCGAACAGTTCGGTCCACTCGTCGTGGCCGGGATACTTGATCAGCTTCGCCGTTTCCGTGCGCACGGCGGTCGTCATGGGGACGCTGAACGCCCGCTCGAGGAAGTAGCAGTAGAACCAGGCCTTGCGCCAGTCCGCTGGCGCGGCGCCTTCAAGCAGCGGCCGCCAGCTCCGGCCGTGCGTGGGCACGGCGCCGGCGACGCCAGCGAAGTCGAGCCAGGTCGGGACCATGTCGACGTTGAGCGCCATGGCGTCCACGAGCCCCGCCTTCACGCCGTGCGGGTAGCGCAGCAGCAGCGGAATGCGCAGGCTCTCCTCGTAGGCCGAGCGCTTGTCGCCGAGGCCGTGCTCGCCGAGGTAGTAGCCGTTGTCGCCGCAGAACACGAGCAGCGTGTCTTCCGCCAGGCCCAGCTCGTCCAGGGCCTTCAGCACGCGGCCCACGTTGTCGTCGATCCCGGCTATGCACCGCAGGTAGCCCAGGTTCGTCTTGACGGCCGGCGCCTCGCCGGGCTTGAGCTGCGCGGCGCTGACGCCGGCGCGGTAGACGGCGGTCTGACCGAGGTTCGGCACGGGGCGCGCGGTCTCGCCCTCGTAGTCCTGCGCCCGCCGCGGGGGCGGGGAGAAGGGGCCGTGCGTCGCCTTGAGGCCGACGGTCATGGCGAAGGGGCGCTCGCGGTTCTTCTTGATGAAATCGAGGGCGTAGTCCACCGAGACGTCGTCCACGTAGCCGGAGGTCTTCTTTTCGCTGCCGTTGACGAGGAA
This sequence comes from uncultured Victivallales bacterium, assembly GCA_964402115.1. GTDB lineage: Bacteria > Verrucomicrobiota > Kiritimatiellia > UBA8416 > CAYOBW01 > CAYOBW01. The sequence continues at coordinate 3,911 of CAYOBW010000295.1, forward strand.
CGGGCAATCGAAGTAGATGCCCTGCCCGACGAAGCTCGCGGTGAAGTCGAACCCCGGCCGCTCGCGCTGCCCGCCCATGTGCCACTTGCCGATGCAGGCGGTCGCGTAGCCGGCCTTGCGCAGCACGGTGGACCAGGTCGCGTTGTCGGCCGAGAACGGCGTGCGGTTGTTGACGATGCCGTTCACGTGGCCGTAGTTGCCGGTGAGGAAGGTCGCCCGGCTCGGTGCGCAGAGCGAGTTCACGACGAAGGCGTTGCGGAAGCGCACCCCCTCGGCGGCGAGCCGGTCGAGGTTCGGCGTCTTCAGGAACGGGAAGCGGGCGCGTTCGCCCTGTTCCCGCTGCACGACACTCAGCATATCCCAGCGCTGGTCGTCGGTGACGATGAGGATGAAGTTGGGTTTGCGCGCCGGCGACTCCGCCGCCGCGACCGCGCCGACCCCCACTCCCGCCAGGAGCCCGCAAACAACCGCACACAGACCCACCGATGTCTTCCACAGCCTCATGGTTCCCCTCCTCACGGTATGTGCCACACCCCGCCCGCCTGCGCGGCCTCTCACCGTTTCCTGCCCGCCTTGCGATTGCCGGCGTCAACCTTGCCGTTCCCCATGCCGGCGGGCGGAGGGGTCCACGCGGCGGGCTGGGGCGTGCCAACCTGCAGCGGACAGACGTCCGCGTTGGCGTTCATCTCCTTCTGCAGCAGGGCCGTCAACTCCCTAACCTTGCCGGCGTGGTCAGGCTTGTCCGCCAGGTTGTTCAACTCGAGCGGGTCGGCCTGGAGATCGAAGAGCTGGGTGCGGTCCACCAACGGGTAGCGGATCAGCTTCCACCGCTGGTCCCGCACGGCCCGCTGGCATGTCTTGTAAGCCGTGTACAGGACATCGCGCACACCCGCCTGCTTCCCGGCCATGACCGGCCGCAGATCCTTCCCGTCGAGCTCGCCCGGCAGCCGGGCGCCAGCGAAGCCGCAGAAGGTCGGGAACAGGTCCATCAGGTACACGAGCGCGTCGCTGCGGCCCTTCGGGATGCCCGGGCCGGCGAGCACCAGCGGCACGTGCATGCCCCCGAACTCGTAGAGGTTCTGCTTGCCGAACAGGCCGTGCTCGCCGAGCGAAAGGCCGTTGTCGCCGGTGAAGACAATGATCGTGTGGTCCCACTGCCCCGTCTCCTTCAGCGCGGCGAAGATGCGGCCGACGTGGTGATCGAGGCCGGTGACACAGGCGTAGTAGTCGGCGAGCTGCTGCTTCGTGTTCTCCGGCGTCCGCGGCCACGGCGCCAGTTTCTCGTCGCGCACGGTCATGTCGCCGTTGTCCCACGGATGCTGGGGCATGAACGCGGGCGACAGGGTCACCTTCGCGGGGTCGTACAACCCGTGGAACTCGGGCGCCGCGACGCGCGGATCGTGCGGCACGGGCGGGGCGAGGTAGATGTAGAAGGGCTTCGCCCGGTCGCGCGTGGTGAGGAACTTCACAGCCGCATCGGCGTGGCGCTGGCTGGAGCCGCGGCGCAACTCCTCGCCGTGGTCATCCACGACGATGTTGGTGTCGAAGTCCTGGATGCCCGCCTTGAACTCGTTGCCGCTCTTGCCGCAGTGCCACGTTTCGTAGCCGGCGGACTTGATGACCGCCGCCAGCGTCGGCGCCGCCCCGGGTGCCTTGGGCCCGGGGATGCGGAACAGCGAGCGCCCCGTCAGGAGCATCGTGCGGCTGGGCAGGCAGACCGCGCCGATCATCGCGCCATGCGTGTAGCAGTGGGTGAAAACCATGCCGCGCTCGACCAGCGTGTCGAGGTTGGGAGTCTTGAGCAGCGGGGCGCCCAGCGCCCCCAAACCATCCGCGCGGTGATCGTCGGCGTGGATGTGGAGGATGTTGACCCGCGGCGGCGGGTTGACCTGGGCGGGCGCAAGCTCCGCGCGCAGCGGGGCGGCCAGGGCCAGCAGCGTGAAAACTCCGAGCAGTGTCTGTCGCATGGATCAGTTCCTCCCGCGCCTGCGCTGAGCGCCCGGCTTTTGCTGCTCCGCCCCGTCGCCTGCCGGCTGCGCCTCATTGCCGGGGGGCACGGCGTCCTTGAGCATCCCGGCCAGCCTGGCCGAAAGCGCCTTCACCACATCCGGGTGCGCGGCGGCGACGTTCGTCTTCTCCCCGAGATCCCCGGCCAGGTTGTAGAGCTGGACGCCCTTGCCGGCGGGAGTCGCGGCAGCGTCTTCGGCGTCGACATCGCTGGCCTTCATCAACAGCTTCCAGTCGCCCTGGCGGATCGCCACCTGCTCCGGCCGCGTGCCGGACAGCAGCAGCGCGTCGTGCGGCGAGGGCGCGCCCTGCGTGAGCACCGGCCAGATGTCGCGACCGTCGAGCGGCAGCTTCTGCTCGGCCGAGCCGCCCGCCAGCTTCACGAGCGTCGGGTACCAGTCCACGATGTGCAGCGGCGCTTTGATGCGGGCGCCGCCCGGAATGCGCCCGGGCCACGAGGCGAACGCGCACACGCGCACGCCCCCCTCGTAGATCGTGCCCTTGCCGGCGCGCAGCGGGCCGTTGGACGTCACCTTGCCCGGGGACGGGCCGCCGTTGTCGCTGGAGAACAGGATCAGCGTGTTCTCGCGCAAGCCCTTCTCGTCCAGCGCGGCCACGATCTGGCCGATCGCTTCGTCCATGGCGGAGAGCATGCCGGCGTACGTGCGGCGCACCCCCTTGAGGCCGGCATAGGGTTCCGTGTACTTCGCGGGCACCTGGTGAGGCGCATGGACGGCGTTGAAGGGCACGTACAGGAACAGCGGCTTGCCGGCCGCCTTCTCGCGGATGAGCCGGCAGGCTTCGCGGGCGACCAGGTGCGTGGAGTAGCCTTCGTCCTGGCAGGGCTGATCGTCCCGGTGCCAGTCGAGCTGGCCGTCCCGCTGGTGCGTGAAGTAGTCGATCGCGCCGAACCAGTGGCCGTACTGGTGATCGAAGCCGCGCTGCGTCGGCAGGTACGCGCGCTCGAACTCGCCCAGGTGCCACTTGCCGCAGATTGCGGTCTCATACCCGGCCTCCCGCAGGGCCTGGGCCAGGGTCCGCTCCGCGAGCGGCAGGCCCCACGCCGCCTTGGGCCGGACGATGGTGTAGACGCCGGTGTGCGCGACGTAGCGCCCCGTCATCAGCGACGCCCGCGTGGGCGAACAGACGGGCTGCACGTAGAACGCTTCCAGGACGGCGCCGGCCTGGGCCAGCTTGTCGAGCTGCGGCGTGCGGATGTCCGTGCCGCCGTTGAACCCGGCGTCCGCGTAGCCCATGTCGTCGGCCAGGATGTAGACGATGTTGGGCTTCCCCGGCGCGGGGTCGGCGGCGGCGTGCGCGAACCCCGCGGCTGCCAGCGCCAGGGAAAGGACGGCATACAGAGACGGTGGTCGCATCATGGCTTGGGCACCTCCTTGAAGAGCACGCTGTCGAGCCCCATAAACGTTCTGGCGCCGCGCGCGCGGGCGTTGGGCTCGACCAGTTCGCAGCGGATGACGAAGTGGTTATCGACGGGCGCGTGCGTGCCGAGTTCGAGCGCCCGGACGGCGGGCGCGGCGGTGTAGCAGTCGACCCGGTCCGCGGCGACCTTGCCGTTGACCGAGATCCGCACTACCCCGAAGTCGTAGCTGGTGGTCGCGTACAGGGTGAGCGTCCGCGGGGCGAACTGCTCGGTGAACGTGAACTCCACGAAGTCTCCCGCCTGCTTCGAGGGGATGAAGCAGTGCTGCTCGCCGCTCCACTGGGCCGGGTTGAAGCTCTCGGCCGGACGCTGCGGACCCGCCTGCAAGCCCGGCGTGGCGGCGGTCGGCTTCAGCAGCTCGAACTCGCAGCCGCCGGCGCCGATGGCGCGCGCCGCCGCCGGCTTCGGCACGCCATCGACCGCCGCCGCCCGCGCCTGGAGGTCGGCCAGCGCCATGATCGGCCGGCCTGCGGCGTCCGGCTGGGGCGGGCGGTTGTGGGTGGCGCCGGGCTGCGCGTACCAGAACATCACCGCGGAGTAGCCCATGAAGTCGGAGGGGCGGCGCTGATCCGTCCCGGGCGAGACCTCCATGTCGAAGCAGAGCCGGCTGGCGAAGGGGATGGCGTCGAGCACCCGGGTGCGGCTGCAGATATTGAAGCCGCGGGTCCGGTTGCCATCCACGCCGCCGATGCGGACGTTGGCGAGGAACGGCTCGTCGAACTCGTCCTGCCGCGTCGGCACCACGCCGCCGGCCCAGCCGTAGTAGTCCTCGGTCCCCGTGCCGAAGTGGGTCGGAAACCCCTTGTCCCACGCGCCGTCCACGTAGATCTTCTCATCCCCCTCGCCCCACCAGCCCTGCGTCGGATTCAACACCGTCCACGTGTCGCCGACGAAGACCCCCCGGCCGCGGATGTCGATGAAGTTCCAGTCCACGAACGGCGTGCCCGGCAGCAGCTCGTCGGGTCGCCAGTTGGCGTGGAAGTGCAGGGAGCGCTCGTCCCACTGCCACGGACGCAGGCCGTAACCGAGGTCGACGCTCACGCTCTGCCGGCCGCGGTTCTCCAGCGCCAGCGCGGCCGTCTGCCGGTACGGCATGGGCCAGCGGCACACCAGGGCGCCGTCGGCCGTCACGCTGCGCTGCCAGGTGTGGAAAGGATGCAGGGCATCCGCGCAGGAGAAGAAGTCGCCGACCGGGCACCAGACCGTCTGCGCCCCGTCGCACTGGACGGTGAGCACGGTCGAACGCAGGCACGCAGTGTCGCCGGCCTGGGCGGGCGTCAGGCGCAGCGAAAACCAGCCGACCGCCGCCGGGCCGGCGGGAAACTCGCTGCGCGCCGTGCCGCCGGGGGCGAGGGCAAAGCTCCGGGTGGCGGTCGGCTCCGCCGGGACCGGCGCCGCCGCGTAGAGCGCCTTGCCCGCGGCGGCCAGGGCGGGAGCGAGGGTTTGCAGCTGCTCCTTGCGAAACGAGGTCACGGCGGTTCCCGGCGCATACGCCCGGTAGTTGATGATGTGGTAGAACGGTTTGGCCGTCAGCGACACCTTGCAGCGCTTCGCGAACGGGATGGGCAGGTAGGTGTTGCCGGCGCGGGCCGTCAGCGCGGCAAAGGGAGGCTGGAGGGAACCCCGGCCGGTCAGGAGTTCGATGAACGAATCATCCAGCACCGGCGTCGTTTCGCCGTCCAGGTAGACGCGGACGTTGGGCCCCTTGCGCTCATGGAAGCCGAAGTAGAAGAACGGCGTCCACATCTTCGTGATGCAGCCGGGGCCGTCGTGCTCCATGATCACCCATTCCGTCTGCCCGGCGGCCCCTTCGG
>CAYOBW010000296.1:0-9128 GCA_964402115.1 uncultured Victivallales bacterium
CCCGCGCGCCGGTGGCACCCAGGGTCCAACGTTGTTCAGTGTCCGGCTTACCACCACGGGTGAGATCCGGCGGCAGGTCGGCCGCCATGCACGGCAGGGCCAGCAGTAAGGCCACGGCCATCCGTGTGAACGTCTTTTGTGTTTTACTTTTCATAGGTCTAATCGCTGGGCCGACTCTTTCTTTGGTTTCAGAACAACATTTATCAGATTGAGCGGCCGCCAGGTCGCGGCACTGGCCGGCTTTAAGCTCAGCGTAAACACGCCGGACTCCTTGAAAGTCAGTTGCCCTCTGCTGACCGTCTTGTAATCGTCCCAGTTTTCGGTCTTCTGGAACTTGCCGGTGAACGTAGCGTCATGTGCGGTGACGGTCACTTCGCTTTCTCCCGCCATTGCGCTGGAATCGAGCATGACATAATATGTTCCCGGACGCACGATTTTCACCTTCCAACTTGACCATTCCGCAGAATCCATCCATCCGGCGATGTGGTTGCCCGAGATTGACAATCTTTCCCCGTGCATCTCTGCGGACGTAGCGCTCAAGGAGGCCGCCTTCATCGTGAATATGATGCTCGCGAATCGCCCGGAGGTGCGCGCGGCGATGATTAAGAGCGGGGCGCGACTCTGCATCATGGGCCACAATGAATACACCACCGATTTGCCGGAGTTCGCCCGCCTGGCGGAGGGGAAGGCTCCGGGTTGCGACCAGGTTTCGGCGAAGGACTTCTGGGACGCGCGGGCTCGCGGCATGGGCGGCAGCGAGACCGACCCGTACTGCTCGACCGGCGAGGAGAACCTGCTCGGTTACCCCGGCGACCCCTACAGCAAGGAGTGCATCCTCATCCATGAGTTTGCCCACAACATGCACCTCCGCGGCATGGTGAACGCGGACCCGGCCTTCGACGGGCGTCTCAAGGCCGCCTACGAGGCGGCGATGAAGGTCGGGCTGTGGAAAGGCAAATACGCGGCGTTGAACCATCACGAGTACTTCGCCGTCGGCGTGGCGGCCTGGTACGGCACAACCGCTTCAACGATTTCGACCACAATCACGTCCATACGCGGGCGCAGCTTATCACATACGATCCCGCGCTCGCCGCGCTGTGCCGCGAAGTGTTTGGCGACGACGCGCCAGCCTACACCAAGCCCGCCACACGCCTGACGGGCCACCTGGCCGGCTATGACCCGGCGACGGCGCCCACGTTCCAGTGGCCGGAGCCGGTGAAGCAGGCCGAGGCGGTAATCCACGCGCAGGCGGTGCAACGCGAGAAGGCGGCCAACGTTATCGGGCCGCAATAGACCAGTGCGACCGGAGGCTGTTCGCGAACGTCGGATGCACATGAACGAACGATGAAACGCGCGACGAGCGGGCGAAAAGGCGCGTTCGTCCGCATCGTGAAACGCAGCGCGCTGCTCTTCGTCCTAGGCATTTTCTATTACGGCGGAGTGACGCGTGTGTGGCCGGACGTGCAACTCGCCGGCGTGCTGCCGCGCATCGCGCTGTGTTACTTCGTCGCGGCGAACCTGCATGTCCTGCTGCCGCGCAACGGCATCGTCGTCGCAACGGCGTTCTGCCTCGCGCTATACTGGGCGCTGATCATGTTCGTGCCGTTTCCCGACGTGCACCTGGAGCACGGCAAGGTGGGCAAGAACGAGACGCAGGCGCAGGCCAAGCCGCCGGCGGCTACAGTGCGGTCCTGCTGGGTGTCTTCTACCTGGTGGTGGACGTGTGGCAGGTCCGCGCATGGTGCCTGCCGTTCGTGTGGATGGGAACGAACGCCATCGCGATCTACCTCGCCGACAACCTTCTCGGCGGATTCCAGGGCATCGCCATGCGTTTGGTCGGCGGCAACGTGCGGCAGTTTGTGGAGGCACACACCGCGAAAGGTTGCGGCGACTTGCTGGCCGCGGTGGTTGGCCTGCTGCTGGCCTTCGGGTTGGTGCGTTCACTCCATCCGCGGAAGATCTTCCTGCGCGTCTAATGGCTGGGTACTGTGTTGAACGAGCCGCCGTTCTGGAAAGGAAACAGTCAGATGCAGATTAGGCCCGAGTTACGGGGTTTCTGGTTTCGATTCATCTGGCGGGGCGCCTATGGTGTGAAGCCGCTTCACGAAGAGCGGCTTGCGAAATCGCCGCGCATGAGACGCCCCGTGACTGAGCAACGCCTCACATTCACGTTCTGTTCCACGGCACTGGCCCTCCTCGCCTACTGCACCGCGAGTGCATGCGCGGACGGAAGTCCCGACCTGCTGACGGTTCCGGCTGACTTGCAGAATCCCATCATCACTGACGCAAGCCCATCGCCGGGGAAGATGGTGCTGCAGGCGCTGCCGGCGTATGCGGGAACGGAAGTCGCGCATGCGCTCTATCTGCCAACGGACTGGATGCCGGAGCAGCGCTTCCCGGTCATTATCGAATACCAGGGCAACACGCGGCGCGTGCGGGATGGCGGCGGTTTGGGCTACGGCCTGAGCGGGGGGAAGGGGTTCATCTGGGCCGTGTTGCCATATGTCGGACGCGATCGCAAAGCCGACACGAACTGGTGGTGGGGCGATGTCGCGGCCACTATTGCGTACGCGAAGGAGGCCGTGCCTGCGATTTGCCGGCAGTGGGGCGGCGATTCTTCACGAGTCATACTCGTCGGCCATTCCCGCGGCGCGGTCGCCTGCAACTACATCGGGCTGCACGACGAAGAGATCGCGAGGCTCTGGCGGGCGATGCTGCCGCTCAGTCACTACGACGACGAACACACGGCATGGGGCATGACGCCGCAGGAGCAGGCCGGTGCGCCGGAGCGTCTGCGCCGGCTGGGCAACATCCCGCAATTCGTCTGTGGCGAGTACACATCCAGGTTGCCCCGCGGCAGCGCTGCGAACCTGCTCGCGGCGGTCGCCGAGAAGCATCTCGGGACGTTCGCGGAGGCAAAGCAGGCGCTCGGCCTGGTTCCGTTGACTGACGCGGAAGGAACCAGACCGTTCCTCGCGACGAATCACCCGCAGGCGCGCATGACCATCCTGGACTTGCCCTACGTCAATCACACCGCGGAAGTCGTGCTGCGCGACGTGCCCGAGCGGCGGCGGATGCGCGAGTGGTTGCAAAGCGTTTCGCGCGCCGATGCCACGGCAAAGCCGATGCTCTTTGCCGCCTACTACTGCTGGTATCGCGCCGCCACCAACGCGCACGATCCGTGGCGGCACTGGACCTATCCCGCATCGGCGACCAATGCCGCTGCGCAGCAGGATCGCCGTGACGGTGAACCCCCGCTCGCGACCGCTGCTCGACCGCTCGCGGGGTTCTATGACAGTGCCGATCCGCATGTCGCCGAGTGGCACGTGCGGCTTGCGCAAGCAGCGGGGCTGGATGCGTTCCTCGTCGACTGGTGGGACACCGTCCGCGGGCTGGACAAGAACGTGGATCGCGGCATTGTCGCCGCCGCTGCCGAACACGGCAAAGCGATAGCGCCTCGCAGGGCGGTAATCGTTGGACAAGTTGTCACGCTTCAGCCTCGGAGCGCCCGTTCCGCGCCCGCGGGGGTCCCCTCGTCCGTGGGCGCATATCAACTCCGTAGGGTCTGTAGCCTCGTCGACAGCGGGAGCGGTCGATTTGACACGCCAAGTTGTTCACGACGAAGTTGACGACGTAGTCGGATTCGGTATAGTTCTCGACAAGGTTCACGCAGCAGAAGGCCGTATACGGTGTGTTGACAGCGAGGAAAGGGTATGCCTGATAAGCCCGAGGGGCCAACTTACCCCGAGAACTTCGTCGTGAACCACACCGCATCCAACTACGCCGTCAACTTTGTCGTGAACCCGCTGGGACGGTTGCGATCTATCGATGGGGTCCTCGCCGACACCACCGACAGAGGCCATCCGGACGGCCGATGATTCCGCTCCTCGTCCCTCAAACGAACCCCTACGGAGGTGGAATGCGCCCCTCGTCCGTCGCACGGGCGCGTTGTTGTGGCGTTCGCGGAGGGTGTGTGATAGCGTCATTTCAGGCGGACTTGGCGCCCGCGGACGGAACATCACGATCAACCATCGGGAGGGGCTCATGCGCAGGATGCTGGGAATCATGCTGGCGGCGATCTTACTGGCCGGGTTCGGGAGCAGGGCGGAGAACCTGTTGCGCGAGGGCGACTTCGTGGCGGTTTGCGGCGACTCGATCACCGAGCAGAAGCAGTACTCCGTGTTCATCGAGGACTACCTCCTCATGTGCCGGCCGGCGGCGGGCCTGCGCGCGGTCCAGTTCGGCTGGGGCGGCGAGCAGGCCGGCGGCTTTGCCGGCCGCATGGCCAACGACGTGCTCCCGTTCGGCTTCAGCGTGGCCACGACCTGCTACGGCATGAACGACGGCGGCTACTCGCCGATGACCGAGGACAAGGGCAAGGCCTATCGCCGCAACCAGCAGCAGGTCGTGCAGAGCTTCAAGAAGGCCGGCGTGAGGCTCATCCTCGTCGGTTCGCCCGGCGTCGTGGACAGCGACACCTACCGGCGCGACCCGCCGCAGGCCACCATGTACAACCAGACGCTGGCCGCCTTGCGCGACATCGCGCGCGCCGTCGCCGCCGAGGAGGGCGTCGTCTTCGCGAACGTCTACGACCCCATGCTGGAGGTCATGACCAAGGCGAAGGCGCAGTACGGCCAGGCCTACCACGTCGGGGGCGGCGACGGCGTGCACCCCGCCGCGAACGGGCACCTTGTCATGGCCTACGCCTTCCTGAAGGCGCTCGGCTGCGACGGCAACATCGGCACGGTCACCGTCGACCTCGCGAAGGGCTCCGCCGAGGCCAGCGACGGGCACAAGGTGTTGGCCTGCCAGAACGGCGCCGTCGAACTCGAGAGCACGCGCTACCCGTTCTGCTTCCAAGGCCAGCCCAACTCGCCGGACGCCACGCGCAGCGTGCTCCCCTTCCTGCCCTTCAACGAGGAGCTGAACCGCTTCCGGCTGGTCGTCACGGGGGCGACCCCCGCGCAGCTCAAGGTGACGTGGGGGGCGGAGTCCAAGGTCTTCGCCGCCGCCGACCTGGCCAAGGGGATCAACCTCGCCGCGGAATTCCTGGACAATCCGTTCGCCGAGCCGTTCCGCAAGGTGGAGCAGAAGATCCGCGAGAAGCAGCAGCAGGAGACGCCGGCGTTGAAGCAGTGCCTGCATGACCTGCCGAACTACGCCCGCATGCTGCCCGATGAACAGGAGACGGTGCAGAAGCTCGCGACCAAGCTGGTCGACAAGGTGAAGGCGTCCGCCGCCGCCGTGCCGGCCGCCGTGACGCCCGTGCGGCATACGGTGACGATCGCCCCGGCGGAGTGACGCCCCCCTACTCCGGCCAGGCCGCCAGGGCCCGGGCCAGACGGGCGCGGTGGGCTTCGATCGGCGCGGGGTCTTTCGTGAAGGTCTGCAGGTCGGTCGTGATGGCCGGCGGCACGTTCAGGAGCGCCTCGAGCTCGGCGCGGCGCTCCGCCGTCAGGGTCGCGCCCGCCTGCGCGAGGCGCGCGCGCAGGAGCGCCAGGTACTCGTAATCCTCGAGCCCGTCGCGCAGCATCTCCCAGCGGATCGAGTCCACGGGCCCGTCCAATACGGGGCCGGCCTGCGTGCCCGCGGCGGCGGCTTCCGGCGGATAGAGGAAGCGGCCGTCGCCATTGCCCCACTTGCGCCGCTGGCCGGCCGCGAGGCCCGCGCCGCTGGTCCAGCTCATCGGGTCGGCGTAGGGGTTCTGCGGCCCTGCGGGATAGGCCGTGTGGCTGGTCCAGTACACCGTCTCCCACACGAGCACACCCGTAATGCCGCGCGCCCAGGTCTGCCACAGCCACACGCGCAGCTCCGTGCCGGCGTGATCGAGGAAGAGGCCGGTCTGCGGGGCCTTCGGCCCGCAGCACACATACCACCAGAACCGCTCGCCCTGCCGCCGCCGCTCTTCCGCCCGAACGTGGTCGTACTCGGGCGTGATCGGGCACCAGATATCCGGCCCGCCGTAGAGCCCCGGCTCGGGTTGCTCGGTCAGCATGCGCCCGATCTGCGGCGCGACGCGCTTAAGCCGCTCGAAGCCCGCCCGAACAAACGGGTACTGTTCCCGGCCGGGTTCGTCGAACCAGTAGACATAGGCCTCGTCCAGCCAACCCCGCTTGCGCAGGTGCGCCTCGACCTGCCCAAGGTAGGAGCCGAACAGCGCCTGGTAGACGGGAGAGGCTTCCGGGAAGCCGCGCAGGACGGGTACGGTGTGCCCCTCGTACGTGCCGCCGCCCATGCCCGGGACGTCGAGCCGGAAGGAGTTGAAGTGGAACGTGTCCACCGCCCGCTGCAGGGCGCTGTCCCACGCGGCGAAGTCGAACGCCACGCGCAGCCCGTTCGTGGCCGGGCCGCCGCGCGTCCAGTCCCGCGGCTCGAAATCGCCGCCGGTCAGCAGGTTCGACGTGCCGCCGGCCGGCAGCAGGGCCACGTTGTCGAACCAGACCAGCCCCGTGTGCTCGCCGCTCTCGGTCCAGTCGGTGGCATATAAGCGCAGGCCGACGCTGCGCGCGTCCGCCGGGAACGTGGTGAGCGCCTCGTCGAACGCCTGCCACCGCCCGTTGCCGCGCAGGGCGATATCGCGATTGCAGCCCGACATCCAGCGCCCGTTGCCGTCATGGTGGCCGAGCGAGACGAGGAACGTGTGGTCCGGCAGCGCGGTGCGGTAGTCGAACCGCAGCCGGAAGCCGCCGGGCGGGATGGCGAGCAGGGGCTTGTAGGCGGCCCCCACGCAGAGCTTGGGGTTGTCGTCGAACAGCGCCAGCGCGCCGCGGCCGTCGCGCACTTCGTTGGTGACCACGCGCGCGTCCGACCAGTTGTCCAGGGGCGCGGGCGGCTGCTGCACGTCCGGCCACGTGACGCGCAGCGGGTCGAGGGGGGCGGGGTCGTAAGGGGAAATGTGGTGCGCGGCGAAGGTGGCCCAGTAGCGGTCAAGGAGGGCGCGCCGCTGGGTGTCGTCGGCCGGCTTGTGGTAGCGAAAGACGGTCCAGGGCGAGAAGCCGAAGGCGGTGGTGCAGGTCAGGCGGTCGGGCAGGGTGAAGCCGTAGACCTCCACGCGCAGCGGCGCGCGCGCCGACCAGTTGGCCGCGGCGAGCTGCACGGCGCCCGTGTAGACGCCCGGCGGCGCGCCGCGCGGCACGCGCACGCGCACCCAGAGCGGCTGGTTGACGCCGGCGGCGAGCGTCAGCGGCGCCCGCAGCGGCGGCAGGGGATCCGGCCACAGCCCGGGGGGCGAGGCGGCGTCCGTGGGCTCGGTCACGTTCACATACTGCACGCGCAGCAGCTCGATGGCCGAAGCCGGCAGCACCGCCCCCGCAGGACCGGCCAGGGCGGCGCCCGCGGCGGTGAAGTTCGTCAGCGGGCGCGCGGGAGTGACAACCAGCTGGACCGCCTCGGCCTCGTTGCGCGCGGCAGCGACGGTGGCGGCGGCGCTGAGGTTCGTCGGCGCGGGCTTGTCGGCGCCCACCTTCCAACCTGACGACGCCCACCACACCACGGCCGCCGCGTCGTCGCCCGGCAGCCGCGCCCCGTACCCGGCCTGGCGGATGTCGGGTGCGGCAGCGGTCGCGACGGTTGCGGCCAGGGCGACGGCGATTGCCGGCGTCGCCGCGCGCCATCCCGCTGACGATCCCTCAGGGTCCGTACGGAAGCCAGCCTCACGGTTGCGTGCGTTCATCCCTCACACCGTCCAGTCCAGGATGACTTTGCCGGACTGGCCGGAGCGCATGACCTCGAAGCCCTGCTTGAACTCCGTGTAGGGGAAGCGGTGGGTGATGATCGGCGAGATATCCAGGCCGGACTTGAGCATGGAGGTCATCATGTACCAGGTTTCGTACATCTCGCGGCCGTAGATCCCGCGCAGGGTCAGCATGCTGAAGACCACCTTGTTCCAGTCGATCACGAGATTGGGCTCCGGAATGCCGAGGATGGCGATGCGCCCGCCGTGGCACATGTTGTCGATCATACCGCGCAGGGCCGCCCCGTTGCCGGACATCTCCAGGCCCACGTCGAACCCCTCCTTCATGCGCAGCTCCTTGAGCACCTCGGGCAGGGTTTGCTTCGTGATGTCGACGGCCCGGGTCACACCCAGCTTGCGCGCCAGCTCGAGGCGGTAGGGATTGCGGTCGGTGATGACCACGTTGCGCGCGCCCGCATGGTTGGCGATCGCGGCGGCCATGATGCCGATCGGGCCCGCGCCGGTGACGAGCACGTCCTCGCCCAGCACCTTGAACTGGAGGGCCGTGTGCGTCGCGTTGCCGAAGGGGTCGAAAATGGACAGGATCTCCAGCGGCAGGGTCGGGTCCGCGGGCCAGACGTTGGTCACGGGGATCGCGAGGTACTCGGCAAAGCAGCCGGGGCGGTTGACGCCCACGCCGCTCGTGTCCTTGCACAGGTGGCGGCGGCCGGCGAGGCAGTTGCGGCAGCGTCCGCACACGATATGGCCCTCGCCCGACACCACGTCGCCGATCTTCAAATCCGTCACATTGCTGCCCATGGCGGCGACGGCGCCGACGAACTCGTGGCCAGTCACCATGGGTACGGGAATCGTCTTCTGCGCCCACTCGTCCCAGTTCCAGATGTGGACATCCGTGCCGCAGATCGAGGTCTTGTGGATCTTGATGAGCACATCGTTGATGCCGATTTCAGGGACAGGCACCTCTTCCAGCCAGAGACCGGGCGCGCGCTCTTTCTTGACCAGGGCTTTCATCGTGATTGGCACTCCTTTCCCATATACGCAAGGGATAGCACGCCTGTTCCGCGAATGCCAGCGGAGATTGAGACGCGGTGTAACGCCTCAGAAGCTGTGAAGAAATCGAAGCCGGACGGTCGGGACGGAGCCCGACCCTCCAGAATGCGCGAGAAAACGCCTGTTCTCGCCTCCTGGAGGGACGACCTCCGTGTCGTCCGCGATTTCTTCACAGCTTCTCAGTAACGCGAGGGGGAGGGCGATAACGGCGGGGACCGCCGTCTCCACGCCTCGTCGCCTGCCCACGCGATGGAGACGGCCGTCCCGGCCGTTAGGTGCCATGTAAGCCCCCTGCTGTCACTGAGGCGTTACGGCGCGGTCGCCCGGTCGCATCCCTTGCCTCTCCCGTAGCCCCCACGGTGACGCGGGGGACAGGCAGCGCACA
>CAYOBW010000297.1:0-9097 GCA_964402115.1 uncultured Victivallales bacterium
AAACCTGGTCTGGATGCTGACTACTGAATTCTGAATTCACCCCGGAGGCCCTATGGCAGCCATTCCACGGGCGTTTCGCCTGCAAGCGGCCGGGCGCGCGATCCTGCGCGCGGTGCTGGCGTTCGCCGCCATGCAACTGGTCACGGCAGGCGGCAATGTGTGCGCGGCGGAGACGCCGGGCGCGCTCGACCTGGTCCGGGATGGCCAACCCGTCGCGACGATTGTGGCGCTCGGCCCGCACGAGGCGGCCGCGCCGGCTCCCGCGAAGGGCAAAGCGCCCGGGCGCAAGACCCCGGCGGCGGACGGCGATGAGGCGCTCGCCGTGCGCGTGCTGGCCGAGTGGATCGAGAAGATCACCGACGTGGAACTGCCGGTCTCCGACAAGGCCGTCGAAGGCCGGCCGGCCATCTACGTCGGACGCGCCGCGGAGCAGGCGGGGCTCAAGCTCAACGCGATTGCCAGCCCGAGCCGCGAGGGCCTCCGCATCGCGACGGACGCGCGGGGTGTGCTCATCGCGGGGCAGAGCGAGGCTGCGACGCTGAAGGCGGTCTGCCGGTTCCTCGAGGAGCTGGGATGCCGCTACCTGATGGACGGCCCGCTGGGCGAAGTCTTCCCGCGCTCGACCACGCTGACGGTCGGGGCCCTGAGCATCACCGAGAAACCCGGCCTGCTGTGGCGCAACCCCAAGGGGCCGTCGTGGAACGCCCGGCTTTGGAAGGCGTGGAACGGGGCGGGCGGAGAGCCGTTCGTCCACTCGCACGCGTGGGGCCACTACGTATCGCCCGCGCTCTTCGCCGGGCGCCCGGAGTTCTTCGCGATGGGCGCGGACGGGCAGCGCAAGGCGGGCGGCTGGATTTGCACCTCGAATCCCGACCTGCGCGAGCACTTCGCGGCGCAAGTCGTCGCGACCATCGCACACGGCACGCGCAACCCGTCGCTCTCGCCCACGGACGGCCGCGGCTACTGCCAGTGCCCCGCCTGCCGGGCACAGGACAACCCGGCCGCGCTGGAGCCGTCGAGCGGCGCCGTCTCCGTATCCGACCGCTACGTGGACTTCTTCGACTGGGTCGCGCGCAGGGTTGCCCAAACGCAGCCGGAGTCCGTGCTGAGCTTCTACTGCTACGCCGATTACACGCAGCCGCCGACGGTGCGACGGCCCCTCGCCACGAATCTCTGCGCGATGATCGCCCCGATCCGCTACTGCCGCACCCACCCGATCGGCCAGCCCGGCTGCGCGTCGCGCGCACAGCAGCTGGCCATGATCGACGGCTGGGCGGGCGTGGCCAGCCGGCTGGGTTACTACAACTACATGTACAACCTCGCGGACGGCACGCTGCCGTTCTTCAAGTTCAGCGCGTGCAGGAAGGAATTCCCGTACCTCTCGGAGAAGGGCCTTTCCTACATGACCATCGAGGTGCTCTCCAACTGGCACATCTACGGGCCGCAGATCTACCTCAGCCTGCGCCTCGCCTACGACCCGCACGCGGACGCCGCCGCGATCATGGAGGACTACTGGCTCAAGTTCTACGGACCGCAGGCCGCGCCGCACATGCGGGCGTATTGGCTGGGCCTCGACGCCGCGCAGCAGCGCCTCGCCTCGCACGCGGGCGGCTTCTTCGGGCTCGCGCAGATCTTCACGCCGGAGTTCCTGGCGCAATGCGAAGACCTGCTCGCGAAAGCCGCGGCGGCGGCGCAGGGCAACGCGACCTGCGAGCAGCGCGTCGCCCTCCATGCCGAGGGCCTCCGGAGCGCGCGCGCCTACCGCACGCTCTGCGAAGCGCTGAATCGCGGCGACTTCGCCGCGGCGCTCCGCGAGTACGACCAAACCACGGCACGCCTGCGCGCCGCCGTTGCGAAGGGCTGGGCGAATCCCGAGTACGCCACCTCCTACCTGGAGCGCTTTCTCGCCAAGACCGTGCGCCAGGGCGCAGCCGCCACCGCCGCGCCGAACCGCGTGCTGGCGGTCATGCCGGACCGCTGGCGCTTCAGCCTCGACGAGGCCGACGCCGGCAGGGACCAGGGTTTCCACCGCGCCGACTTCAGCGACGGCGCGTGGCCGTTCGTCGCGACATACGACACCACGCTCGACGCGCAGGGCTACGACAAGACCACGGTGCTGTGGTATCGCACACGCTTCACCGTGCCGCCGCAACACGCCGCGCTGACGCTTTTCTTCGGCGAGGTGGACGGCACGAGCGAAGTCTACGTGAACGGCCGGAAGCTCGACGTCCTTCCGCCGCGCGCGGACGCGAAGAAGGACGCACCCGCGGGCAAGACCCCTGCCGGCACGGCCGCACAGCCTGCCGCAGGCGCGCACGAAGGCCAGGCGAAAGCGCGCACACCCTTCGAGGTGGACGTGACCGCGGCCGTGCAGCCGGGCGAGAACGTCCTCGCCCTGCGCGTGGACCACACGCGGATGACCGAGCTCTCCCTCGGCGGGATCCTCCGGCCCGTGGTGCTGATCGAGAAGCCGCAGGGGTCCAGAAGTCAGTAGTCAGGAGTCACAGTTGGTTACACCGCTAATGAACGCTAATGTGACGCTAATGCGAGGATTCTCGAAGGAATCGCGATTGGAGGCACTGCAGCCGAGTCTCCAGAAACGTTCACCAGTTGGGTGCAAGCGTGCTCTCTTGCATCCTGTTGGCGATTAGCGTCTATTAGCGTGCATCAGCGGTTCTACATATGCCCTTCCCAGGCTGAATGCTGTGCGATTGCAGCATTCTGCAGGCGCGCCCGACACTCCCGCCATCTTGTTTGCCCCGTCCCTCCCGATGAGGTATAAACCCCGCCGTGGCATACGGCATTCCAGAACGCGTGATCGAGGAGGTGCGCTTCCGCAGCGACATCGTGGACGTCATTGGCCAGCACGTGACGCTCAAGCGCACAGGCGGCTCGTTCAAGGCCTGCTGCCCGTTCCACCAGGAGAAAACGCCCTCCTTCACCGTCAACCCGCAGCGGCAGAGCTTCAAATGCTTCGGCTGCGGCGCAGGCGGCAACGTCTTCACGTTCCTGATGAAGCACCAGGGCGTGGACTTCGTCACCGCGGTCAAGATCCTCGCCCAGCGCGCCGGGCTGCCGATCGATTTCGAAGAGGAGGACGACACCGTCCGCGCCGACCGCGACCGGCTCTACAAGCTGCACGGCGAGCTGACCGAGTTCTACGAGCGCTGCCTCCAGCACCCCGAGGTCGGCGAGGTTGCGCGCGCCTACCTCGCGGAGCGTCAGCTCGACGCCGCTACCGTCGCCGCCTTCCGCATCGGCTTCGCGCCGGACCGCTGGGACGCCACGCTCGAATGGGGCGCCAAGCACAAGTACACGCCCGAGCAGCTCGTCGCCGCCGGCGTGCTGACCCGCTCCGACGATTCCGACACCCGCAGCCGGCTTTACGACCGCTTCCGCAACCGCGTCATGTTCCCCATCCAGGACGGACAGAGTCGCGTCATCGGCTTCAGCGGGCGCCTGATGGAGAAGAATCCGAAAGCCGCGAAGTATCTCAACAGCCCTGAAACCCCGATCTTCCGCAAAAGCCGCGTCCTCTATGCCTTCGACAAGGCGCGCCAGCACATCGTCAGCCACCCCGGCCGCGAGGCGCTGGTGTGCGAGGGGCAGATCGACGTCATCCGCTGCCACCAGGCCGGCTTCCGCCACGCCGTCGCCTCGCAGGGTACGGCCTTCACCACCGACCACGCCGCCATCCTGAAGCGCTACGCCGACGGCGTCGTGATCTGCTTCGACCCCGACAAGGCCGGCCAGGACGCCTCCGTGCGCACCGCGGTCATCTTCATGGACCAGGGGCTGCTCGTGCGCGTGGCCCAGCTGCCGCCCGGCGCCGACCCCGACGCGTACATCCTGAAGCAGGGGCGCGACGCCTTCCAGCAGGTGCTCGACCAGGCCCTCTCCGTCATCCGCTTCCAGGCCCGCGTCCTGCGCGGTCGCGAAACCGACCCGGACAGCACGGCCACCGTTACGCGCGTTTCCCGCGCGCTGCTCGAAACGATCAGCCACAGCCCGAACGCCGTGCAGCGCGCGAAACTGCTCGAGGAGGCCGCCGCCGAACTCAACGTGCCGCCCTCCGCCCTCAGCGCGGACCTGGCGCCCGTGGAGGAGCGCCTGAAGACGCAGCAGGCTCGCACCGAATCCCGCCGCCAGGAGCGGGAGCGCGCTCACGACGGCCCGCCCGATCAGCCGCCGCCCGACATCGACGCCGAGGCCGACACGTACGGCGCCCCGGATGACGACGGGGGGCTGCCCGCCAGCTACACGCGCGAAGAGCGGGCCGTTTGCGAACATCTCGCGCACGTGCTGGCGGATGCCAGCCTGCTCGACCTGGTGCGCCAGCATCTCCCGCTCGAGCTGCTGCGCTACCCCCCGGCGCGTGCCTTCGTCGCGCTCTGCCTGTCGCCGCACGAAGACCACCACGCGTTCGAGGCCGCCGTGGACCAGGCCGCCGAGCCCGGCCTGCGCGAGTTCGCCGGCGCGGTCATGGGCGCGCCCCTCCGCCTGCGCGGCGAGGAGGCAACCCACGCCCAGGCCCTCAGGGAGGCCATCCTGCGGCTCTGGACCCGGCACCTGCAGCGGCAGTGCCGCACGCTCGACGCGCAGCTCGCGCAGCCGGGCGGCGACGAGGACCTCGTGCTGGCCACCCGCAGCGCACAGCTCCGCAAGGACATCAAGACCCTCGAACGGTGGGAAACCGGGTCCACAATCATCGCCATCCACATGGCGGAAGAGCCGCCAACCTGAGCGCCAACACCGCCATGACCACGCCATCGCTTTCGCTTGTCCCCTGGCCGCTGCGCGTCGAATCCCGCCCCGGCGCCTGCGTGCTCGCGCCGGCCACCGTCTGCACGGCCGCCGCGCCGGCTCGGGCGGTGGCCGAACTGTGCGCGGCCCAGTGCCGTCCGGCGACCGGTTACGCGCTGCCAGTGGTCTCCGACGCCCCGTCCTCCGTCCCGGCGATCCGCTTCGCCCTCGACGCCGCCCTCGCCCCGCTCACACCCGAGGGGTACCAGCTTGACGTCACTCCCGACGGCGTCACGCTGAGAGCCGCCGCCCCGCGCGGCCTCTTTCACGCCTTCCAGACGCTCCGGCAGCTCTTCCCGCCGGAGATCCTGGGCGCGCGCGTTCAGCCCGGCGCCGCCTGGACGGCTCCGTGTGTCGCGGTCACCGACCGCCCCCGCTTCGCCTGGCGCGGCATGCTGCTCGACTGCGCCCGCACGTTCTTCCCGCCACCGTTCATCCGCCGCTACATCGACTGGCTGGCCTTCCACAAGCTGAACGTCTTCCACTGGCACCTTTCCGACGACGAGGGGTGGCGGCCCGAAAGCGCCGCCTATCCGCGGCTGACCGCGGTCGGGGCCTGGCGCGGCGCGGGCTCGCCCCTGCCCCACGCCCGCGGGTCGGAGCGCATCGCCCCGCGCTATGGGGGCTGCTACACCCGCGACGACCTGCGCGAGGTGGTGGCCTATGCCGAGGCGCGCGGCGTGGACGTGCTGCCCGAGATCGACCTGCCGGGTCACAGCCAGGCTGCCTGCGCCGCCTACCCGGACATCCTCTGCCCCGTGGACGACGACTCCACCTGCGTGCACGGCCTCCGCCGCAACGTCTGGTGCGCGGGGCATGCCCCCAACTTCGTCATGCTGGATACGCTGCTGGGCGAGCTGTGCGAGGTCTTTCCCTTCCGCTACTTCCACATCGGCGGGGACGAGGTGAACAAGGCCCGGTGGAGCCGCTGTCCCCGCTGCCGGGAGCGCATGCGCACCGCGAAACTCGCCGACGCCGATGCGCTGCAGAACGACTTCGTGCGGCGCGTCGAAGCGCTCGTGCGGGGGCACGGGAAGTCCGCGGTCGGCTGGAACGAGATCCTCGACGGGGGTGAACTGGCGCCCGATACGGCCGTCATGGCGTGGAAGTCGGCGGCGCCGGGCTACGCGGCCGCAAGACGGGGGCAACCCGTTATCATGGCCCCCGGCGCCCACCTCTATTTCGACATGGCCCAGGCGCCGGGCGAGCGCGGCCACACCTGGGCGGGGCGCGTTCCGCTGGAGCAGGTGTACGCCTTTGAACCGCTTGCCGGTGAAACGCTTACGAATGAAGCGGCGGCACGCATCATGGGGGTTGAAGCCTGCCTCTGGAGTGAGTTCCTCCTTGAACCGCCCCGCTATGTCGAGCACCAGAGCTACCCGCGCATCTGCGCCCTGGCCGAACTGGGGTGGACGGCGCGGGAGCGGCGCGACTGGTCGGACTTCAAGGCGCGCCTCGCCCCCGCCCACCTGGACCGCCTCGACGCCCTCGGCATCCGCTACCGCGGTTGGGGCCGGGAGGGCGCATCTGCGTTTGATTGACCCTGGAAGGGCGTCTAGGCTGTTAGGCTGTAGGCAGGCGATCCATCGTACTCGTCCTCAGTGAGCACAGCGAACGGTCGTCGTCCTCGAAGAGACAAACGAGGGAATCGAGGACGAGGACGAGGACGATGGGAAATCGAAGGCTGGACAAATACACGTCGCCGACCATCGGGTGGGTTACGGCTCGCAAGCTCGCCGAACCTCGAGACTGACGTTGCGCCGACCGGTGGGGCGAGCGCAAGTCAATAGAACGCAGGTGCGCCCGGCCGGGAGTAGCTTCATTTTCCGCCGTGACGAACGGCCTGCTTTTCGGTATGTAAGCCGACTGGCAGCAACGGAAAGCAGGATTCTTAATGGCAACCAGCGTTATTGGCATCGTCAATCAGAAGGGCGGCGTCGGCAAGACCACCACCGCGGTCAACCTGGCCGCCTGCCTGGCGGAGAAGCGCAAGCGCATGCTGCTGGTGGATATGGACCCGCAGGCCAACGCCACGAGCGGGCTCGGTGTCGCACGCCAATCCGGCGTCAGCATCTACCGCGTGCTCACGGGCCAGATGACCGCCGAACAGGCCGTGCTGGCCACGGAGGTCAAGCACCTCGACCTGATCCCTTCGGAGATCGACCTCGCCGGCGCGGAGATCGAGATCGCCCGCGGCGATCACTATCTCCACCGCCTCCGCGACGCGCTGGCCGGCCTGGTCGCCTCGGGCGCCTACGACTGCGTCTTCGTGGATTGCTCCCCCTCCCTCAGCCTGCTGACCATGAACGTGCTGGCCGCCTGCGAGGCGCTGATCATCCCGATTCAGTGCGAGTACTACGCCCTCGAGGGGCTGACCGTCATGGCCCGCATCGTCGAGCAGATGCGCGAGAGCGGCACCAATCCGCGGCTGGAGATCGAGGGCATTGTCATGACCATGTACGACCTGCGCACGAACCTCTCGCGCCAGGTCGTGCAGGAGGTCGTCACCCATTTCGGGAACAAGGTCTACGAGACGGTCATCCCGCGCAACGTGCGCCTGGCCGAAGCGCCGAGCCACGGCAAGCCGATCATTCTCCACAACCCCTTCTGCACGGGCGCCGTGGCCTATCGCCAGCTGGCCGCCGAGTTCCTGACCCGGCGCGGGGACGCCAGCGGCACACCGCGGCCGGCGCTCGGGCGGGGTTTGGCGGACATGCCCCGCGCGACCACGACATTCGGCGTGCCCGACGAGAACCCGCGCCAGGCCACCGCGCCGCTGGCCAACGTGGCACGCGAACCGGCACTGGCCGTCGCCGACAATGGGAGCCTGGCAGACCATGAGTGAGAAGAACTCCGTACTCGGCCGCGGCCTCAGTCGCCTGATGGGCGAAGTCAAGTCCGTCAAGGCTTCCGTGCCCACCTCCAACCATGGACTGATGCAGATCCCGCTCGATGCCTTGCGCGGTGTCGAGGCGCCGGCGGACATGGACGGGCCGGCGATGGAGGAGCTTGTCGAGTCCGTGCGCCGGTACGGCGTTCTGCAGCCCATTCTCGTCTGCCGCCAGGAAAGCGGTTACACGGTGCTGGCCGGGTCGAGACGCGTGATCGCCGCCTGGAAAGCCGGCCTGACCAACGTGCCGGCCCTCGCCGTCAGCGCCACGGAGGAGCAGGCGCTGGCCATCGCCGCTGCGGCGACCATCCAACCCGGCAGCGTGGTTCCGCCCCCGCCCCCCGCGACCGCACAGCCCGCCGTCCCGCCCCCCGCGGTAGCCGTCGAGGCGGTGGAGCAGCCGGCGCCAGCGCCAGCCACAGAACAAGTTAGCGCCGTGGAGCCGACGGCTGCCGTGGAGCCGGCGGCTGCTGCGGAGCCGGCGGCTGTCGCCGCGCTGGAAACACTCCTTGCGGCGGTCGCGACATCCGGGCTGGCTACCGTGACGGAGACCCCGCCAGCTCCCCCCCAGCTGCGACTCGATGAGTACGGCTCGCCCGAACGCGACGCATCCACGTCCGGCAGCACTGCGGAGCCCCAACCAGCGGGCGCGCCTCTGGCGAGCGTCGGCGAAGAAGTCCCGACAGGCCCCGAGCTCACTGTCACCGCCACGCCGGCCGCCGCGGAGCCGGCCACGGTGCCTGCGGAAGTCGCCGCACCGGAAGCGATCACTATCTCCGCGCCCGAGCCCGCGCCCGCCCCCGTCTCCGAGCCTGAGCCCGCGCCGGCGCCGGTAGCCGAGCCGGTTCATACGGTCGAGGCGTTGGCCGAACCGCCGGAGCCCGTCCTTGCGCCGCCCACCCCTTCCGCGTGGGGGCGCCTCTACCTCTTGGCGGCACTCGCCGTGCTGCTGGGCATTGCGGCGGATATCTGGCTCCGCACGCACCGCCCGCCAGCAACCACGCCGGCCGGGGCCGACACGACGCTGCAGCCCGTGACCAACACCCCCGTGGCGGTGGTGATCGATACCGCCCCCACGAATGCGGTCGCTGCCGTCGCACCCTCGGCCCCCGCCAGCACGCCCTCGCCGCTGCTTCGCTGGCAGCGCGTCCGATGCGGCGGCTTGCGCACGATCTGGTCGGAGCGCGAGGTGCAGTTCATCCCGGAAGCGCCGTTGTTCCGCGAGGGGGTGGAGCTCGACACGGCCAGCGAGCCCGTGCTGCAGCGGCTGGGCCGCGTGTTCGGCGTGTACGCGACGAACCTCACCGTGGTGGTGGTCGGGCACGTCGGCAGCGAATCGCTCCCGATCGCGCCTCCGTACGCCACCGCTTATGAGCTGGGCCTCGCCCGTGCCCTGCGCGTCAC
>CAYOBW010000298.1:0-8955 GCA_964402115.1 uncultured Victivallales bacterium
TTCTCCCTATCTCCTTATCTCCCACTCCATTGCCTCCTCATGCGGCGCAGACATGCTTGCGTGCACAGTACGCGGGGTTCGTGCTCGCCAGGATCGGACTGTACTTGGTATAAGGGGGCTGGTTGGCGGCGATATTGCATGCCGCATGGAGTCCAGATGACGGCGGTAACGGGCACAACATTGACTCTGAACGGCGTACGAGTGCGCCCGGCACCGGCGCGCTGGCGGGAACCTTGTGCCAACACCGAATGCACGCTGCACCAGTTGTCCCCATACATCGGCAAGATCAAAAGCAGCATTGCGGCCGATCTGATCGAGCGCTACTCCGTTCCCGGGGACTTGGTCGTTGACCCCTTTGCCGGCGCGGGGACGATTCCGTTCGAGGCGGCAACCAGGGGGCGGCGCGCATTGGGCGCGGACATCAGCCCCTACGCGCGCATCTTAGCTCAGGCCAAACTGGCCCCGCCGCCGACCCTCGACGCCGCCTTGGCACTGGCGGAGGCAGCCCTCGCGGAATCAGAGCGACGTCCGTTGCCCGACCTGCGAGGAGTCCCGGCCTGGGTTCGCAGGTTCTACCACCCCGAGACACTGCGGGAGGCATTGCGTTTCGCCGAGGTATGCCGCCGGCCCGGCAACGAGTTCCTAATGGCCTGTTTTCTCGGCATTCTCCACCACCAGAGGCCGGGCTTCCTCTCCTATCCGAGCAGTCATCTGGTCCCATACCTGCGCACCGGCAAGTATCCCAAGCGTGAGTTCCCCGAGATGTACACCTACCGCCCGTTGAAGCCCCGGTTGCTGGCAAAGCTCCGGCGCTCATACCGCCGCTTTGCCATGCCGCATCGGCGGGCTGTGCAACCCTTCCGCCAGACGCCGGTAGAGCAGTTGACTCTGCCCCGTCAGTTCGGCGCCCTTATCACTAGTCCACCGTACATGAACGCCCTCGACTACGGCCGCGACAACCGCCTGCGGCTCTGGTTCATCGATCCCAATCTGGGCGAACCCGTGGACAACGGCGTTACCCGGCGGCGTCAGGCATTCGTCGCCGCCATGAGCAGCCTCGCCAGGAAGACCGAGCAGGGGCTAAAACCCAAAGGCTACTGCGTCTACGTCGTAGGCGAAGCCATCAAACGCACGTTCGATGGCCACCCGTCCGAAACGGTTGTCAGCCTCATGGCCCGGAACGCCCCCTCCCTGCGCCTCAAGACCGCCCTCGCCGACACCATCCCCGACGTGCGCCGCTCCCGGCACGAGTGCAGGGGGGTGAAGACGGAGCATTTTCTGGTGTTTCAAAGGAACTGAATGCGCGCCAATTTGCCAGACAAGAGCCTGTTCATCAGAAAGCCCTTGCCTTCACGCGCTGACCTCGTCATCGCAGAGCATATAGGCAGCGGCAACGACGGCCATGTCTTCCGCGCCCACTCCACGGAATTGCAGCGGGATTTCGCGTGCAAGATCATTCCTAGCGCCAATCTCCAGGGCCGTTGGCGCGCCGAGGTTGAAAAGGCAAACGTGCTGCCGGGCACAACGGTAGTGCGATTCGTGGATCTCCAGAAGTGGATTGACCCCGAGAACGACATTGATGCCACGGTGCTCATTTCCGATTTCGTGGACGGGCGCGATTTGCAGATTTTCATTGCGAAGAGGCGTGATGTTCTGGATCTCTCATTTGTGGTCCAGTTCCTCTCAACCATGCTGGATTTCTTCAACGAAATGGCGCGCGCACGCATCGACCACGGCGACTTCCATGCGCGCAATGTTCTCGTCGAGGACCGTTCCTATGCGTTAATGGGGCCGCGATTCGTGTTTCGCGTGACGGATTTCGGTGTGGCCAGGGCAACAAGCAGCGAGACGCGATTCAAGGATGACTACCTGCAACTGGCAACCGTCCTTCGCCAGCTTCTTGATGCCGTCAACTACCAAGACTGCTCCCCCCGTGACAAACGACTTTTCAATGCCCTCAACGATCAGTTCCTCGGCCGCCACCTCACGGAGCAAGACCCCACACGCGATCCTCTCGCACGCAATCCGGCTGGTTTGTACGGGCGGCTGCAGGAACTGGCCAACGCCACGGATCGCGACGGCGACAACGAGACACTCCGCATCCAGACGCCCTTCGACTTCCTGAGCTGCGAACAGATTGGCGATGCACCGCTGATTCTCAAGGCTCTTTACTCTGATCGGTTCTTGGGACTCAGGGAGATGCAAAGCCGAAACAATGTCGTGGTCACTGGTCCCCGTGGATGCGGCAAGAGTACGGTCTTCAAGAGTCTGAGCCTCCGTCACCGGATGCGCATCGGCAACGCGACTCCGGATCTGGTGAACGAAGTCGGAGTGTACTACCGTTGTGATGACCTCTACTTCGCATTCCCGCGGTACAAGATGCCAGAGCGGTCGGAGGCCCTTGACCTCCCTGTGCACTTTGTCACGGCGACGCTTCTCGGCGAACTGCTTGAGACACTCGAACAGTGGGCGGACGTTTACTTCCAAAAGCAACTGCGCCACGCTGAGGCGCAGGCCGCCCAGCGGATATGGGAAGTCCTACGACTTCAACCGCCCCGGCAACCGGGATCGGAGACACTGCGGGCAATCGCTACGGAACTGCAAAAGCAGCGCAAATGGGCGGCAGAAAAGCAACGCGTCGCTCACGATCCCAGACAGCCCATTCACG
The DNA here is from genome assembly GCA_964402115.1 of uncultured Victivallales bacterium. Lineage (GTDB taxonomy): Bacteria > Verrucomicrobiota > Kiritimatiellia > UBA8416 > CAYOBW01 > CAYOBW01. Next base: position 2,669 of record CAYOBW010000298.1, read on the forward strand.
AGTGCTTCGGTGCAGACGTGCTCCAGAACACCTGTGTCGCGCTTGTCGAGGCATTCCCCTTCCTTGCGGCACGCCCATTCTACTTCCTCATCGACGACTACTCTGCGCCCAAGGTGTCGAAGGGACTGCAAGAGAACCTGAACCGCGTGTTCATGCAGCGGGCAGGGACCTGCTTTTTCAAACTCTCGACCGAAAGCCCTGTGTCTTTCTCGAAACAGGATATTGACGATAAGGTCTACGTGGAGAATCGCGAATACCTCCTCATCAATCTGGGGCTGGTCTTCCTTCACGCTGAGGTCGAACACAAGCTGGATTTCATCGAAGACGTGTTCCGACGGCGGCTGGCCGCCCCCGCAACTCCGTACCCGGTCCGTGAACTGCGCGACCTGCTTGGAAACAACGAGGCGTCGAACTTCAACGAGGATGCACGGCAGATTCGGGAGGGGAAGAAGACTGAATTCTGGGGAGAAGAGGTGCTCTGCCGTCTTTGCAGTGGGGACATTCACTATCTGATCAGCCTCGTCGGCGACATGGTGACTCAGGTAGGTGGTCCCGCTGCACTTGAAGGAACAGAAAAGACCCCGCGAGTTCCTCCGAGAATCCAGAACAAAGCCATCCGCGATGCTGCTGGATCATTCCTGAAGAACCTGCGCAGTGTGCCGAGCGGAGCGAAACTGGTGGCTGTCGTCTCCGCCTTCGGAACGGTCGCCTCTGCCTATCTCAAGCGCATAGACTCGACCAATGTCAAAGGCAACCCGCCGTGGCAGGCTTCACGGATCGAACCCTATGAACCGTTTGACCTGATTCCCGAAGCCCAGCGGCTCTATGACGAACTGCTTCGCTACTCGGTGTTCATCGAGGACATTCGAGGCAAGAGTCGGCGGGGGAAGGTCGTTCCCCGGCTTTACCTCCGGCGATTCTTGATCCCCCATTTCAACCTGACGTTCAGCATGCACGACTCCCTCCAACTTGAACCGGCAGAGTTCCAGCAGTTCCTACTCGATCCCGCCGCATTCGAAAACCGGGTCCGCGCGCGCGTCGCACAAGCGGTAGACGCCAAGCTGCCGGCTGTTGATGGCGCCGCTAGCAAAGGACAAGGTGAGTTGCCGTTGGGCGTGGCGGGAAGGGACGACGCATGAATAGGGTCACCCGGCTTGACGAGCAGATGGCTGCGATGAGCAAGCCTGCCCTCATGCCGAGCACTTCGTTTCGCTTGGGCCTCGGCGACTGCTTGGTGCTCTGCGGCGGGTTTGAGGATCGTGCAATGGCCGTCCTCCGGGACGCCGCGTCGAGATCCTCGGCCTTCCGCGTCGTGGTGATAGCTTACGCGCCAGCAATTGCCGCCAATCGTCTTACGGAGATCAGGGCGACTTGCGCTCAGGCAGGCATTGCCGTGGCGGAAATCGTGTATGACCGCGAGAATCCGGCGTGGTTCGGGGATGTGTTTCTTAGGCAGTTGGAGGGCACTGAAGGCCGAGTGGTACTTGATATCTCCGGCATGTCGCGACTCCTGATCGTGCAGTGCCTGGTAGCCATGCGGGCCCGCAAAGGCGGTTTCGTGAACTGCGCGATTGCCTACGCAGAAGCCGAGACCTACCCGCCCACTCCGGAAGAGGTCGAAGACGCGGTGCGTCGGTCTGAGGATGACCCACTCTCATCCTTCTTTCTTCTCTCCTCCGGCGTCTTTGAAGTTACGGTAGTGCCGGAGTTGTCGGCGAGCACCGTCGGACCCAACCAGACGCGGCTTGTAGCCTTTCCGTCCTTCAGTCCGGAACAGATCATGGCTCTAAAGAACGAACTCTCGCCATCTCGTTGCACGTACTTTCACGGTCTTCCGCCGCGTGAGGAGAACCGCTGGCGGACCGAAGCCATAGCCCGAATCAACCGCCTTGCGATGTCGGATCCAGATAGCGTCATGACGAGTACAATGGACTACCGAGAGACCCTCGACTGCCTACTGCGCCTCTATGGCGAGCATTCAGAGCGAGAGCGCCTGATTGTCTCCCCGACCGGAAGCAAGATGCAGACCGTGGCCGTGGGGCTGTTCCGTGCCGCTCTGGACGATGTACAGATTGTCTATCCGACTCCAAGGGAGTTTCGTGCTCCTGACAACTACACCCGTGGCATCCGCCAGATCTACAGCCTCTCCTTGGACCCCTTTGCCCCCATCATGCACACCCACGCAATCGCGCCCCGTTGAGTGACCCAGACACGGGGGGCATCATATCCGGGGGAAGAAGTGCGTGTAGTCTTGCTCTATGTGCAGAACGCCATGTTGCAGGATCTGATTCCCGAGTGTGCGAGTGTCTTGCATTCCGACTTCTGGGATTGCCCATGCTCCGCATAGTGCCACCCAGACCACCGGCAGTTTAACACCGAACTGCAATCCTGCCATATCAACAGCAAAAGGCAGAATGCTGACGCTCAGGCCGTCGATCGATGCCCACCGGACTGTGGGCCATGTCAATGCGTCCTGATAGTTTGGCAATGCCCGCCCCTGTCGCTCAGGCGCCAAACGGCAGAATGCGCGTGTTTGCCATACCGCCCACTCGCTTGGTCCGACCGTACTGAAGGGTCTGTCTGTTCTCACTTCAAGCGCAACGTCCGGTATGCATGGCACAACGTCTCGGAAATCCGCTCGATACGGTCGGGGACCAACGAACAAAGCATACAGATCAAACTGGGCGCAACACAGACCATCCGTGGTCCTGTTCCTGAAGTACACACCCTCACTTCGAACGGACCCCGATGGAGGGCGCAGAACCGGTCCGTGCGTTGCGGTCGGCGGCGCGAGCACGAATTTGTCCACAACGCGGAGTAGAGCCTCTCCGCGTGTTGCCGTCGGGGGTGTAAGTGGCAATCTGTCCACAACAACACTGGTACTCACTGAGCACCACCTTTCGCAGGGATACCCAGATAAGACGGCTCTTCAGGAAGGGATGGATCGGTCTTCCTTGCCGCCAAGTACTCCAACAACGCTTCCAGACGGCACTTGCCGGATGCCACGACCCGTTCGCCGACAACCGCCACGACTTGCCCACCGTACTTCTCCCGCCACTCAGACGCATGTGACTGCATAACCCTGTCCAACGCTTCGGCCTTTTCCCTGCCACTGAGCCGCTCCATAAGCAAACCTTCAATACGTGCACAAAACTCGTGCGGAGCGCAGTCTGCCTTCGAGATGAAATCCGAAGCACCGGCCTTCATTGCCTTGACGATGAGATGCGGCCGATCATGTGCTGAGTAGACGACGATCAGCGATCCAGGGCCGGTGAAAGACCGGATGCCAATCGCGAGCAACCCAGACAATGCTTCAACCTTCCCGCTCGATAACTGAAGATCGAACACGCACACGTCGAAGTCCTTGTCCGCAACACCCTGTCCCAAGCAGTCACGCAAATCCCTTGCACGCGATGCCACAAAGCGGAACTGCCGGTTGTGCTCCAATCCTGTCAGGATCGCGTTTGCGACAGGATCCTCATCCTCAATCAGAAGCAATGACACCACCATTCTGTGATCGCCGTTCATGTGCATCTCCTTCCTATGTTGTTGTCCTCAAGTAGATGGCAAAACACGCCCCCGTCCCTTCCTGACCCTCCTCAACAATCTGGCCTCCTTGTCTCTTAACTATGCTACGCGCTATCGCGAGACCGAGTCCGGATCCAGTCGCATCCGTTGTCACGTAGGGATCGAACAGGCGAGACCTAACACTACTCGGGATGCCACGCCCATTGTCCTGCACCGCAACGCGCACCCAAGACCTCGTAGATCGGCCGTCCGCGATAGGGACAACACGAGTGGTGAACTCCAACCGTAGGGCCGCGGCTGTCTTCCCTCCGTGGCGCTCGCTGTTCGCTGCAAGGAGGTCAAAGACTTCGGCCATACCACTCGGACTCACGTCTATCCTTACGGGGTCGAGTGTGCCTACGATTTCGATCGTCCCGATGTCGGGATGTGCCGATCGCAGGGCGCCGACACTCGTAGGCAACCAGTCGGCCAGCGCCACACTGGTCAGATCCGAGAGTGGGGTATCGGACGAGAACCGTCTGAAATCTCTGAGGATCAGGCGCCCCTCTCTAACTGACTTGAGCGCCGCTTCGAGTAAACGACGCGCATCGACAGGATTCTCCTGGAGTTGATCGAGCGCATAGACGATGTTTGACTCTGCCGGCGCCAACTTGTTCGCCAACTGATGCACAGACTGGTCGGCCGCCAACCGCGATGCATCGGCGACCGCCTTCTCTCCCTCAACGCGCCGTTTGACCTGGTGAAATGCTATGGACGCCCCGAGGACGGCGGTTCTCATCAACTCCCATCGTTCGGCGGGCAAGTCCTCGGCGAATGACATGGAGATCTTACCGAGTAATTCACTGCCGATGGCAAGACGGGCCTCAATCCAGCGTCGTGGATCCGCCTTCTCGATGCGTTCTCGATCATGAGTATCGTTTGTTAGGAAACGCGGGAACCCCTCCAAGTCATCGGTCCGCATGCATCTATCATCGGGAAGATCTTGACGCACCTCGTAGACGGCCATCGGTTCATCAGTCCCAATCAGAATGTGCCAAGGTTGAGACCCTGGGTCTGTTCGTGGATATGCGACTGCGCCCTCCTGGAACGACCTCTGGCGTTCCTCATCTACAATTCCATGCTCTGCACTGCCAACCAATGCCTCTCGACCGGGACCATCCCGGCGAACAAGGTAGATCCGACACCAAGTGCAGTCCTTCTTGAAGTACTCCAGAATACGAGACGCCAGGACACGCGCGTCTGTGTCAGCGATCGCGAACCAATGTTCGACGGTGACAAGCAGGCGATAGAACTCACCTAGATCGTGCGCCCGTTCCATGTACCCAATGCGCCCGTCCGCGCCCCTGAAATGCCCACTCAATGTCGATCGAAAATCATCAATGGCCACAGTCAACAGGTCCGTCGCGTCGATGCGATCGACGGTATGCACCAGGTCGTAATGGTGCCAACTCCTCTTCTCGCCTCTCTTATCAATGAGGCACGTATTCCCTTGAGCGGTGCGGCGACACTCGCAAGTCGGCGGGTGGCTCTGCCAACCGGGCGTCAGGTTCATATCTCTCGCCGCCTCTCGACTCAAGAAGAGCACTTGCTTCTGGGGATCGACGATGCGGATCTTGTCAGAGGATTCACAGACTGCCTGATGCAGCAGGGTGAGTCGTTGCGCCGTGTGAAAAGTGACAGCCAGTTGATTGGCGAAGTCCTGAATCACTCTCTCTTCTCTGTGGGAAGGAAGCGTCCTGTCGTGCCGTTCGAGGTGGATCGTCCCTATCACCTTCTCTCCATACAGCATCGGCACAACCGTTATCCCGACCATTCCGAGGCGTTGCATTTCGTGGGCGTTTGTGCGGGGGTTCGTCTGCATCGGATCCGCAGCACTGCGCACACTCCTAAGCCTCTTTTCCTCAACGACCCACGGCTGGATATCACGATCCTCTTTGGAGACTGCAGGGTCATTGAGTTCGTAGTTGGTGGGAAAGTCGAAGTCCCGTACGTTCTCATCGCAGTAACTCGCCACCCCCTGAATGTATTCGCCTGTTGGACTTACCATGCAAATCAGTACGCGAGAATACTTGCCGTCCCTGACCAGGGACCGGACCGCAGTCTCAATGACTGCGCGGATATCGGCAGGATCTTCCGCCACACTGGCCACAATAGCGTTGACAACCGTTTGGTGCCGAACAAGCAGGGCCTCAATCGTTGCCCGGTACTCCAAATCAGCAGCTTGTGAGTATGCTGCCCAGAAGTGCCCGAGAATGCCGCGCAATAGGTCCTGTTCGAAACTGTCAATCTCCCTCCCAACTTCAGTTCGAACCAACATTATGACGGGCTTCTCGCCGACGCGTCCGTGAGATCCTGCTGGCGGCCTTGCCCACAATCGCATGCGGGACGGATCGAGTACGACGCTGGCATCGATCTGTAGAACATTCTCGGGCGGGGGAACGAAGTCCTGCGGTGTTCCCGCAGTGTTGAGAATTGCTCGGCTGACTTCGTCCATGACAACCGCCGACTCGAATCGCAGCAAGTGTCGCAAACCGGTAATGACTGTCGTAACAATCTTCTCGCAGCCCTGCGGCACAAGATCGAAGACTACTTCCTGGAGATCGTGCAGAACGCGAAGCATCCTGTGGTGCGAAGTGCCCGCGACTGGCCGATCCCAGTATGTCTTAGGGAGTCGCTCGTACATCTGCCAAGCTTCATCCCATCTGCTCCGGGGTGGGCTTAGACGTCGGTGACGCGGTCCTTCATGCGATAGCTGGTGC
>CAYOBW010000299.1:0-8927 GCA_964402115.1 uncultured Victivallales bacterium
AGAACGGCGACGAGAACGGAATACGAGTTCCTCCGGTCGTTCCTCTCTCTCTTCTGCGCCAACGGCGGCGTTCAGCCTGAGCCGCGGTAGCGGCGATAGGCTGGGACGCCTGGTTCGCCCGCCCTCATTCCTTCACAACTGTTGGTGGTTCCACAACCTGGATGACCGAGAGAGGAATGCCCTCTGCAATTGCGACGGCCATCTTCTTCTCTTCCTCCGGCATGGAGTTGTCTGCTCTCGCCTTGTCGCCTCTTTGCTTCTTCGCAATCGCGTTGAAGTGGTCTCTGACGACACTGATGCTCGTCTGGACGAGCATCAGTGCGTTGCTGCTTGAGGACGCAGAGGCTGACACTTGAAGCAAGGTCGTGTCGCGAAAGGGCTTCATGATCACGTCTCGGTCGCCGGGCGGCAGCAGCGTTGAGCGGGCGGCAACGGCTTGTCTGAAGTCCTCCGTTGCCACGTAGGCAACGACGCTCGTGCTCAGGCTCGCGCCGGTGTCGTGGTCATGTGCAGCGATGATCGCGCGCGCCTCGGGACGTTTCGACATGGTGCAACCGCACAGTATCACACCCATGCATGCGAACACGGTCAGCCCTAAACTCGTCCTCATCGTTCCTCCTTGGCGAACGAAAGAGCTCACAGGCGACAATGGAGCGCAGCGGAATTGCCGCTCGGCGGAGCGAATGGTTCGGCGTGTGGCATTTCCGGTTATCGACATGTCGACTTGCTCTCATCGTGTCCCGTTGTAGAAGCTGGGTGTAGCAAACGGTCTGGTTACCTTATCGAAGGGCACGACGGCAAAGCCAACTTCATCGTAACGCTCTTTCTTGCTGTCACTAGCGCGGAGATCTCCGCGCTCATAGAGAATGGCGACATCTCCACTGGGCAACAAAGCGATGTCGGAGTAGCCGGTGAAATAGGGCGCTGGCTTCGGGGCGTAGCAGAAAGCTTTGACCCATGTTCGACCATCGTCTTCGCTTAACTTCAGCGTGCCGTCGGAGCGGCTATCAGCGTTAGCCGGATTGGAGAAGAGGATGGTAGCTTTGCCAGTTGCCGGGTTCAGTGAGTGGAATAGTAGACTGGCCTGGCAGCCGTGCGGCTCGACTAGTGCCTTCTCCAGCCACACCTCCGAAAACGTCGCCCCGCCATCCTTGCTGATGGAGGCAACCCGGCAGTCTTCTTTTCCGTTTTGATTGCGGCTGTTGAGCATCAGGTCGCCGTTGCTCAGTTCGACGACCGTGCATTCGGTGGTCTGAGGGCGCGGAACGCTACCGCCGATTTGCCACGTCTCACCATTGTCGTCGGAGTAGATGACGTGCGAAACCATGTGCGTTCGCTTTGTGTTGTGGCGCGCGGGAACGACGATCCGTCCCTTATGCGGTTCGCTCCGTTTCACGATAGCGTGGCAGGGGCCGGTGCCATACCACTTCCAGTCCGGCTGACAGGCTGAGGCGGTGATGTCGCGCGGCTTCGACCACGTCACCCCGTCGTCATCCGATTGCGTGACGAACACCTCACGTGTCGTGCGGTCCTTCTCCGTAGGAATCCACTTGTTCCAGAGCCAGACTAGCAGAATCCGCCCGGATGGCAGCACCACCGGGCACTGGTTCTTACAGGGGTTGCGGCCATCGTTGGCGAGAACCTGGAGCGGCCCCCACGTCCGCCCTCCGTCGGTGGATCGTTTAAGAACGACATCCATGTCGTCCTCGTCCTTCTGGCTGTTCACGCGTCCTTCGCAGAAGGCCAGCACCGTGCCCTTCGCGCTTACCGCCAGCGTTGGACAGCGGTAGCAAGCATACCCTTCCTCTCCAGCGACATAGGGAGTGGAATCCAATGGCCATGGGGCGGGCTCAGCAGTGCCTGCTGTGCAAACCGTTGTAAGCAGCAAGGCGCCGATGAGGGGGGGAGTGTATCTCGATCGAGTATCATTCATGTTCTGGTGTCTGATTCCATGGCGAACGGCCCGGCGTCATGGTGGCGAGCTTGCGAGCCTACCACGCCGTGGTTGGCGATCCTCGCGTTTCCGGTTCCCATCGGGGTCGGGGTCGCTATCGGTATCGGGGTCGATTCCGGCTTGTCGCCCATCGCCTGTTGGCTTCGGCGGGATTCGATACCGACCCCGATACCGACCCCGACCCCGAGATGGCTTCGTTCCTGCAATCCGGTCTCCTCCGCATCATCATCCCCAGGCGCCAACGTGCCGCCGGAGTCTCGGCGCGCTTGCGCGACGTAGACTCCCGGCGGTTGTTGGCCGCATCATGAGATCCACATTTTTCCCGCAAAGATACACTTGAACTTGGTTACTGTCCACAGGTGGACCCTCACCACCCCCAGTCCCCAGAGTGGGCCGATCTGGTAATTCGCGCTGCTGAACAGAATGAGTGGAACCGGGGCAGCACTCCACACGCTATACCACGGTGTCGCGTTCACATGTCGCTCAATGTGTCGGATGTACTCCGCGTCTGGCTTCGTTCCCTCCGCCTTGTACTGTGCGATTTCCAGCGGAATGCTGGCAAGGGCTCGCGCATGCATTGCTCGAACATCGGCTGCAAATGGGATCGCCACAAGTAGATGCATGGCGACCCAGCTGCCCAAGTGAAACGACGCGTACCCGATGATGAGCCGGCGGCGCCACGGTTTGGGCAGATGCGGGGCCGAGCGGATCACAATCCAGTATGCGAACAGCGCCCCGGCCACGCCCACAATGATTGGTGTCCAGTCCATCATATTTGTCTTGGCCAACAACTGTATTAGACGGCTCGATGTCGCAAATACAGCAGGCCGCCACTTTGGCCTTTCTTTACCGCCGGCGACAACGGGGCCATCCAATACTTTTGGGAACTTTAACCCTGCGCGGCTGCGGGCGCAAGCGATTCGCGGCGGCCATTGGCATTCTGATTGAGGTCGAGCGGCTTGCTTGCGCCGTCGGTCGTCACGTCGGGGCAGACCCCGGAGGTGAGAGGCTCGGATTCTTGCCGTGGTTGCCCGTGGCCGGGCCGGATCAGCCGGAACGTTTGACCAGACGGCTCCAGGCGAGAAACCGGCCAGTGATAGAAACCGCGCAGAATGGAGCGGTACTGGGCGCGTGTTCCCTCCGCAAAGGCGCGGCGTTGCAATTCGCCGGGTAAGCGTTGCCACAACACAGCCCAGTCCGGCATGGCGGACAAGTCGAAGCTCGCCGCAAACCCGTCAGCCGTAGCGGCGCCAGCGCCCGCATGCCGCGCGTGCAGGGCCGCATACACGACACTGGGATCCAGATCGAAAAAAACCGCAGCGTTGCGGTTTTTTTGACTGAACCGGGCGACCCGCATGTAGCGCTGGGCGGTGTCGGCCGAGTCATGCACGTGGTCCTTGAGCCACCGCAGCCAGGCGGTCTTGTCGGACAGTCGGTCGAGCGCCTCCTTGACGGCGATCAGTTCGGCGCCGATCGCGGCGATGATGCCGCCCAACTTCCCCCGTGTTAGCCGTTCTTCTTCCCGCAGCGCCAGGATTCGCCCGGTATGACGCTGGATCTCGGGGTCCGCCAGTACATCCACCGATTTCGAGTTCTTCATCGGTTCCTCCTGGGGGCCAAACGGTTATTGAGCCCAAGTCGAAGGGCAGTTATGGCGTGACTATCCCCCTATCATCGGCTCGGAGTCAATCGAAATGCGGGGAGAGCACGGGTGAGCGCAAGTGGTTTGCAGATAGAGGGAAAGGAGATCGCCGCCGGCTGAAGGTTCGGGTTGACTTGCGGATGTGACTTTGGCTATATGCGTGCGGGAAGGAGTATGGTTTTTCATGGGCATGCAGCAACCGCTTTCCTTTCCGTCCTGGGCCAAGGTTCTGGCCCGGTCGGACGTTGACCCGGCGCGCCAGGGTCAGCCCGCGCCGGAAACGGAGCCCGCGCCGGGCCCCGCCGCACCCCCCCCGCTGGCGGACGGCATGCCCGCCCCCGCCTGGCTCAGCCGCCTGGTCGAGACGGTCCGCACGCGGCACCTGCTGATCCGGACGGAGACCACGTACTGCCATTGGGCCCGGCGCTTCGCGGATTGGCTGGCCCCGCGCAGCCCCGAGGCGGCCGGCGACGACGATGTCCGCGGGTTCCTGACGCACCTCGCCGTGGAACGGCGCGTCGCCCGCGCCACGCAGCGCCAGGCGCTCAATGGCGTCGTCTTCCTGCTGCGCGAGGCGCTGGGGAAGCCGCTGGGGGATTTTTCGGACTTCACGCCGGCCCGGCTCGGCCGCCGGGTCCCGGTGGTCCTGACCCTGGACGAGCGCGACCGGCTCTTCAAGGCGCTGAACGGCGCCACGCAACTCATGGCCGAACTCGCGTACGGCGCCGGCCTGCGGATCAGCGAGTTGGTCCGGCTCCGCATCAAGGACCTCGACATGGACCGCGGGCAACTGACCGTGCACTCCGGCAAGGGCGACAAGGACCGCGTAACGGTGTTGCCGGAGCGCCTGGGCGACCGCCTGCGCGCGCACCGGCAACGGCTGCAGGGGCTCTACGAGGAAGACCGCCGGAACGGGGTGGACGGCGTCTGGCTGCCAGACAGCGTGGAGCACAAGGCGCCACACGCGGGGCAGGAGTGGATCTGGCAGTGGTTCTTCCCCTCCCGCCAGCTCTCGACGGACCCGCGCAGCGGCCGCCGCCGCCGCCATCACGTCCAGGACGCCGCGTTTCAGACCGCGATCAAGGCCGCGGGCGAGCGCGCCGGCATCCCCAAGCGGGTGACCCCGCACGTGCTGCGGCATTCGTTCGCCACGCACCTCCTCGAGCGCGGCGCGGATATCCGCACCGTGCAGGATCTGCTCGGGCACGCCGACGTCTCCACCACGCAGATTTATCTCCACGTCATGCGCAAACCCGGCGCCGGCATCCGCAGCCCGCTGGACGGGTAAACCCGGGAAAGGAGCCACTCCGTGACCGTCTGGAAATTCGCCCTGGCGTACGTGAAGTCCATGCGCCTGTACTACGCGTTCATCACCGGCATCGCGGGGTGGATCGGGGTCTCCTTTTACCAGTACTGCGTGCCCGGCCACGCCGCCCCGGCCCGCAACGGGCTGATCCTGGCGATGCTGTTCCTGAGCTGGGGCGTCAACCAGATCGTCAACGACTACCTCGGCCTGCGCGAAGACCGCATCAACGCCCCGAACCGGCCCATGGTCACGGGCGAGCTGAACCCGCGCGCGAGCCTAATCGTCACCGCCGCGCTGCTCGCCGGCGTCGCCGCCGTCTCCTGGGCGCTCAACCCGTGGTCGCTCGTCCCCGTCGCGCTGGGCGTCGCACTCAACGTGCTGTACGAGTACGCCAAGGCGTGGTCGCTCGTCGGCAACGCCGTCTTCGGCCTCTCCATCGCCATGTGCACGGCCTACGGGTTCCTGGCCGCCGGACCGCTCACCTCCCCGGTGTTCACCAGCAACCGCCTCTGCGCGTTCGTCCTCGTCGCCCTCCTCAACGCGCTGATGACCTACTACACGTACTTCAAGGACTACCGGGGCGACGCGCGCGCCGGCAAGCGCACGTTCATCGTCCGCTACGGCCTGCGCGCCTCCCGCTACGCCGGCGTGGCCGGCGCGTTCCTGCCGACGCTCGCCTTCGCGCTCTTTCACGTGACGGGCTGGCTGCCGCTAAGCGACGTGCTGTTCCCGCGCGACTTCACCTTCTGCGCGATCATGACCGTGTTCCTCCAGCTCTGGACGGCCATGCTGTTCTTCTTCGCGCCTGTGGGCAGCCGCACCTACTTCAGCCTCGTCACGAACATCCGCGCCTGCGTGGCCGGCCAGATCACGCTCATCGCCATCTTCAACGGCACGCTGGCGCTCTACCTGTTCTCGGCCAGCTACATCCTCATCGGCTTCCTGTTCGACCTCTACAAGGACGCGCGCTCATGAGCACACGGCGGTATCTCACCGGCCCGGCCAAGCTCTGGCTCTACCTGCGCATCGTCGCCCGCATCCCCTGCCACTACGCGCGCCGGCCGGGCCTGTTCCGCTCGCCGGCCGACTACCTCCGCTTCCTCGGCCGCGCGCTGCGGCTGCTGCTCGTGTTCCGGCACAACAAGGCGGTCCGCGCGCCCGGCGGCTGCAAGCTGCACCTCTACCTGCCCGCCTACCCGTCGCCCGCGTTCTTCCACGCGATCGAGAGCAAGCTGCTCCGCCGGCCGCCCGGCCCCACGACCGTGGTCTTCGCCATGACCCGCGCCTGCTCGTACCGCTGCGCGCACTGCTACCAGCGCCGCGACACCGCGCCCGACGTGGACGAGGCGCGCATGCTGCGCACGGCGCGCGAGGTGCTCGACGCGGGCGTGGCGCTGTTCGACATCGAGGGCGGCGAGCCGTTCCTGCGCTACGACCGCCTGCGCGCCCTCGTCCGGACGCTCGACGCGCGCTGCGAGATCTGGGTCAACACGACGGGCGCCCACGTAAACGCGGAGCGGCTCGCGGAGCTGCGCGCGGCGGGCCTCTTCGGCCTGATGATCTCCATCCACGCCGCCGACCCCGCCACCCACGACATCTTCACCGGCGCGCCCGGCGCCTTCGCCGCCGCCTGCGCCGCCGCGCGCCTGGCGCGGTCGCTGAACCTCGCCGTGGCGCTCAACACCGTGCTCTCCGAGGACGACGCGCGGCAGGGGCGGCTCCCCGCGCTCATGGACCTCGCGCGCAGCCTCGACGCCGACTACGTGCAGCTCATCCACCCCAAGCCGGCGGGCGAGTGGCTGGGGCGCCGCGAGGGCCTGCAGACCGACCCGGAGCTGATCCGCCGCCTGCAGCGCGAGCACGTGCGCTACAACGGCCGGGGCTGCGCGGACTACCCGTCGCTCGCCGCGCAGGTGTTCGAGGAGTCGGACCGCGTGCTGGGCTGCACGGCCGGGGCGGTGGACCGTTTCTACATCGGCGCCGCGGGCGACGTGCAGCCCTGCGAGTTCCTCAACCTCTCGTTCGGCAACGTGAACGACGAGCCGTTCGCGGCGATTCTCGCGCGGCTGCGCGACGCCTTCCCGACCCCGGGCTGCGACTGGCTGTGCTGCACGCAGGCCGCGGCCATCCACGGGCTCTTCGTCGCGCACAAGCTGGAGCGCACGCCGCTGCCGTGGGCCGTGACGCAGGAGCTGGTGGCGACGTGGGACCGCGGCAAGCCGACGCCGATCTACGAGAAGCTGGGCATCTACAAGTGAAAGCGCTGCTGATCATGAATCCCGGCGCGCGCGCGGGGCGCGGGCGGCGCCTGTGGGCGCGCTGGCAGGAGGGGCTGCGCGCGGCCGGCGTGGCCTTCGCGTGCGCGCTGACCGAACGGCCGGGCGATGCCGCCGCCCTCGCCTGCGCCGCGGCGGACGCGGACACGGTGGTGGCGGTGGGCGGCGACGGCACGATCAACGGGGTGCTCGACGGCGTGGTCCGCTCCGGCCGCGCCGACCTGCGCATGGGCGTGCTCTACGCCGGCACGAGCCCCGACTTCTGCCGCTTCCACGGCATCCCGGTCGAGCCGGAGCGGGCGCTGGCGGCGCTGCTGGCCGGCCGCGTGCGGCGGGTGGACGTGGCCCGCATCGCCTGCCGCGATGCGCGCGGCGAGAGCCTCGACGCCCACTTCGGCTGCGGCTGCAACGTTGGGCTGGGCGCGGTGGTGGCCCGCTTCGCGAACGGCGCGCGCCCGTTTCTCGGCGATGGCCTCGGGACCGGCCTGGGCGTCGTGCGCGCGATCCTGCGCATGCGGCCCGCGGACCTCGAGCTGGAGATCGACGGCGAGCCGTGCCGGCTGGCCGGGGTCAACAACCTTTCGGTCCTCAAGAGCCCGCACATCGCCTCTGGCCTCCGCCTGGACGTGGAGCTGCGCCCCGACGACGGCCGGCTGTGCCTCGTCGCCGTGCAGGGCCGGAGCCGCGCGGGGCTGTGCCGGCTGCTGCCGGGGTTCTATTCCGGCGCCGCCGCCCGCGCGGACGGCGTCCTGGTGCGGAGCTGCGCGCGCGTCCGCATCCGGTCCCGCGCCGCGGGCGAGGTCGAGTTCGACGGCGACCCGCGCGGCGCGCTGCCCGCCGCCATCGAGGTCCTGCCCGGCGCGCTGGCGCTGATCGGAGGCACGCCGTGAACGAGGAGGAGATCATCCGCCGCCTCGCCGCGCACTTCCCGCGGGAGCGCGATGCCGGGGGCGGGCTGTTCGCGTGCGACGCGGAGCTGGTGCGGATCGGGTCGGAGCTGTGGGGCCTCACGCTGGACGCGTTCAGCCCGGAGGAGGACCTCTTCGGCACGGACGATCCCGCGGCCCTCGGCGCGAACCTGGCCGTGGCGACGCTCAGCGATCTGCTCGCCGCCGGCGCGACGCCGCGCTTCTTCCTGCAGGCGGTCGCCGTGCCGCGCGACGTCTCCGCCAGCTTCCTGGACGGCCTGGCGGAAGGCGTGCGCGGCGTACTGGACGAAGCCGGCTGCGCGCTCTGCGGCGGCGACGTGGGCACGGCGGAGGCCTGGCGTTTCTCCGGGTTCGCCATGGGGCCCATCGTCGCCCCGCGGCCGCTGACCCACCGCGTGCCGGCCGCGCCGCAGACGCTGTGGGTGACCGGCGCGCTGGGCGACGCAAACGTCGCGGCGCTCCAGGGCCGGCCCGCGCCGCGGCTGGAGCTGCGCCTGCGCGAGGCCGCGCTCATCCGCCGCCACGCCACCGCGTGCATCGACACGAGCGGCGGCCTGCTCGCCGCCTTGTGGCTCCTGCACACCCTGAGCTTGTCCGCCGTCTTCACGCTCGACCTCGACCGCGTGCCGTACGCGCCGGGCGTGCGCGCCGTGGCGGCGACGGCCGGCCTCCCCGCGGAGGCGGCGCTGCTCGGCGGCGCCGGCGAGTACGAGCTGCTCTTCACGACCGACGCCGCGCTGGGCGGGGAGGCCCGGGACGCGCTGGGCGCCGCGGGCGTGACGCCGATCGGCACGGTACACGCGGAGGCCGGCGGCGGCGT
>CAYOBW010000300.1:0-8808 GCA_964402115.1 uncultured Victivallales bacterium
GGCCAGCCGGCTGGGCGGGCGCCGCAAGGCCAGCGGCGGCTCGGCGCGCACCGCGGCCGGCGCGGCCAGGCGCGGGTCGTGGCAGCCGATGCAGCCGGTGCGCTCGCCCGGCTGCGCGAACGCGCCGCTGCGCATGCTCTGGATCAGCATGCCTTCGGCGTCGAGGAGCTGGAAGTAAACGAACTTCTCCGCCGGCACGGTGAAGCTGGCGGAGCCATCCGCCTCCACGGGCGCCGTGCCGAGAATGCGCTTGTTCTCCAGCCCGTGCCAGTTCATCCCCGGCGCCATGTAGCCCTGCCCGAACCACTTGCCCGGCGACCAGGTGCGCTTCTCCGGCGCCTCCACCACGCGGAGGCTCTTCACCGCGCCCCGCTTGACGCCCAGCATGTGCGTGCCCGCGTACACGTCCTGCACGTAGAAGGCGCCCTCCGCGCTGTCGAAATCCCGCCGCGAGGCGATCAGCGGCGGGCGCGCGCGCGGCTGCAGCGGCATCGGGTCGTAGCAGCCGCGCCCCTCGACATGCAGCAGGATCTCGTTGCCGAACACGTCCACGAGGAAGATTCCCATCTCCATGCCGCGGCCCGTCATGCGCGAGCAGAGGAAGTAGTTCCCTGCCCCGAGCGCAGTCGAGGGGTCGCTGAGCGGATAGGGGTCGGCGTACTTGAGCTTGGCATCGAGAGCCGCGTCGCAGTCGAAGCCGCCTCCGCTGCGGACATGGTTGACCGCCGTGGCCGGCCAGGTGCGGACCACGCCGCTGCGGCCGTCCACGCCCGCCCGGCGGTCGATGACTGCCATGGCCCCCCAGAGATGATCGTGGTGCGGGCCGAAGATGCAGACGACCTTCTCGGTGCCCGGAATCTGCCGCGGCGTGTAGGCGGCGCCGGGCACGGCCGTGTTGTTCCCCCAGAAGATCGCGTGGTTGGCGCCGTCCGGCGTGGTGGTCCACAGGCCGTGCGCATCGCCGAAGTTGCGGTCCACGTACTCCCACCGCGCATAGAGGATCCGCCCGTCGTCCATCAGCGAAGCCTGGTTGTCGAAGAGATTGTTGCGGTCGATCTGGTGGATGTTCGCCCCGTCGCTCTCCATCCGGTGGAGGTTGGCCGCGATGTCCTGGCTGCACTGGTTGTACTTCGGCTCGCGCGTGGAGGAGAACACGATGCTGTCGTCGGGCAGGTAGAGCGGGTCGAAGTCGCACACGCCCGGCGCGCTGGTCAGCGGCCGCAGGCCGCTGCCGTCAGCGCCGATCTCCCAGATGTGCCAGTCCTCGCCCGCGTGGCGGCGGAGCGCGAAGACGATCTTCTTTCCCGAGAAATGCACGTCCGGGTCGCGCGCGATGCCCTCCGGCACGTCCAGCAGCGTCCGCGTCCTGCCGCCGTCGGCGAGATCGATGAGCTTCAGCGCGCCGCCGCCCTCGAAGTCGCGCGTGTTCGCCTCGCCCGTGTGGAAGAGCGTGTCGATCGCATGGTAGCTGCTGCGGTACTGCGGACGCACGACGTACAGGATCGGTTGGCCGCTGACGAGCGGGTTGGCGATGAGCGCTTCGCGCTGCAGCGCGGCGAACCCGGCGGCGGCTGCGGGATCGGCGCCTTCTTTCAGGCCCTTCTCGATCTGCTCCAGCCGGGCCAGGAACTCCGGGCCGCGCGGGTAGCGCGCCCCGAAGGTGGCCGTCAGGTCCCGGATCGCGCTCCGCAGGCCGGCGGCCTGGTCCGCCGTGAAGGCCTGTCCCGCGCCGCCCAGGATCGGCCTGCGCCGGGCGAGTCGCTCCGCGGTGGCGGTTGCGTCGAGCTTCCCCCGGGCGCTGAAATCGTCGAACGTGACATGCCCCCAGCCGTCGGTGTTGTCGTCCGCGATGCGCAGGAAAACCGGCTGTCCGACGAGCTGCGGCGCCGCCCACTCCACGCGGCTCATGATCTCCGTCTGGCGGCCGCGCGTCTTGAGAACCTCCCGGCCGTCCAGCGTGCAGAGGGCGATGTAGACGTTCTCCGCCTGGCCGCCGCCGGCGAGGAAGGAGAGCGCGGGGGCGGCCAGGATGAACACCGGCGACTCGAGCACCCCGGTCATCTGGTCGTTGGAGGGACCGCTCTTCCGCTCCACGGTGGAGAGGTAGAAGCGGCCCTGCTTGTTGTAGCGGTTCTCCGGGATCTCGCGGTAAACGTTGTGGAACACCGCCCGGTCGGTCACCGGGTTCTCGAACCAGCCCTCGACCACCTTCCAGCTCTGGAGGTCGCCGGTCTCGAAATCGAACCGGATGCTGTCGGGCGCGTCGGCGGCGGAGGCGGCCGGGCGACCGGCCAGGAACGCCGCCGCCGCGATGAGGCAGCCGGCGAGGCCGCGGGCGGCGCGGCGGATCACAAACGCTGTCGCCTGGCTGGTCGTTGCGGACTCGAACATGCGGCTTTCTCCTGGCATCGCGGACGCGCACCAGAATCCCCTGTCTGCGGCGATCTGTCAACGGCCCAGCAGTTCGATCTCGCGGTACACGTTGAAGCCCAGCGGGCCGTCCTGGAACTCGAAGCGCACGGCCACCACGCCCGCCGCCGCCAGCTGCAGCCGCAATTCCGATGCGCCGCCGTCGCAGCGCACCGCCGCCGCCGCCAGCTTCTCGTACTTCCGCGGCTCGCCGGCATAGGCGACCAGCACGGTGTAGCCCTGGCTGGCGCGGCCGTCGGGGTGGCCGGCGAAGGTGCGGATCCCGGTGAGGCTGCGCGGCCCGGCCAGGTACAAGGTTGCGACGCTCCCGGCTCCGTAGCCGCGGAAGGTCTTGCCGTCGCTCTGCGTTTCGTCGCCGCCGGCGCCGTTCCGCGTCGTCCCGTTCGCCAGCGCCGTGGCGTTGGTGCCGGCGCCGCCGTCGTGCGCGATGGCTTCGTCGGCGATCGAGGCGACGGCGAGCCGCCCGGTCTTGACCAGGTCCCCCTCCAGCGCCGCGGGCGACGCGTCGGCGGTCCTGGCGCGGATGACCACGGGCGCCGACTCCGCGGAGAGCAGGTGCTCGACCACGCCCGCGTCCGGCAGCGGCGCCGGGGGCGGCTTCACCGCCAGCCGGCCGGTGTGCGCGCCCGCCCCCACGGCGGCGGTGACGTAACGGCCCTGCACGTTGGCGCGCGCCTTGCGGCCGTCGAGCACCAGCGTGGCCGCGTCGCCCTCCGGCACGCGCAGCGTGGCCCGGCTCCCCTCGGGCACCTCGAACCGGAAGAGCAGCTCCCCTTCCTGCCGCTGCCACGAGACCGGCACGGGGCCGAGCTCCGTGACGACGACACCCTCGGCTTGCGCGAGGTCGCCCAGGCGCGGCTCGATCGTCAGCCGCTTGTCCCCGACCGGCCCGTCCAGCCGCACGCCGAGCACGAAGGCGCTCAGGAAGTAGGCGGGAACCGCGCCGTAGTTGTGGCAGGACTCGGGCCCGTTGAACATCTCCCAGAGTGTCCCGGTGTCCGCGCTGCTGTTGACCATGCGCGCCCAGCGGCCGCGCATGGCGTGCAGCGCCTCCGCGTCCATGCCCGGCGCATCCATCCGGTAGAATTCCTGGAACACCCAGTAGTAGGTCACGGGCATGCCGATGCCGGCGCGCTCCGCCACCATCTTCTCGAAGTCGCCATTCTGGCCGCAGTGGAACCCGGATGGCCGCCGGTAGTTCGCCAGGAACCACTGCCGCGTGCCCGCGACGCGCTCCGGCGGGACCACGCCCCGATCCAGCGCGAGCAGCGCGGCGTGCGCGGTGGGGCCGAGCAGCTTCTCCTGGACGAAGCCGGAGTTGTAGGTGCCGGCCTCCGCGTTCCAGAGCTGCCGGTTGATGGCCGCCGCGAGCTCGTCCGCCTCCCGCCCGTAGCGGTCCTCGCCGGCCACGCGGCCGAGGAAGGCGGCGTCCCGCAGCGCCTGGCAGACGAACGCGTTGAGCGCCGTGCCTTCGCAGGTGACGTAGGCCAGCGGGTCGTCGAACGAGGTGTACTGGCGGGCGCGCACCAGGCCGCGCGGAGTGCGGCGGTCGAGGAACCACTGCATCTGCCTCGTCAGCGCCGGCCACAGCTCTCGCACGAACGCCTCGTCGCCGGTGGCCGCGAGGTACAGCCGCAGGGACTCGACCCACTGGCAGGCGTAATCCTCGATGTAGCCGTGGCAGTCCCAGCGGTCGGAAACCGCGTGCGCCTTCAGGCGGCCGTCGGGCGTCTGCGACAGCGCGACGTGCCGCAGCAGGTTCTTCAGCAGCCGCGGGTCGGCATACGCCGGCCGGCCGTCGCGTCCCGGGCCCGCCAGCGCCACGCGCGTCGTGATGAAGTTCGGCTGGGCGGGATCCTGCAGCCACTCGTTGCGCTCGCGGGCATCGGCGCCGTAGCCGTCGTCGGAGGTGACCTCGATGGTGTTGACCGCCATGTCCCACAGGCGGTTCAGGAAGTCGTCGTTGCAGGCGAACCGCCCGACGCGCTCGAACGGATACCGGCGGTCGGTCAGCTTCAGCCCGAGCAGCCTGACCCGGCCGGCCGTGCAGCGCACTTTCACGTAATGGCTGCCCCACTCGTCACCCGTCGTGAAGCTCTGCCGGCCGGCGCGGGCGGTGTACGTGGTGCCGATGCCGTACAGCTCCGCCGGCTGGCCGTTGACGTAGCGCAGGGCGTACTGCATTTGCAGCACGCTGCCCTCGTCCGCCTCCAGGTCCACCGTCGCGTAGGCCATCGCCATCCGCCCCGCGTCCACGAGAAGCTCGCCGCCGGCGGCCAGCTCCACGGGGAGCGCCGCCGCCAGCGCCTGGCCCGAAGGCAGCAGCCTCAGCCCCGTCAGCTCCGTCTCGAGCAGCAGGGGCAGGCTCCGCGGCTGCAGCGGCCCCCACGGTCCGCCGTCCACCGCCGTCGCCGTCTCCCAGGCCCCGTCGGCGAAATCCGCCTGCGTCCAGTCGCCGGCCTCGCGCCGCGCGTCGAGCACGTCGGGGATCGAGCCCCACGCCGCCGGCGACGGCAGGAACCGCGTCTGGCTGCTGCAGCGCCACGTCGCGTCGGTCCGGATCCTCTCCGCCCCCGGCAGCTCCAGCTGCGCGGTGAGCCCCGGCACGTGCTCCATCACCTTGCTGTTCGCGCCGCCGGCGTAGTGGTGCACGAGGACGGCGAGCGCGTTGCGGCCGGCGCGGAGGTACGGACGCACGTCGACGCTGTCGTACTCCGGCCGCTGCGGGTCGAACCGGCACGGGCCGCGCAGGACGTACTGCCCGTTCACCCACAGGATGTAGCGCGAATCGGCGAAGATGTGCAGCGTGGCCGCGCGGGGCGCCGCCTCCAGCGCGAAGCTCCTGCGGAACGCCACGTAGGCCTGCCGGCCGGGCGGCGCCGACGGCGCCCAGATCAGCGCCGCCTGCAGCGCGGCGCCCGCGTCCCGCTCGTCGGCTTCCAGGTGTGCCGGCCCCAGAAGCGCCACAAGCCCCGCCGCCAGGATCCAGCCTGCTTTCATAAATGCCCCCGTGTCACGGCGTCTGACCGCCCGCCTGCTCCTGCACCATGATCTCGAGCTCCGCGGACGCCACGCACTTCGTGTTGTTCACTTCATCCGGATACACAATCCGCACATAGCGGCCCCTGGCGGGCCGGGGGAACGTCACCTGGCGCCAGGCGTGGGGGTCGGTCTTGAAGTCACCGAAGCTGCCGTCGAACTGGGGCTGGGCGGGGAACGCATTGGTGGCGTCGCCGGCCCACACCTGGATGCTCTTCGGGAAATTGCCGACGGCATCCGGGCGCGACAGGTAGCCGATGCCGGTGACGGGCCAGCTCTTTCCCAGGTCCACGACGATCTCGTGGGGCGGGGCCGCCGCGCCCTTGCGCCACGCTGTGTGCCACATGGTCTTGGGATCGCCGTCGAAAGCCGCGGCGGCGGGCGTGTCCGCCTCCTCGGAGCTGGCGCGCAGGACGGTGACCTGCGACGGGGGCAGGCCGAACTGGCGCGTCGCCACGGGCCCGCCGGCGGAGGCCGGCTCCGCGCCGTCGAAGTACCGCGCCTTCAGCACGCCGCCCAGCGGGAGGCGCTGCGGCTCGCGATACACGGGCGACTGGCGGGTTGGCTCCGAGCCGTCCAGGGTGTAGCGGATCTCCCAGTCCGGCGTCGGACAATCGATGGCGAAGTGGCCGTCGCGGCTGCGCGAGACGGCCGGCGCCCGCATGGCCGGCCGGCCTCCTTCGCGGTAGGCCAGCGCCGGCGCCGGGCGGCCGACGTGGAACACCGCCAGCTCGCGGATGCTGACCGGGGCGACGCTCTCCTCCACCGTCAGGCGGACGCCCGTCACGGCGATCGTCGGGATGGGGATGATCTGCCGGCTGCCCACCTGCGTCCCGCGCGCCAGGGCCAGCCAGGTCCCGCTGGCGCGCCGCCCGTCGACGCGGAACTTCCGTACCCGCTCGCCGCCGGCGATGTCCTCGCGGAGCATGAGGTGATCGATGGCCTGCACGCCGCCGAAATCGAGGACCACCTCGTTGCCGGCGCCCTTCGTGGTGTACAGCGGCCTGGCGAACCGCGCGCGGATCTCGTCGCCGAATTCCCGGAGCCGCCGCATCTGCGCGGCCGGCACTTCGCCGTGCGCATCGGGCGTGGCGTTGAGGAGCAGGTTCACGCCGTGGCCGACGGAGAGATAGTAGATCTCGACCAGCGCGTCGAGGCTGAGGATCGAGCCGTCGCAGCCCGGCGACCAGAACCAGCGCGGCCGGATGATCGAGACATCGCACTCCGCGGGGCACCACAGGTTGCCGTCCGGCGTGCCGGCGCCTTCCTGCGGCGTCTCGCCCTCCTGCCACGCGATCGTGTTCCAGCACGGGTACGGCGCGAACCCGTGCTCCGTGCCCACCCAGCGCGAGCCGCCGGTGCGCCGGCCCTGGAACGAGATGAGGCCGGGCGACAGCCTGTCGATCACGTCGTTGAGCGGCACGATGTTCCCGCCGTCGAACCACATTTCGAACATCGGTCCGTAGCCGGTCAGGATTTCTGTCAGTTGCCGGCGATAGATCTCGTTGTAGGCCGCCTGCTTCCCGGGCGCTCCGGCGCGCCCCCCGCCGCCCGCGCCGTGGGTGTCGTCGCGCGGCGAGAGATACACGCCCAGCCGCACGTCCTGCGCCTTGCAGGCCCCCGCCAGCTCGGCGAGCATGTCGCCCCGGCCCTGTTTCCACGGCGAGGTTTTCAGCGAGTAGTCCGTGGTCTGCGTCTGCCAGGCGCAGTAGCCGCCGACGTGCTTGGCGACGAAGATCATGTAGCCGGCGCCGGCCGCCTTGACCGCCTGCACCCACTGCGCGGCGTCGAAGCGGTCGGGGTCGATCTTGTCGCGCGGCGTGGACCGGTTGTCGCCCTCGCCGCCCTGGTAGACATTCGGCGCCCAATGGAAGAACAAGCCGACGCCCGCCTCGTGCCAGGCGAGCTGCTGGGCCGTGGGCCGGGCCAGCGGCGCCTCCCGCGGCGGGGCGAGGGGCGCGGCGGGCAGGTTCGCCTGCATGCCCAGGGCGGCGCTGAGGACGGCGGCGGTGCGGGTGGCGGCGTGCTCCTTCACGGTACTCTCCTTCGGCTCATTCCAGGCATCCGACGGTTCGTCGGCAAGCGCCCTGCCACACAGCCGGTGCGCTTGTCCGACGCGATACGATCGAATGGCTGCGAAACAAAGCGATCATCGCCATCCGCCTGGCGATATGCAAAGGCATTTGTTGCGCCGTGCGACCCCGACCCCGCCGCCGGTGTCGCACTCGAGCGGCGCGCATGGGTTTGGCCTGGCCTTGCGATAACGGTGCCAGGTGAATAGCGGGCGCCGGCGGGTGCTGCCGTGTGGCGCGGGTATCCGACCCGCGCGCGGAAGGAGCGGAGCGGGGGGCGTAGCTGGGCTGACCTGGGGTGAGCAAAGCCGCCTGCTACGCTCTTGGCGGTGTCAGCGCCGGTCGGATACCGGCGCCACGGGGGAGCGGCCGGGTTCTGCCATGTGGCGCGGACAACCGCCGGGAGAAGAGCTTGACGACGCACCATTCGATCCCGACCCCGCCGCCCCAGGATAGCTCGCGAGCCGCTCGCGTCCTGACCGCCGCCGTTGGCCGCGAAAAGAGAGATTGAGCGGAACGGCCCGCAGGAGTACATTACGAACGTATGACAAGCACAGTCCAGATCGAGACAATGTCGCGGGCGGAGAAGCTCCAAACAATGGAGGCGCTCTGGGAGGACCTTTCGAGGACGGATGCCGAGGTCGAGTCGCCTGCATGGCACCGGGACGTCTTGAAGGAGACCGAGGCCAGGGTTGCCGCAGGGCAAGAGCGCATCGCCGACTGGAAGACGGCCAAACAGGAACTCAGGAAACGGTTTGAATGAGGATCAAGATCCTTTCTTCAGCCGTGGCCGACCTCCACGCTGGACGCTTGTTTTACGAGAAGCAGGGCGAAGGACTCGGCGAGTATTTCTTTGACTCTCTGTTCTCCGACATCGACTCCCTCGTCCTCTACGCAGGCATCCATCCCAAGGTCAACGGTTATCACAGGCTGCTGTCGAAGCGCTTCCCGTACGCCGTGTACTACACGCGCGAGGATGACCTCGCCGTCGTCTGGAGAGTCCTCGACCTCCGGCGTCACCCGGATACGATCCGTCAGGCATTCGATCACCGGCGAACCAGCGCCTGACGGTACGGCTTCGCCGCCCGTTAGGCGCGCAGGTTGGCGGGTACGGATGAGGACTTCTGAGAGAGGGGATTGAGGGGAAAGCGCGGAGGATGATCCAACACTCCGGTCCAGAGTGCCTCGCCAGCTCGGCACCGTGACCGGGGGCGTTCTGCGAGAGGATCATGACTTATCGAGAGAGACTAAGGGCATCAGAGATGGG
>CAYOBW010000301.1:0-8802 GCA_964402115.1 uncultured Victivallales bacterium
CGGCCCGCGTCTTCGAGATCCGCGCGTACCGGGAGCCGGACGGAAGGTGAACGGCTGAGGCTACCGCACAATGAACACGGTGCCCTGGGCGGCCCTGAAGATGTAGCCCGTGCTGGCTGCCATCAAACAGCCCCCTCCCGCCTTTGTCAATACGCCGCGCATGCGGCGCCCTGCGCGCCCCCCCGTAACGCCTCAGCCGCAGGGGGCATAACGGCGGAGACCGCCGTCTCCACGCCTCGTCGCCTGCCCACGCGATGGAGACGGCCGTCCCCGGCCGTTATGCGCCGGGCGGACTCCTGCGTCAGTGAGGCGTTACAGCGTTACACCCCCCCCGCGATTGACCCCCCCGTGATTGCGCTTGCCGGGGGGAAGCCGGTCGTCGTAGGCTTGCGGACAAGGTGCGGGAGGGTGTTGTCGCCCGTCGCGTTGTGCCGCGCCATGCAGGGGATGAGCAGCTTATGAACGAGGACTCCGTGCCCCGCGGCGACCGCCGCAGCTTCCTGAAGCGCGCCTCCGCCCTGGCCCTGGCGGGCTCGGTGACCTTGAGCCTGGAAGAGCGGGCGCTGCTGGCGCAGGATCCGACCGCGGTCAAGGCCCCGCCCGCGCCGCTGCCGCGCGGCGAGATGCCCGGCGGCAAGATCGGATCCGTTGTCATCAGCCGGCTGATCTGCGGCGGCAACCTGATCAGCGGCTTCGCGCACAGTCGCGACCTGACCTACGTGTCCGCGCTGCTGCGCCACTACTTCACCGACGCGAAGATCATGGACACCTGGGCGCTCTGCGAGGCCCAGGGCATCAACACCATGGTGGCCTCCTCCACCGATCCGCACGCCGCGCAGGTGTACCGGCAGTACTGCGAGCGGGGCGGTCGGATCCAGTACATCGCCCAGATCAACCCGTCGAAGGAGGACCTCGAAACCTGCGTCAAGCGGGCCGCCGACGCCGGCGCCGTGGGCGCGTTTCTCCTCGGCAACCTCGCCGATCTCTGGGTGCGCGAAGGCCGCGCCGGGTTGATCGGCGAGCTGCTCGGGCGCGTGCGCGACCACCAGCTCATCGCCGGCGTGGCGGGTCACGAGCTGAGCACGATCCGGGCCGTGGAAGAGGCGGGCCTGGCCCCGGACTTCTACGTGAAGACCCTGCACACGAAGAACTACTGGTCGCAGCAGCGCCCCGAGCAGAACAAAGAGGTCATCGACAACTACGCCGTTGACAACTACTGGTGCCGGAACCCGCCCGAAACGATCGCATACCTGGCGGCGGTCAAGCGGCCGTGGATCGCTTACAAGGTGCTGGCCGCCGGGGCGATCCATCCCCGGGACGGCTTCCGGCATGCCTTCGCGAACGGCGCCGATTTCGCCCTCGTCGGCATGTTCGACTTCCAGGTGGCCGAGAACGTGCACCTCACACGGGAGTTGCTGGCCGGCAAGCTCGAGCGCCCGCGCCCGTGGTGCGCGTAGGCGGCTGTCAGCCCGCTTGTCACAACTATTCACAACTCCGCAGTAGGGTTGTCACACGCGTCTGCGATAACTTCCGCCGTTCGAGATAGACAACGATTTCAGCGGAGGTGGACGATGAGCGAGGGCGGGACGCGGGCGGGCTGGGGCGGCAAACAGTGGTTCGTCCTTAACGTGGGGCTGCTGCTCCTCAACGCGGCCGGGGGGCTGCTCTGGCTGCACCGCTCGGCGCCGGGCGAGGTGACGGTCCGGCTCGCGGCGCCGGCCGACGGCGTGGTGGCCAAACGCGATCCCGTGGTGTGGCAGTTCTCGGCCGACATGGTGGCGGAGGACGCGACGCGCAAGTGGACGCCCCAGGCGTGCGCCGCGTTCGCCCCGGCGGTGAAGGGGCTCTTCTGCTGGCAGACGCCGCGCGAACTGATCTTCCGCCCGCAGGCGGACTGGCCGCCCTGCGCCCCGTTCTCCGCCACCCTCGACGCCGGGCTGCGGGGGACGCGCGGCCAGCCCCTGGCGCCGGACGCCCGTTCTGTCGTCTTCCGCTCGCCGGCTCTCGCGGTCCTGCGGGTGGCGGCGCAGGACTCGGCCGCCAGGTCCAAGCTGCAGATCCGCTTCAATGCGCCGGTTACCGCGGACGCCCTGCGCGCGAAACTCCGCGTGTCGGACCCCGAGGGCAAGGCGCTGACGTTCCGCGTCGTCGTGGCGGCGCCGGGGCTGAACGCCGTGGTGGCGCTTGATGGGGCCCCGCCCCCCGGCACGCCCCTGACCGTGCTCGTGCAGGCCGGCCTGCCCGGCGCCACCGGCCCGCTCGCGCTGCCCGCGGACGTGCAGACGAACATCGTCTTCAGCACCGCTCTGCAGATCGGCTACGTCAAGGCCGAGGACGAGGGGTTGGAAGGCGCCAGCCTGCACTTTGGCTGCTCGGCCAGCCTCGACCTCTCCGGCGCCGCGGACCTCATCCGCACCGACCCGCCCCTGCCGCTGAGCGTGGAATCGATCTACAGCTGGCAGGATACCGCCGCGGACTACCGCGTGCGCGCCGGCTTCGTGCCGGGGCAGCGCTACACGATCACGTTCCGCCAGGGGCTCCGCAGCAGCCAGGGCCACACCCTCACGCAGGACGTCTCGCGCACGGTGCTCTTCCCCGACGCCGCGTCCGGCCTGCGCCTGCTGGCCGACGGCAACTACCTCTCGCCGCGCGGCCGCATGGCCGTCCCGTTGCAGCTGCTCAACGTGGCGTCGTACGACGTGACGGTGAGCCGCATCTTCGCGAACAACCTCGTCGAGCTCGTCGCCCGGCGCACGGACAGGCTGGAGTACTACTACGGCGACGATCACCAGGGGCTGGCGCGCGCGGTGAGCACGTTCAGCGTCAAGGTGCAGGCCGAACGTAACCGCGTCGTGCAGCGGTCGCTCGACCTCCGCGGCGCCCTCGGCGGCCGGCTCGGCGCCTTCCACCTGCACGTCACCGGTGACGGGGGCGACAGCGCTGAGCACTACGTGGTGGTCAGCGACATCGGGCTGAGCGTCAAGCGGGCCGCTGGCGAGCTGCTCGTCTGGGCGAATTCCCTGCACACCCTCGCGCCGGTGGCCGGGGCGGAGGTGCGCCTGCTGTCGCGCGAGAACCAGCAACTGCTGACGGGCGTGACCGATGCCGCCGGCCTCGTCCATTTCACCTTCGAGCCGGGGACGCTGGAGGGCGACCCCTACCTGCTGACCGCGCAGGCGGGCGAGGACCTCACGTTCCTGGCCCTGGACGAGACGCGCCTGGCCCTGCCGAACGCCGTGGGCGACCGTCCGTACGACCGTCCCTATGACGCCTTCGTCTATACCGACTGCGGCATCTACCGCCCCGGCGCCACCTGCCACGTGCGCGCCTTCGTGCGGGAGCCCGCCGGCGGCAGCCCCGAGGCCTTCCCGGTTTCGCTGAGCGTCCGCCGGCCCGATGGCCAGGTCTCGCAAATCCTGACCGCCGAGCTCGACGACATGGGCGCGGCGGAGTTCACCGTGCCGTTTCCCCTGTACGCCGCCACCGGCACCTACCGGCTGGAGCTCGACAGCCCGGGCACGAATGCGCCCATGGGCCAGGTCAGCGTGGCGGTGGAAGAGTTCGTGCCGCCGCAGATCCGCGTTACCGTCAAGACCGACGAGGGGCGCGTGGCCAGCAACGGCCTGATGCGCTTCGCCGTGTCGGCGCAGTACCTCTTCGGCAGCCCGGCTTCCGGCCTGCCCGTGGACGCCACCGTCACCTACGCCCCGCAGCCTTTCGCGCCGTCGGGGTGGGAGGCGTTCACGTTCGGCGATCCGCGCCGCTCGTCCCGCCCGTGGTGGGGGCACATGGACCGCGGCGCGCTGGACGCCGACGGCAACTGCGCCTTCGACGTGCAGGCCGACCCCGCCCAGCGCCCGCCCGCCGCGCTGAAGGCCGTGCTGAGCGCGACGGTCTCGGAGCTCAGCGGCCGGGCCGTCACGCAGTACGCCTCGCACTGGGTGGACCTCTACCCGTTCTACGTCGGCATCCGCTCCGACGTGAGCCAGGTGCCGCCCGGCCCGCCCCACGCGTTCGAACTCGTGCTCCTGCGCCCCGACGGCACGCCGTGGCCGGGCGAGCGCCGGCTGGAGGCCAAGGTCGAGAAGCTCACCTGGGTGAGCGTGCTGAAGAAGGACGAGAACGGTCGCCACCGCTACACGTCGGAGGAGCAGGCCGCGCCGGTGACGAACCTCACCGTCGTCGCGCAGGACGGGCGCGGCGTCGTGCGTTTCCGGCCCGGCGCCTGGGGCGCGTACCGGCTGATCGTCGAGGACAAGCCCACGGGCGCCGCCGCGGTCTTCGCCTTCCATGCCGCCGGCGCGGGGCAGCGCGCCCTGGCCTGGTCCATGGAGAACCCCGACCGCGTGGAGCTGGCGCTCGACCGGCCCGCGTACCGCGCGGGGGAGACGGCGCGCCTGCTGATCAAGGCGCCCTTCACCGGCAAGGCGCTCCTGACGCTGGAGTCGGACCGCGTGCTGCACAAGGCGGTGCTCGTGCTCACGAACAACACGGCGGAAGTGACCCTGCCGGTCCTGCCCGCGTATGCGCCGAACGTCTACGCCTGCGTGACCGTGATCCGCCCCGTGGTGCCCGAGAAGATCTGGGGGCAGCACCGCGCCGCGGGCCGGGTGGCGCTGCGCGTGGAGCAGCCCGCGCGCCGGCTGTTCGTCGCGCTCGCCGCCCCCGCCGAGATGCGCCCCCGCCAGACGCTGGAGCTGGTCGTCGCGGTCAGCAACGACCTGGGCCAGGCGGAGACCGCGGAAATCACCGTGGCCGCCGTGGACGAGGGCATCTGCCTCCTGACCGACTTCGCCACGCCCGACCCGTACGGCTACTTCACGGCGCCGCGCCAGCCGGGCGTGGAGTTCCACGACTTCTACGCCAGCCTGATGCCGGAGCTGGAGGCAGGCGTGGACGCGGGCGCTTCGCACCCGGGCGGGGACGAGGCGTCGCTGGTCAAACGCCGCCTCAACCCGGTGCAGGCGCGCCGGTTCCGCCCCGTCATGCTGTGGTCGGGGTCGGTGCGCACCGGCGCGGACGGCCGGGCGCGCGTCAGCTTCGAGGTGCCGGAGTTCACCGGCGCCCTGCGGCTGATGGCCGTGGCGTGCACCCGCGCGCGTTTCGGTTCCGCCGCCGCGGCCGTGCGCGTGCGCCGGCCGCTGATCGTGCAGAGCAGCCTGCCGCGCTTCGTCGCGCCCGGCGACACGTTCAGCCTGCCCGTGACGCTCATCAACGAATCGGCCGCCGACGCGGAGGCGTCGCTGCAGCTGACCTTCGGCGGCCCGCTGCGGGCGCAGACACCCGCCGCCTGCAACCGGCGCGTGGCGCTGCCGCGCGGCAAGCCGGTCAATCTCAGTTTCGCCGTGCGCGCCGAGGCCGTGCCGGGCGTCGCCACCGCGCGGCTGGCGGTGGTCATGGGGCCGGAGGCGTACGAGGAGAGCGAGGAGCTGGCCGTGCGGCCCGCGTCCGCGCTGGTGACGGTGGCGGGGAACGGGCGCGTGGGGCCGGGCGAGACGGCGCGGCTGAAGCTCCCCGCGGCGTGGCTGGGCGGCACCGGGCGCGCGCGCCTTTGGGCGTCGCCCCTGCCGGCGGTCCAGCTCGCGGGCGGGCTGGAGTACCTGGTGCGCTACCCGTACGGGTGCCTGGAGCAGACCACGTCGCAGTCCTTCCCACTGCTCTACCTGGCCGACATGGCCGCCACCGTGCAGCCCGGCTGGCTGGAGCGCGCCGACGTGGCGCGCCTCGTGCAGGCCGGCACCGACCGCATCCTGTCGCTGCAGCTGGGCGACGGCTCCTTCGCCCTCTGGCCGGGGGGCGAGACCTACGTCTGGGGCACGCTCTATGCCTCCCGGTTCCTCGTGGAAGCGGCCAAGGCCGAGTTCCCGGTGCCGGCGGACCGCGTCGAGGCCGCCACGGACTGGATCGCGAACTGGCTGGCCAACGAAGAACGCGGCAGCTCGAACGACGCGGTGGAGCAGCAGGCGCTGCACGCCGAGGCCTGCCTCGTCCTGGCCCGCGCCGGCCATCCCGCCCACGGCTGGATGGCGCGCCTGGTCGAGGGCGACGGCTGTCACCGCCGCGATGCGCGCGCCTGCCTCGCCTCGGCTTTCCTGGCCGCCGGCAAGCGCCGCGACGCGCGCGCGCTGCTGGACACGATCGAGGTCGCGCCGCGCGAGCCCACGCCGCGCACCGTCGGCGGCGTGCTGACCTCGACCGAGCGCGAGGACGCCCTGCTGCTCTCCGCCTGGCTGGACGCCGACCCCGACCATGCCGCCGTGCCCGTGCTCGTGCGCCGGCTGCAGGCGGCGCAGGTCGCGGGGCGGTGGTACACGACGCACGACAACGCCCTCGCCCTGATGGCGCTCGGCCAGTACTGCAAGCGGCTCGCCGGGAAGCGGCAGCCGATGGCCGGCCGCGTGACCTGGAACGACGGCCGCGCGGGGCGCGACGTGGCGGGCGGGCAGGATGTCCGCGTGGATCTGGGTGAGCTGCGCGAGGGGGCCGTGATGGTGCGCAACACGGGAAAGGGGCCGCTGTACTACACGTGGCAGAGCAGCGGCGTGCCGGCCGACGGCGCCGTGGCCGAGGCGGACGAGGGCCTCACCGTCCGGCGCGCGTTCTTCGACGCGGAGGGGGAGGCCGTGTCCCTCGAGCAGGTGCGGCAGGGCGAGATCGTGGTCGTGCAGGTCGACGTTGCGGCGGAGTCCGAAGTGGACAACGTCGTCATCACGGACCTCCTGCCGGCCGGCCTGGAGGTCGAGAACGCGGGCCTGAGCACCGCGCAGACCCTGCCGTGGGTGAAGGAGCGCCAGACCCTGCCGCTGCGGCACCTGGACCAGCGCGACGACCGCGTGCTCGCCTTCACCGGCGCGTTCGAAGGCGCCAAGTCGTTCTGCTACGTCGTGCGCGCCGTCACGCCCGGCGCGTACACGTGGCCGGCCATCCAGGCCGAATGCATGTACGATGCCGCCGTGCGCAGCGTGAACGGCCGCGGGCAGCTCAAGGTCGAGGGCCGGTGAGGGATATGAACCTCAGCGTTAAGCGTTGGGCGTTGGGCGTTGAACGTTCGTGTTCTCGCCCGCGCCGCCTGCTCCTGTTCGGCGCCGCGGGCGTGCTCGCCGCGGCCTGCGCCTGGTGGTGCATTCCCCGCTATGCGGGCAACCTGGACGACTACGGGCAGGGGGTGCGGATCGAGGACCGCCAGGGGCGGGTGCTCCGCCAGGCGCTGGGGCCGGACGACCAGCTGTGCCGCCCGATCACGGTGGCCGAGGCCGGGCCGCGGGTCGTGCAGGCGCTGGTGGCCGCCGAGGACAAGCGGTTCTTCCGCCACGGCGGCGTGGATCCGCTGGCCGTGCTGCGCGCCTGCTGGCAGAACCTCGTCGGGCTGCGGCGCGTGTCGGGCGCCTCCACGCTGACCACGCTGGTCGTGAAGATGACCGAGCCCCGCTCGCGCACGCTCTGGACCAAGGTGGTCGAGGCGCACCATGCCCGCGACGTCGAGGCCCGTCTCGACAAGGAGGCCATCCTCGCGCAGTTCCTGAACCGCGCGCCGTTCGGGGGCAACCTGCAGGGGCTCGACGCCGCCAGCCGCGCGTACTTCGGCCGCGCCCCGCGCGACCTCACGCTGGGCGAGACGGCGCTGCTCGTGGGGCTGCCGCAGGCCCCCTCGCGGCTGCGCCCCGACCGCCATTACGCGGCGGCGCTGGAGCGGCGCGACTACGTGCTCGAGCGCATGGAGGCCTGCGGCGCCGTCACCGCCGCCGAGGCCGCGCGGGCGCGGCGCGAGCGGCCGGTCCTGCAGGGCGGCGCGCAGCCGTTCGCCGCGCCCCACTTCTGCGACCTGCTGGTCCAGCAGTACCCCGGCGACCGGCGCCTGCGCAGCACCCTCGACCCCGCGTGCCAGGCCGTGGCGGAGAGCGTGCTGCGCGCACGCGTGGCCGCGCTGGCGCCGCAGGGCGTGTGCGGCGGCGCCGTCGTCATCCTCGACGTGCCCCGCTGCGCCGTGCGCGCCATGGTGGGCTCGCCGGACTTCTTCGATCGGCGCGCGGCGGGCCAGGTCAACGCCGCCGTTGCGCGCCGCTCGCCGGGTTCCACGCTCAAGCCCTTCATCTACGCCCTCGCGTTCGACCAGGGGCTGGCCACGCCGGCGACCGTCGTGGGCGACGTGCCGACGCCCTTCGCCGACTACCACCCGCGCAACTTCGACGAGGCCTACCGGGGGCCGGTGTCGCTGCACGCCGCGCTGGTCCAGTCGCTCAACATCCCCGCCCTCGTGCTCGCCCGCGACCTCGGGCTGGAGTCCGTCGTGGGACGGCTGCGGGCGCTGGGGCTGCGCACGCTGGACCAGCCCGCCGCGCAGTACGGCCTCTCCGTGGCGCTGGGCACGTGCGAGGTGACCCTGCTGGACCTGGCGAACGCCTACGCCTGCCTGGCGCGCGAGGGGGTGTACGCTCCCGCGCGGCTGCTGGAGCGCGAGCCCGTGCCCGAGGGCCGGGCGCTCTACAGCCCGGAGGCGGCGTGGCTGGTGAGCGACATCCTGAGCGGCGAGGAGCGGGCGCAGGACGTGAACGGGCACCGGGCGGCGGTGGAGTCGCTGAAGGTGGCGTGGAAGACCGGGACCTCGACGGGCTTCCGCGATGCCTGGACCGTGGCCTACAACCCGGACTACGTCGTGGCGGTGTGGCTGGGCAATCCCGACGGTCGGGCCGCGCCCGTGCTCGTCGGGGCGTCCGTGGCGGCGCCGGCGGCGTACGAGATCTTCCGGCGGCTGTACCCGCGCGGCGGGGCGCCCTGGTACGCGCGGCCGGCCGGCGTGCAGGA
>CAYOBW010000302.1:0-8800 GCA_964402115.1 uncultured Victivallales bacterium
GACGCGTTCTTTTCAGCGGCAGAAGTTCGAGGGATGAGATGCGTTTGCCCTGCAAAGCCGGGAACGACGGGGGAAGAGGTTCAATGTCCAACACGGAATGTCCAAGGGCGAAGTTGACGTCCCCCCTTGTTCATTGGGCATTCCGTGCTGGATATTGGGTGTTCTATCTCTTGTCCCAGCCCTGCGCCTTGATCAGGTTCTCCAGCTCCGCCTTCGGCGGGAAGCCGCCGGGCATCAGGTTGAAGCGGGCGAGGTACTGGAAGGCGCGGTTGACGTGCTTGGCCTCGTCCTTCTTCGCCTCGATCTTGTCGGCCGGCAGCTGCTTGACGCTGGCGACATACGCCGCGGCCAGCTCGCCCACTTTCTGCTGGGTCGGGGCGTCCAGCTCGTACACGAGCGATTCCGCCAGGCGCAGCATGTAGTTCAGCGAACCGGCCGGCTGCTTCGCCGCGTCGTCGCGCACCATGGCGGCCAGCTCCTTGCGCTTCGCGAGCGTGGCTTCCTCGCTGAGCGGGCCGTTGATCCCGGTCTCGGGTTCGCGCGGCGGCAGGGGCTTGTACCAGATGTTGCGGAAGCGGACCGGGTTGCCGTGATCCTGCAGCTTGAGCGGGCCTTCCCCCAGCGGGCCGGGCTTGGTGCGCCGCATGTGGCCGGTGCCGCCTTCGAGCTGGGCGCGATCCTGCACGAGGACGCCATTGCAGTACACCGTGGCGTAGCCCGGATCGAGGCACTGGCCGTCCTTGTAGATCGGCCGGCGGTACGTGATGTCGATCTCCTGGAACTGCCCCGGCGGGCGCAGCGCGTTGGCCGCCGGCGGGTTCACGCCGTACACCGAGCAGGCAAAGCCGTCCGCGTAGGTCGGGTTCTCGTAGTTGTCGAGCACCTGGACCTCGACGCCGCCGGGCAGGAAGATGCCGCTGTTGCCGCGGCCCTGGCTGCTGTTCTGCGGCGGGGTCGGCGCGGCCCACTCGACGTGGAGCTGGCAATCGCCGAACTGGGTCTTCGTGCGGATGTAGCCGGAGCCCGGCACGCACTGCAGGCAGCCGTCCTTCACGATCCACTTCGTCGGCTCGTTCCCCGGCTTGTCGGCTTCCCACTGGGCCAGCATCGCCTCGGAGCCGTCGAACAGGACGACGGCGCCGGCCGGCGGCTTGCCCGCGAACGCCGACGTCCCGGGCGGGACGACCTGCGGCTGGGGGCGGTTCTGATCGTGGATGGCCCACGGATGGCGCGCATCGGGCGGATCGCCATAGAACGCCTCGCCGGTCGGGCCCGCCAGCCCCGCGGACGTCAGACCACACACGGCACCGATCATCGTGAAGACCGCACTCGCTTTCATCGTCATCCTTTCCGCTTCCCTTTCCCGGGTTCGTTGCGCCACAAACGGCCCCCACATGTATACGGACGCGCGCCGCGTTTCAAGGCATATCGCAGCGCGCCGACTCCCCGCTTGCCGCCGCACCGCAACAGGTCTATAGTCATGGACCATGAATAAGCGCGAGGAGGCAGTATGAGCGTGGTGACGGTGACGAAGTCCGCTTTCAAGCCCCGGGCCTTCGCTTACCTGCGTCGCGTGGAGCAGGGCGACCGGATCTGCATCACCGACCACGGGCGGCCGGTGGCGGAGATCGTTCCGCATTGCGCGGCAGACGACGAGGAGCTGGCCGAGCTGCGTGGCCTGGTCCTCAAGTACGATAGCCCAACCCAGCCGGTGGACGTGAACTGGGAGGCCAACGGATGATCGTCCTGGACACCCACGCCTGGATCTGGCTGATCGACGTGCCCGAGAAGTTGGGCGGGCAAGCAGCCAAGGCCATCGCCAAGGCACGGGGCGGCGGGGAGGACCTCCATATCTCATGCATCAGCACGTGGGAGCTGTACATGCTGGTTGCCCGGGGACGTCTCTCGCTGGCTGTTGCGCCGGAGGTTTGGGTGGCGCGTTGCGCCAGGCTGAGTTTCCTGCGCTTTCAACCGTTGAACAACGACATCGCCCGGCTCGCCGTAACGGCGTGCGCCAAGATGCACGGCGATCCGGCCGACCGGATGATCGTGGCCACCGCCCTCTACCTGGGGGCCACCGTTGTCACGTGCGATGAGAAGATCCGGGGTGCCGGTATGGTGAAGTGCGTCTGGTGAGGGGAGTTTCAAGGGAGGTAACTGTGAGCAGCAGATCGTTTCGCGTTCTCGTTCCGGTGGCGGCGCTCCTGTGCGGCGGCGCAGCGGCCGCGCCCGTCACCCTGCGCCCGCCCGCCGTGCCGCTGGTGGCGCACGACCCGTACTTCAGCATCTGGTCGCCCGCCGACCGGCTGACCGACGCCGACACGGTGCACTGGACCGGCAAGCCGCACCGCCTCACGAGCCTGGTCCGGGTTGACGGCCGGGCCTTCCGCCTGCTGGGCAAGGAGCCGGCGGATGTGCCCGCCCTGCCGCAGGCCGGCGTGGAGGTGCTGCCGACGCGCACCATCTGCCGGTTCACGAACGCGCAGGTGCGCCTCACGTTCACGTTCCTGACGCCCGCGCTGCCGGCGGATCTGGACGTGCTGGCGCGGCCCGTGACCTATCTCGCCTGGGAGGTGGCCGCCGCCGACGGCGGTTCGCACGCGGTGCAGCTCGAGTGCGGGATGGGCGGCGAGCTGGCCGTCAACACGGCGGACCAGCCGGTCGCGTGGGACCGCCCCGCGGTGGACGGCTTCACGGTGTGGCGCGTCGGCGCGCAGGCCCAGCGCGTGCTGATGCGCAAGGGCGACGACCTGCGGATCGAGTGGGGCTACGCGTACCTGGCCGCGTCCGCCGCGCAGCAGCCGGCTGCGGCCGGCGAGGGCGTGCTGCGCTTCGACCTCGGGCCGGTCGGCGCCGCGCCGGTTACGCGCCACGCGCTGCTCGCGTACGACGACCTGTATGCCATCAACTACTTCGGCGCGCGGCTGCGGCCCTACTGGCGGCGCGGCGGGGCGGAGGCCGCGGACCTGCTGCGCGCGGCGGAGCGCGACTACGCCGGGCTGGCGGAGCGGTGCCGCGCGTTCGACGAGCGGCTGCTGGCCGATCTGCGCCAGGTCGGCGGCGACGCCTACGCCGCGCTCTGCGTGCTGGCGTACCGCCAGACGTTCGCCGGCAACAAGCTCGCCGCCGATGCGAACGGCCTGCCGCTGCTCTTCCCGAAGGAGAACTTCTCCAACGGCTGCATCGCCACCGTGGATGTCCTGTTCCCGCAGGCGCCGTTCTTCCTCGCCCTGAGTCCGGCCCTGACGAAGGCCATGCTCGTGCCGATCCTCGACTACGCCGCTTCGCCGCGCTGGCCCTACGGCTACGCGCCGCACGATCTCGGCACGTATCCGCACGCCACTGGCCAGGTCTACGGCATGGGCGGCGGCGACGGGGGGCGGATGCCGGTCGAGGAGTCCGGCAACATGCTCATCATGCTCGCCGCGCTGGCGCGGGTCGAGGGCAACGCCGATCTCGCAAAGAAATACTGGCCGACCCTGGCGAAGTGGGCGGATTACCTCGTCGCCAACGGCCTCGACCCCGAGAACCAGCTCTGCTCCGCCGACATGTTCGGCCACCTGCCGCATTGCGCCAACCTCGCGCTGAAGGCGATCATCGGCATCGGCGGCTACGCGCAGCTCTGCGAGCTGGCCGGCAAGCCGGCCGAGGCGCAGAAGTATCTGGCCGTTGCCCGCGACTACGCGGCGCAGTGGCAGGTGAAGGCCCGCGACGAAGGCCGCACCCGGCTGGCGTATCACCAGCCCGGCACGTGGGGCATGAAGCACAACCTTGTCTGGGACCGCGTGCTGGGCACGCAGCTCTTTCCCGACGCCGTCGGCGACGCCGAGGTGGCCTGGTATCTCAAGGTGCAGAAGCCGTTTGGCCTGCCGGTGGACAATCGCACGGACACCTGCCTGATCGATTGGGCGATGTGGAGCATGGCCCCGGCGCGCAACGACGCGGACTTCCAGGCGCTGGTGGCGCCGCTGTTCCGCTACGCCAACGAAACCCCGTCCCGCGTGCCGCTCTCCGACTGGTTCGTCACGACTGACGGCCGGCAGCGGGGGTTCCAGGCGCGGCCCGTGGTCGGCGGCCTCTTCATCCGCCTGCTGACCGACGCGCCGGTCTGGCGGCGCTGGGCCGGCGCGGCGGCGGCCGTCAGCGGGGCGTGGGCTCCGCTGCCCGTGCCCCCGCCGGCGCCCACGCGCGTGCTCGTCCCGACGGCGGAGGCGCAGCCCGTCGCCTGGCGCTACACGCTGGAGCCGCCCGCCGCCGGCTGGCTGAAGCCGGGCTTCGATGCCGGCGCGTGGCGGGAGGGGCCGGCGGGCTTCGGCACGGCCGGCACGCCCGGCGCCCGCGTGCGGACCGCGTGGCAGACGCAGACGATCTGGCTGCGCCGCGCGTTCACGCTTGCCGGCGGGACGCTCGTCACGCCGCAGCTGCGGGCGCACTACGACGAAGACGCCGAGGTCTACATCAACGGCGTGCTGGCGGCGAATCTCACGGGCTGGACCACCGGTTACGAAGCGTTCCCCATCGAGGAGGCCGCCCGCGCCGCCCTGCATCCCGGCACGAACCTGTTCGCCGTGCTGTGCCGGCAGACGACGGGCGGGCAGTACATCGACGTCGGGCTGGTTGACTGCGGCACGCCGCCGACCGCCCGCGCCGCTCCGCCGGGGCCGCCGCCGGGTCTGCGCAAGCTCATGGACACGCCGCTGCGCGACCCGTCCGTCTGCCGGGGGCCCGACGGCACGTACTACCTCACCGGCACCAGCGAGCCGTTTTGGAGCTTCAACAACACGAACGGGATCCGCGTGTGGAAGTCGCAGGACCTCGCGACGTGGGCGCCGCTCGGGACGGTGTGGCGCTACGGGGCCAGCCCGTGGCACGCGAAGTACCTTGCCGTGAAGAAGCCGCTCTGGGCGCCTGAAATCCACTACCTGAAGCAGACGTTCTGGCTGACGTACAGCATCCCGGGCTGGGATGGCACCGGGAAGACGTCAGGCTGCGGCCTGCTGAAGAGCACGACGGGCAAGGCGGAGGGGCCGTACGAGGATGTGCAGCCGGGGGAGCGCCTCGGCGACGAGATCGACGCCTCGCTTTTCGAGGACGACGACGGCACGGTCTACTTCCTCTGGCACAGCGGCAAGATTGCGCGCCTGAAGCCGGACATGAGCGGCCTGGCCGAGCCCTACCGCTGGCTGCGCACGACCACGACCGACCCCGACCCCAAACACCACTCCGGCCTGTGCGCCGGGATCTTCGGCAGCGGGTCGTTCGATCACGTGGGCTACGAAGGCATGTTCCTGTTCAAGGCCGGCGGCCGCTACCTGTTCTGCTGCTCGGATATGTTCGAAGGCCGCTACAGCTGCGCGGTCTCCACCTCGACCAACCTGTTCGGGCCGTACGGCGAGCGGTACGAGGCCATCCCGCACGGCGGGCACAGTGCCTTCTTCAAGGACGGGCAGGGGCAGTGGTTCTCCACGTACTTCGGGCCGCCGTGGGGCGAGCGGGCGGCGATCCTGCCGGTGGAGGTGACTGCCGCCGGGCGGCTCCAGCCCGCCGCGGCCGCGGCCGAGGCGGCGCCGAAGCTGCCGGCGGACCTCAAGCCGCTGTTCGACTTCCCGGTGCGCGATACCTGCGTGTGCCGCGGGCCGGACGGGATGTACTACCTGACCGGCACCACCGGGCACCCGACGTGGTGGACGACCAACGACGGCATCCGCGTCTGGAAATCGCAGGATCTCAAGGCCTGGGAACCGCTGGGCCTCGTCTGGAGTTTCGAGAAGGATGCGACCTGGCAGAAGCTCAAAGGCGACAGGCGCGCCATCTGGGCGCCGGAGCTGCATGCCTTCAAAGGCACATTCTGGATCGCCTACTGCGTCAACTACGCCGGCACGGGCATTCTCCGCAGCAAGACCGGCAAGGCCGAAGGCCCTTATGAGGACGTGAAACCCGATGGGCCGCTGACCGGCGAAATCGACGCCTCGTTGTTCGCCGACGATGACGGCAAGGTCTACTTCGTCTGGCAGGACGGCAAGATCGCGCGGCTCAAGGACGACATGAGCGGACTGGCCGAGCCCGCGCGCCTGTTGAAACCCGCCAACGCCGCCCACGTTGGATTCGAAGGGGCATTCCTGACGAAGATCAACGGGCGGTATCACCTCATTGGCGCCGAGTTCAGGAAGCAGGCCGGCGTCTCGACCTACGACTGCATGGCCGCCAGCGCCGACGCGCTCGACGGCCCGTACGGGGACGCCTATCTCGCAGTTCCCCACGGCGGGCACAACATGTTGTTCAAGGACGGGCGGGGCAATTGGTGGTCCACGTTCTTCGGCAATGACCCGCAGGCGCCGTTTCGCGAGCGGCCCGGCCTCCTGCCGATTCGCGTGGACGCAACGGGGAAGATCGGGGTGCAACCATGACCAAGCGTGAAGTCGTCCGCCGGGTGTTGGCCGGGCAGCGCCCGCCCTACGTGCCGTGGCATTTCCAGTTCACGAAGGAGCCGTGGGAGCTGCTGGTCGGGCACTTCGGCGGGGCGGAGGCGGCGGAGCGGGCCATCGACAACCACATTCTCGAACTCGGCTCGGCCATCGGTTTCTTCGAGGACATCGGCAACGAGCGCCTGCGCGACGTGTTCGGCGTCGTCTGGGATCGCACCGTCGACAAGGATATCGGGATCGTCGAGGGCTGCGTGCTGCCGGAGCCGACGCTGGCGGGCTACACCTTTCCCGACCCGCTCGACCCGCGCTTCTTCCGCGACATCCCGGCGCAGCTTGCCGCCTGGCCGGACCGGTTCCGCGTGTTCGACATCGGGTTTTCGCTCTTCGAGCGCGCCTGGACGCTGCGCGGGATGGAGAACCTGATGCTCGACTTCATCGATCACCCCGCGTTCGTGCACGAGCTGCTGACGGCCATCGCCGACTACAACCTCGCGCAGGTGGCGGAAGCCGTGAAGTACGACATAGACGCCGTCTATTTCGGCGACGACTGGGGGCAGCAGCGTGGCCTGATCATGGGCAAGCCGTACTGGGACGTGTACATCAAGCCCCAGCTGCGGCGAATGTACGGGGCCGTTCGTGCCGCCGGGAAGTTCCAGATGATTCACTCCTGCGGCGACGTGGACGAGCTGTTCGACGACCTGGTTGCGCTCGGGCTGAACAGCTTCAACCCGTTCCAGCCGGAGGTCATGGACACGACCGCGCTGCTGCGCGCCTATCGCGGGCGGCTGGCGTTTCACGGCGGGCTTTCGACGCAGCGGACGCTGCCCTACGCGGACGAAGCCGGCGTGCGCGCCGAGTGCCGGCGGCTGCTCGACCTGGGCCGTGACGGCGGCTACATCTTCGCCCCCGCCCACGCCGTCGAAGGCGACGTCCCGCTCGCCAACATCCTCGCCTTCATCGAGGAGGCGCACGCGCAGCGGGGTTGAGCGCTTGGTTGAACCTGGGAACGTTGAAGATCGACGGCAATAACGGTGCCTGATAAACGTTCACTCCTATGGGCTTTACTCCGATGGCTTTCTGGTGCTTCTTCCCTAGGCATCGGTTTTTCAGCAAGCAAGTGATAAGCGTGCTTCATTGCACTTTCGGGTGACAACTGCGGCGGGATGACCCGCAGAACAGGGAAAAGGGGGATGTGCGGGTGTTCAGTCTTCATTTATCGCGCAAGAAAGCGTTTGTGCTGGCCGTTGTGCTTGTCGGGCCGTGGCTGATTACGCTTGCCCTCCTGTTGAGATCGGCCGTCCCGCGGATTTCGCACGCGCCGCTGGACGCCCACTCCGACGAAGGTATGACCGGGCAGATTGCCGAAGCCCGCCCGGGGCCGTGGGGTCGGTTGATGTGCGTCAACGTGCAGATTGACATCCCCGACGAATTCGTTTCGATACCGCCGCCGGACCAGCCTCCATCTGTCTGGCTGTTCAAGGGTTACACACGTGACCATTTTGCTCAACTGCTGCGTTCAACCGATTTGCCGGCCAGTTACATCGAGACTTTTCTGGCCAAGGCGGTTTTCGCCGGCGAAGCGGACAACCTGCAGGTCACGCCGGGCGACGAGCTCATTCTGAATCTCACGCCGGCAGCCAGGGCTGCGATCTACGCGGTGCTCATCGAAACACCTGACTCCGGCCAGTCCCTGGATCCCGTCTGGTTTCGGCCCGATCAGCTGGCTGGCCAACTTGAAGAAAGCGGCTTACAGCCCGCTTCCATCAACCTCTTGAAGCGCCTGCTCTATAGCAACAGCCCTTCGCCGCTGCTGCTGTTTGTCGACCGGAATGAAGCCCTGCGGCAGCTGCCCGACGACCGCGAGCGCCGACTGTTCGTCAAAGCCATCTCCCGCAAGAGCACCGTCCTGCTGCGCCTGATGCTGGACAGCCATTCCGACGTCGCCGCGCTCGCGGCATACTGGGGCATCGGCGGCAGGCACAAGGACATCATTCCCCTCATGCGGGCCGTGCAGAACATCCCGGGAGGCTGGAATCTGAGCATCATCTACCTGCTGCCGAGCTTCATGCGCGACCGGGTGTGCCGCTATCCCTTCCCGTCGGCAGACCCCAATGCCGTCAAGCAGGACTGCTTCTGGTCGGCTTTCAACACGTTCAACCTGCTGCCGGATGACCGGTTCGCCAACATGGACTACGTGCGCCAGACGCTGGATCGGGAGTACTACAGCATTGCCCAGCCCTCCCAGTTCGGGGACATCGTGTTCCTGGCCACCCCTGACAACTCCGTTGTGCATGCCGCCGTCTACATTGCCGACGACATCGTCTTCACCAAGAACGGCTATCACTGCACCCAGCCCTGGATCTTCATGCGCCTCA
>CAYOBW010000303.1:0-6759 GCA_964402115.1 uncultured Victivallales bacterium
TGGCACCTCGGCGAGAAGCACCACTGGCGCAAGTTCGCCCTGTGGGAGGAGACCACGCGGGCACCGTTCATCATGGTCGTGCCCGGCCTGACCCGCCCCGACACCTGCTGCGAGCGCACTGTGGATTTCATGAGCATCTACCCGACGCTGACCGACCTGTGTGGCATTCCCACGCCGGCGCACGTCCAGGGCCGCAGCCTCCGTCCCCTGCTGGCGGACCCGCGGGCGCCCTGGCAGCCGGCCGTCACCACGTACCGGCAGCACAACCACACCGTGCGCAGCGAGGGCTGGCGCTACACGCGCTACGCCGACGGCGGCGAGGAGCTTTACGACGAGGTCCGGGACCCCTACGAGTGGACGAATCTCGCCCGCAACGGCGGCGGCGACAAGGCCGTGAAAGCCGGGCTCGCCGGCCATCTGCCGACGACGAACCTCCCCCCGGCGAGCGGCGCGACCGGCGAAGGGGGCCGCGCGGCGAAGAAGGGAAAGCGGCGGCCGTGAAGATGGCCTGCACGTCGCAAGCAGCACGTGCTTACAGGAAGGATCCGCCCACATGATAAAGGTCTCGCTCCTCACCGCCATCCTGACCATCCTCGCCCTCGTGCCGGCCGCCGTACCCGCGTTCGCGGCGACGGCGGCGAAGCCGACGCCGAGCCCGGAGCGCGGGGCGCTCAGCGCGCGCTGGGCGGAGCGGTGGGAGGAGGGGTTCGTCACCGGCAACGGGCGCATGGGCGCCATGCTGTGGGGCAACCCCACGAACGAGACGTTTGTCGCCAACCACTGCCGCCTCTTTCTGCCGCTCGGCAACCGCGAGGTCTTGCCGAACCTGGCGCAGTATGTGCCGGAGCTGCGAACCATCATCCGGCAGGGCGATTATGGCAAGGCCATGGGTTTCTTCCTGGGCAAGGCCAGGGCGCAGGGGTATCCGGGCCTGATCCCGACCGACCCCTTCCACCCTGGCTTCTTCATCCGGATCCGCCAGGCGGCGGACGGCGCGGTCACGGACTATGCCCGGACCGAGGACTTCCAGACGGGCGAGGTGACGGCGCGCTGGCGCGACAACCGCGGCGCCTTCGCGCGCCGCGTGTTTGTCTCGCGCGCGGAGAACGTGATCGTCATGGCGCTGACGGGGCCGGAGGGCCGCCTGGACGCCGAGCTGTACTTCCCGACCGTGGCCCCCTCCCCCGACGCGCAGCCCGCGGGCGGGTGGACCGCGGACCTCGGCTCGAAGCTGATCGCCAGCCAGCAGCAGACCGGCCCGGCGTGGGTCACGTATCACAACACCTACACGCAGGGCAAAGGCGGCTACGATGCGGCGGTGCGGATCGTCGCCGACGGCGGCAGCGTGACCGCCACCGGCGCCGTCGTGCGGGTCAGCGGCGCGGACGAGGTGCTCCTGCTCATGCGCATCGTGCCGTGGAAGACGCCGCTGCCGAAGGAGCGCAGCGACGCGTGGGCCTACGCGGCGGCGAACCCCGACTTCGCGAAGCCCGGCCTGTACACGGCGGCGCCGGAGCTGGCGGCCAGTTCGGTCGTGGCCTATCGCGCGCCGGAAGACGCCGCCGCGCTGCTGCCGCAGGTGCGGCAGGCGCTCGACCGCGTCAAGCCGGACTACGCCCGGCTCTTCAAACCACACGCGCGGGCGCACCGCGAGCTGTTCGACCGGGTCACGCTCGACCTCGGCGGCGGCGCCGGGCGCGCGCTGTCGACCGACGCGCTGCTCGACAGCGCGAAACGCGAGAACCGGCTGCCGACCGCGCTGGCCGAGAAGATTTACGACGCCGGCCGCTACATGTTCATCTGCAGCGCCGGCGAACTGCCGCCCAACCTGCAGGGCATCTGGACCGGCACGTGGAGACCCGCCTGGTCGGGAGACTTCACGCTGGACACCAACCTCCAG
The DNA here is from genome assembly GCA_964402115.1 of uncultured Victivallales bacterium. GTDB lineage: Bacteria > Verrucomicrobiota > Kiritimatiellia > UBA8416 > CAYOBW01 > CAYOBW01. The sequence goes on from CAYOBW010000303.1 coordinate 1,901, forward strand.
CTCGCGCTGAAGCACGCCTGCAGCGGGAACCTCGCCGAGTTGCTGGGCGGGTACTTCAACCTCATCGAGGGCTTCTACCCCGAGTGGCGCCTCAACGCGCAGGGCATCTACGGCTGCCGCGGCTACCTCACCAATGCCCGCGCCTCCAACACGGCGCTGCTGCTGCACTGGGGCGACTGGCAGGGCGTGTTCTGGACGGCCGGCTGCGGCTGGCTGGCGCACTTCTTCAATGATTACGCGCTCTACACGGGCGACCGGACGTTCCTCGAGAAGCGCGTCGTCCCGCTACTGAAGGAGGTTGTCGCCTTCTACGAGGACTTCGTCGTCCTCAACGCCAAGACCGGCCTGTACGAGTTTCTCCCGTCGTACTCGCCGGAATCGAGCACGGGCGTTTCCAGCACCATGGACGTGATGGTCTGCAAGGAGGCGCTGACCTCGCTCATCGCCGCCTGCCGGCAGCTTGGTATCGACACGGCGAGCGTGCCGCGGTGGGAGGCGTTCCTGAAGAAGCTGCCGCCCTACCGCATCAACAAGGACGGCGCGCTGGCCGAGTGGGTGCCCGAGGGCTACGGCGAGTGGTACGGCCACCGGCACCTGTCGCACCTGCACGCGCTGTACGAGGCCACCGCCGACCTCACGTCGGAGGGGACGCCGGAGCTTTGGAAAGCCGCGCAGGAAGCCGTCCGCCGGCGCATCGACGCCAATGGCGAGCAGTCGTCGCACGGCCGCATGCACATGGGGCTCGCGGCGGCGCAGCTCGGGCTGGGCGAGGAGGCGTACGGCCGGCTCGCGATCATGGCGACGAAGCAGTCCATGTACACGAGCCTCATGTGCTCGCACGAACCCGGCGCGCACATCTTCAACGTGGACGCCAACGGCGCGCTGCCGGAGATCGTGAACCGCATGTTGATCGCGGCGCAGCCTGGCCGGCTGGTGCTGCTGCCGGCGCTGCCGGCGGCCTGGCCGACCGGCCGCATCGAGGGCCTGCGCTGCCGCGGCCAGATCGGGATCCGCCGCCTGGAATGGAGTCCGCGGCGCGTCGTCGTCACGCTCGAGTCCGCCGTCGCGCAGACGGTCACGCTCCACACCCCCGGCCGCGCTCCCGCCCAGACGGTCAAGCTCCCGCGCAACCGCGAGGTCCGCGTCACCTTCGAGCGTTGAGCCTGCCAGCCCGCACCCCCGGCCGACGCCGGCCGGCACATGTGCGGCCAATTCCGGGGTGGGCGGACTTTATAAAGTGCGCCGCACCCTCTGCGTCATGCCACTGTCTCAGACGGGAGGCCCTTGCCACTGGGCAGTTTCGCGCTACTGCTTCTGCTCGAAGCTGCCTTGCCCCTGCATGGCGGCGGAGAGGCCGCCGGTGCGGAGCCAGGCGCGGGCGGCGGGGTCGTCGCGGAGGAAAGCGTCCCAGAAGGCCGTAGAGGAGAGCCGGATCAGGCGGTGGATCGCGGGGTCGCGAGCGGCCGCGCCGCGCCGCCGGTCACCGCCGTTGAAGACCATGTGATCGCCGCCATCGAAGATCAGCAGGTACTTGTCCGGGCCCGCCATGTGGTCGTACGGGATGCGGCGTTCGGCGGCCTTGGTATCGCTGATCGGCGAGTCGTCCAAGGTGCCCGTCATGACCAGCAGCGGAACGCGGATGCCGCCGTAGACGGCGTCGAGGTTGCCCTGCCGCGCGACCGGCGGACTGAGCGCGATGCCCGCCTTCACGCGCGGATCGGCGAGGCTCGCGCGGCCCGCCAGGGGCCGCCCGCTCCCCTGCCCCGTCACACCCAGCGTGGTGCCGGCGCCGAACGAGTGGCCTGACAGGCCGATGCGTGCGAGGTCCAGCCGACCGGCCAGAGCCGCGCCAGGCCGGTTCAGCTCGGTGAGCCGGTCTATCGCAAAACGCACATCGCCCACGCGCGCAAGCCATTGCTCCGCATCCATCGCTTCCCGCAGCGCGCTCATCGCGCGCAGGTTGCCGCGCCAGACGGTCTCGTCGCTGCCGGGATGCTGAAGGTGCGCACAGGCGTAGCCGTGGCTGGCCCAGTGCCGCCCCCACGCTTCGCCCGCGCGCCGCGACCCGCCGAGGCCGTGCGAGAAAAGGATGACCGGGCAGGGATTGGTCGCGCCAACGGGCAGGTACAGCCGCACCGGCAGCTCGCGTCCGCGCGCCGCGTCGCGCCACGCGGCTTCCTGCATGTCAACCTTGTACGGACCGGCGGCAGCCCAGTCCTTGTTCGTGCCTGCATGAGCAACCCGACCTGGCAAGGCCAGGGCAAGAGACATGACGGCGAAGAGCAGGGGCTTTTGTGTGCGCATGTCATGGAAAACGCGCGCGCCGGCGGCTTTATTGCAGCGTCCACGTTCATCTGCCGGGGCGCGGCGTCTTCAGTTGGCGGCGGTTTGGGCCTTGATGTACTCCTGAATGTTCTGGGCTTCCTGACTCTCCCAGTCCAGCCGCCTGGCGTACACCTTCATGTAGAGCGCCTCGTCCTCGGGTGTCATGCCTTCGGTCCATGTCCCGGAATGGGGCAGAGCCAGATCGATCCAGCAGGCGATCTTGTCCAGCTCTTCCTGCGTCAGCTTCGCCGTCTTGTGGCCTTCCCGCAGCAGGGACACGAGGCGGCTGCGCGAAGAGCCGTGCGAATACGGCGGGATCATCTCCGGCACGGACCAGCGGCTGATCCAGTTCAGGTACCTGGAGCTCTCCGCAATGGTGCCAAGCAGCTGGGACGTGTCATTGGCGGGCGCCGCGGGCCGGTCCTTGGAAATGAGCGCATGGTACGACTGGTTCCAGAACTTGCGCGCCTCCCCGTCCCAGACCGGCAGGGCCCGCAAATCGGGCAGCCTGGCATCCTCCCCCCTGTGGCACTTCACGCACTTCGCATCGAAGATCGGCTGGATCATCTTCGGGAAACTGAAACCCTTGCCGGCCACGTCGTAAAACGGGTCCAGCGGTTTGACGCCGGCTTTCAGGGCCAGGGCCTGCGGCTTGCCGGGCAAGGCTTCATTCTTGTTCTCGTGGCAGCCTGCGCAGCTGAAGGTCTCGCCCGGCATCAACGTCGACCAGGAACGCATGGTCTGCACGAGATGACCGTTGGCGTCTATGGCCTGGAAGTACACCGGGGTGCGGGCGGGGACTTCAAAGGCAGCCGAGCCGTCCTCGTAAACCCGGGTCTCGCCCAGCACCGTCTTCACATCCCAGGCGGCCAGGTCGCTGATGGTGGAGGGCCCGTGCTGGCGGCCGATGTCGGTGGCCATGAAATCCAGCGCCACGACCCTGAGCTTCTTCACCGTACCCCGCGCAATGCCTTTCAGCCCCGGCCCGTGATAGATGTCCTGGATGGTGTAGGAGCCGGTCTTCTGGCGCCAGTCCGTGGGATAAACCAACTGTGACGGAGCCGGGCGGGGCGCCAGGGGCACAGGCTGGTTGCAGGATATGGCCGGGTCCGCGGCCAGGAGCACCCGTTCACCCTCTCTGTTCATGAAGTAGATTCCGAACCGGGCCTGGCCCTGGGGCCGGAACGTCACCAGGTAGTTCTCCGCATCCAGGGGGTAAGGATACTGCCATTGGTCCCCGTCCTGGCCGTATTGGTCGACCTTGATGCTGCCGCTCAGTTTCCTGACTGGGGCAAGCAGGGTCACGCCGCTCGTTTCCTGCCGACCCAGGGCGGGGTCGATGATGGCCAGCTTTCCGCGCTGGTGGGTGTGGTGCCCGGCAAGGACGGCCAGGACTTTCCCCGTCCGCGGAATGCCCCGGGCATGCAGGATGGTCGTGGGAAAATAGGAGTTGTTCCCGTAGTACTCGGTCTGATGCACCCCGTTCGGATACATCTGGAACAGCGGCTGGGGATAAATCTGGCCACGGTCGTTGTACTCCCAGCGGGTATACGTCACCAGCCCGCTGGCGGGGTGCACCTGGGGATAGTTGCTGTGCACCTGGTCGAATCCGATGCGGCGGATGTGGCGCCCGTCCTTATCCATCAGGTACATGTTGCACACGCTCACGTGCCAGCAGTCGACATTCTGGAAGCAGCGCGTGGAGCTGAACATGATATTGCCATCGGGGAGGTAGATCCCCTCGTAGTCGGCCACCCCCTGGCCGAAGGTCAGCTGGCGCACGTGCCGAGTTTCGGCGTTCATCTCGTATAGATGATAGTCATCCTGGCGCGCTGACTGCTTCCAAGCGAAAAGGACGCGCCCGCCGTCGTACGACACGTCCGGGTCGCGAAACACGCCGTCCTCATCGCGGAGCAGGGTTGTCTCCTTGAGTTCGTAATCGTCGCCGAGCTCCAGCAGGCACAAGCTGGATCCGCCCGCGAAGTTGAACTCCTTCACCGTGCCCTTGGGGTTGAGAACATCTTCGTCGCTCACGGCATCCGTGTAGGCGTAATGGGAACCTCCCATGTCGAAGTGCTTGGTGAAGACGATCCGCTTCAGCCTGTCGGCATGCGGCGCCAGCAGCCTGCGCTTCAGGGCGTCAGCCGAATCCGCCGCGCCTGCTTCGCCCAGGACGATCAGCACAGCCAGCCAAACGGTCGCGATTCTGTTCAGTGTCAACCTCATCGTCTCACGCCCAACAGCATGCATCGGCCTGCCGGGGAACTTTCCCAACGGCAAGGCGAGGGTAGGTTTCCTGCCGGCCCCGGTCAACGCTGAATTCCTCGCGTGAACGCCCGGCGCGCCCAGGAGGTTCGCGGCGCATCTGCGCTTTGGTGGATTCGGGCGTCAGGCTGGTAGCCCCGGCCTCTCCGAGGCCGCGGGCCGGTGGCGGCCAATTCCGGGTGTGGCGGACTTTATAAAGTGCGCCACACCGGCCTTCCTTGCCGGTCCACCGTCGGAGGCGGAACGCCCAATGCCGCTTCGGGCCCGGC
>CAYOBW010000303.1:6859-8772 GCA_964402115.1 uncultured Victivallales bacterium
GCCACCTCGTTCCGCGACAAGGAGGCGGCCGCCGAGTGGCTCGCCAAGCCCGCCGCGAGCCCGGCGCCCCACCCCGGCGCGGAGCTGCCCGCGGAACCCCGCGCCCTGGCCGTCAGCGCGCGGGAGGGGCGCGTCAGCGCCGTCGGGGAAGAGGCGCTGCAGCTGACGCTGACCGCCTCGGGCCGCGTCAGCTTCGCCTACCAGCTCCTCGTCTTTCCCGCCGCGCGCGGCGTGGGACTGACCTTCGCGGCCGCGGGGGCGCCGGGCGGCGCGCCGGGCGGCGCCGGCGACAGGCAAGCCGCGGCGCCCGCCGCCTCGGGCATCGAGGGGCCGGGCGAGGCGCAGGCCGCGCCGGATGCCGGCGATGCGCTGGAGCTGCTCGAGCTCGCGCCGCAGCATCTCCGCTTCGTCGCCGCGACCCTGCAAGACCAGACGGACAACCACAACGAACTCACGTTCGAAAGCGAATGGCTGCTGATGCCGAACGAGGCGCCGCTGAAGCTGGCGGGCAACGTGTTCGCCATCGAGAACCCGCTCTCCGGCGCGGGCCTCGTGTTCCTCAAGCTGGCCCCGCTGCCGCACGCGCGGCCGGTCCGCACGGCCTGCGACGCCGTCGTCACGCCGGGCAGGCGGCAGGTGCGCTTCGCGGGCCAGGGCTACCCGTTCGTCACGCTCGCCTACGCCGGCGGCGAGGCCGGCCGCATCGCCGCGCTGCACGGCTGGCAGCGGCAGCTGCGCCGCTACGACCCGGCCCGCGACGGGCTGTTCCTGAGCAACACGTGGGGCGACCGCTCGCGCGACGCGCGCATCAACGAAGCCTTCGTGCTCCAGGAGGTCGCGGCGGGCGCGCGGCTGGGCGTGGACGTCGTGCAGGTGGACGACGGCTGGCAGAAGGGGCGCACGGCGAACTCCGCCGCCGCGAAGGGCAAGGGCGCGTGGAACGGCTACTGGGCCGTCGACCCCGCGTTCTGGCAGCCCGACCCGGTGCGCTTCCCGCGCGGCCTGGGGCCGGTCGTCGCGGCCGCGCGCGCCCACGGCATGCAGTTCGGCCTGTGGTTCGGCCCCGACTCCAGCAACGGCATGGCCAACTGGGAACGCGACGCGGGCCGGCTGCTGGAGCTGCACCGCACGGACGGCATCGACACCTTCAAGATCGACTCCGTGAAGGCCACGACGACGGCGACGGAACAGAACCTGCGCCGTTTCTTCGACCGCGTGCTGGAACAATCCGGGGGGCGGGTTGTCTTCGATCTCGACGTCACGGCCGAGGTCCGGCCCGGCTACTTCGGCCTGCCGCACGTCGGCCCGCTATTCGTGGAGAACCGCTACACCGACTTCCACCGCTACTGGCCGCACCAGACCCTGCGCAACCTCTGGAAGCTGGCGCACTACGTGGACCCGCTGCGGCTGCGCATGGAACTGCTCAACAACCGGCGGCAGACGCAGCAGTACCCCGACGACCCGCTCGCGCCCGCGCGCTACCGCGCCGACACGCTCTTCGCCATCACCCTGTGCGCCAACCCGCTGGGGTGGTTCGAGGTGTCGAACCTGCCGGAGGACTACGTGCGGGAGCTGGTCCCGCTGGTCGCGACCTGGAAGCGGGAGCGCGCGTGGTGGTACGCCGGCACGCTGCTCCCCATCGGCGCCGCGCCCGACGGCGTCGCGTGGACCGGCTTCGCATCCGTCGCCGCCGACCGCCGCGGGGGCTACCTGCTGCTCTTCCGCGAGAACAGCCCGCGCGACGCGTGGCGGGCGGAGCTTCCGCTCTTCGCCCCCGGCCGCTACCGCCTCACGCCGCTGGCAGGCGAGGGCGAGGCCGCCTGGCAGGACGGCGTGCTCACCGCGCGCATCCCCGCGCCCCTGCGCCACCTCTGGCTGCGGGTCGAGCCGGCGGGCGAGTAGCCGCCGCCGCG
>CAYOBW010000304.1:0-8737 GCA_964402115.1 uncultured Victivallales bacterium
TGCCCGCCAGGTACTTCGTCCGGCGGATCGTGTCCGGGTAGTGGCTGTTGCCGCAGTCAATGATGATGTCGCCCTTCTGCAGGTGCGGCAGCAGCAAATCGATAAACTCGTCGACGGGCTTGCCGGCCTTGACCATCAGCATGATCCGGCGCGGCCGCTTGAGGGACGCGCACAGCTCCTCGATCGAATGGCAGCCGATGAAGCGCTTGTCCTTGCCGCGACCGTTGATGAAATCGTCCACCTTGCTGACGGTGCGGTTGAAGCAGGCCACCGTGAAGCCCTTGCTCTCCATGTTGAGCACGAGATTCTCGCCCATGACCGCCAGACCCACCAGACCGATATCCGCCTTGCCCTTCTTCATCGCCATAACTCACCTCTCGTTGGCTTACGTTAACGCGCTCATCCATCGGGTCGCCTGAAAGCAAGGGAGATGGTAGTCGAAACGCGGGCCTTGGCAAGTCTCTATCGACACGCATCAGCGGTTCGCATTATGGCCTAAGACCGCCTGAAGGGGGGACTCCGAACAGCGTAGACGCGCTGGAAACCCGTTTGGAGTCCCGGCTTTAAGCCGGTCTCAGACACCTTCCGGTGGCCATTGAGAACCGCTAGACCCGCATCGCGGGCTCGCGCTTTGCCGCTTGGCGTGGGACGGACCACGGTCTATGCTCTCCGCCTGTCATCCGGAGAGTGAGGGAAGCCCTATGCCAAACCGTGTTCTGTTGCTGCTGGCCGCGTGGGCCGGCGTCCTGGCGTTGACCCGGTCCGCCCCGGCTGCGCCGCCGGCCGCGCTCCTGGTCGAGGCGGAGAGTTTCCGCGACAAGGGCGGCTGGGTCGTGGACCAGCAGTTCACCGACACCGTCGGCTCGCCCTACCTGCTGGCGCACGGCTTGGGGCGGCCCGTCGCCCCGGCCACAAAGACCCTCGCCGTGCCAGCCGCCGGCGTCTACCGCGCCTGGGTCCGCACGCGGAACTGGGCGCCAGGCGACTGGGAGGCCCCGGGCCGCTTCCGGGTGAAGGTCAACGGTCAACGGCTCGCGCCCGAGTTCGGCGCCGAGCCGGGCTGGGCCTGGCAGGACGGCGGCAGCGTGGAGCTGGCGGCGGGCACGGCCACGCTGGCCCTGGAGGATCTGACCGGCTTCGACGGCCGCTGCGACGCGCTCTGTTTCACCCCCGCCTCCGCTCCCCCTCCCCCCGCCGAAGCGGCCGCGCTGCGCGCCTGGCGCCGGGTGCAGCTCGGCCAGCCGGCCACGCCCCCCTCGGCCGGTGCGTTCGACGCGGTCATCGTGGGCGGCGGCATCGCGGGCTGCGCGGCGGCCCTCGCCGCGGGCGAGCAGGGGCTCCGCGTGGCGCTCGTCCACGACCGGCCCATCCTCGGCGGCAACGCCAGCGGCGAGGTGCGCGTCCATACGCTGGGCATCACCGGCAAAGCCGACGCCATCCTCAAGCAGATCAACACCCGCCACTGGCCCAACGGCTCGCCCGAGGCGCTCGCGGACGACCGCAAGCGGCACGCAGCCATGGAGTCGGCGAAGGGCGTGACGCTGTTCCTGAAGTGGCGGGCGACGGATGCGGTCACGCGGGAGGGCCGGATCACGGCGGTCCACGCGGAGCACACCGAAACCGGCGAGACCCGCGCTTTCGCCGCCCCCGTGTTCATCGACTGCACGGGCGACGGGTGGATCGGGTTCTGGGCCGGCGCCGAGCACCGCTACGGGCGCGAGGCGCGGGACGAGTTCGGCGAGGGCTGGGAGAAGCACGGCAACCTGTGGGCGCCCGAGAAGCCCGATCAGCGGGTGATGGGCTGTTCGCTGCTGTGGTACGCCAAACCTGCCGACGCGCCGGCGCCTTTTCCGGAACTGCCGTGGGCGCGCGATGTGGCGAAGGAGCACGTGGCCGTGGCCGGCGAATGGTTCTGGGAGTACAGCTCGGATAACCTCGACCTGCGGCGCGACGGCGAGGCGGTGCGCGACCACCTGCTGCGTGCCATCTACGGCACGTTCGCCAACGCGCGCCGGAAGGCCGAGTACGCCCGCCACCAGCTGGAGTTCGTCGGCTACATCCTCGGCAAGCGCGAATCCCGGCGGCTCATGGGCGACTACGTGTACACCCAGCAGGACGCGACGGAGGGGCGCGACTTCCCCGATGCGGTCGTCGAGGAGACGCGCGACATCGACGTGCATTACCAGCGGCAGTACGGATCGCCCGATTACCCGTACGACTTCCTCTCGACCGCGCTGTTCATGAAGGTGCCCCGCTACCGCATCCCCTACCGCGCGCTCTACTCCCGCAACGTCGGCAACCTGCTGATGGCCGGCCGCTGCTTCAGTTGCTCGCACATCGGCCTGGGCGGTCCGCGCGTCATGAACACGTGCGGCCAGATGGGCGTCGCCGTGGGCTACGCGGCCTACCTTTGCCGGCGACACGATACGACCCCCCGCGGGGTCTACGAGAACCACCTGCCGGAGTTGCTGAATCTCGTGCGCGGCGGCGGCAGCGCCACGCCCGCCGCACCCGCGCCCGCGACCGTGACCAAGCCCTGAGCCTGGAAAGGGTAGTGGGCGGAGAACGGCAACATGCAAAACAAAAGGCCCGCCCCTCGCCGCCGGCTCCCCGTCTTCCTCCTCGCCGGCGCGCTCGCGATGGGCGCGGCAGCGGCGGTCGCGCCGCCCACGCCGCTCTTCTCGTCCGTTCCGCCGGAGTGGCGGGGCACGGTCGAGGTCCGCGCGCCGTGGACCGACCCGGCCGGCCAGCCGCAGGCGCTGGAGCTCCTGCGCCGCGCGGACGGCGAACGGTTCTACGTCTGCCACGTGGTCACGGGCGTGTGCGGGGACAGCGGCCGCGAGGAGTCCTGCCGCATCCACCGCTGCGCCGCCTGCTTCGACGAGCTGGGCGGCTTTCTCGGCTACCGCGTCGCGGCGAACGAGCCGTTTACCAAGGCCCGGCACGCGCCTTTCAGCCAGGCCGATTACGCGGCGCTCGACCGCATCCTGCGCGACACCACGCACGTCCTGGGCTCGCTGGCTGACAGCGAAGCCGGTCTGGACGGCGTCACGCATGCCACCACGGCCTACATCGCCGAGCAATCCGTGCCCGGCGCGTTCTACACGTCGCTCGCGCTGTGGCGGCTCATGCAGCGCACCATCCCCGCCCGCCTCCGCGCGTGGACGCTCGCGCGCTGCGGCGCCGCGGAGATCCGGCAGTGGACCACGCGCGGTCAGGGGCTGAAGGTGTGGTGGTTCTTCGACCACGCCGGCGAGAGCGCCATCCCCGCGGCGCAGCGGGCCGACCTCGCGTACGAGACGCTCGCCGTGCTGGCCCTGCCGGAGGCGCAGGCCGCCGCCCTCCGCTACCTCGACCGCGTACAGGCCCCCTTCCGCCCCGCCGCGGCGCAGGGCGCGGTCTATGCGCGGCTCGCCGACACGGTCAAGCCCGAGTTCCTGCAGTGGTGGAGCCGCCACGGCTACAGCGATCCGGCCCTGGCCACCGCCCTGCGCGCGGAGCTGGACCGCCACGCCGCCGCAGCCGATCCCGTCAGCGTTTACGCGCTGAGCTACCTCGCCCGCACGGGGCTGGCGCGGGAGGCGGACTGGCGGGCCACGCTCGAGAAACTGGCCGCCGTCAGCCCCTCCGCCTACCTTCGCGGAAAGGCCGCCGAGTTGCTGCGCCAGCCGGAGCAGCAGCCGTAGCCGGAGGCCGGCGCCGCACGATGCGAGACGGGACGGTCAGCCCGGGCCGTCCCCACGGAAGCGCGAGTGCGGGGGGATGGACGGCGCGGGAGCGCCGTCCTACGGGGACTTCAGCCCACACACGGCCCGCGGGCGGGCGCTTTCTCCTACACGGTGTAGTACGCTTCCCAGCCCTTGCGCGGCGGGGGACCGACGAGCAGGGCGTTGGCGGTCTTGTCGTTCGTGATCTGCTGCGCGGCCGGGTCGAAAGCCAGCTTCGCGTTCAGCCGCTGCGCCAGCACGCCCAGCGCCAGCACCTGGCTCAGCGGCCCGGCGACGGCGAACGAGGAGCGGCAGGTCTCCTGCCCCTTGCACGCAAGCAGGAAGTTCTTGCTGTGGTCGGACTGCCCCTTCGGCAGGGCCGGCAGCTTCGCGGCCATGTCCTTCGCCTTCTCCTGCGGGATGATCTCCAGCGTGCTGCTGTGCGAGCCGCCCTTGAAGATGAGGTCGTCGGTGTAGATTTCCTTGCCGGGAGCGAGATTGTTCACCGCCACCGAGCCGCCGCCGGGAGGCGGGACGTCATCGGCAACGACAGATTTCCCGTAGCCCGCGGGCAGCTCCGGGAAGTTCTTCACGCCGTCGTACCACGTGATCTCCACGGGCGGGAGCGCGCCGCGCGCCGGAAACTTGAAGGAGAGGGTCGAGGCCATCGGGAAGACGTACGGGTTGTGGCCTTCCAGTTTCACGGCGGAGACCTCGGTGGGCAGCCCGAGCTTGAGGAACTCGTGCGCCGTGTCGAGAATGTGCGCGCCCCAGTCGCCCAGTGCGCCGTTGCCGAAATCGTACCAGCAGCGCCAGTCGCCGTTGATGTAGTTGCGGTTGTAGTCGTGGAAAGGCACCTGGGCCAGCCACGTATCCCAGTCCAGCGTGGCGGGCACCGGCTCGGCCGCGGGCAGGCCGGGCACGACGCCGTTCCACTTGTGCCAGCGCCGTCCACCGTTCATGTGCGCCGTGATCCGGGTGACGTTCTTGATGATGCCCGCCTCGACCCAGGCCTTGAACTGGAAGTAGTTGCCGCCGGAGTGGCCCTGGTTGCCCATCTGCGCGGCAACCTTGTACTGCTTCTCCGCCGCCATCATCAGCGCGATCTCCTGGAAGGTGTGGGCCATGGGCTTCTCGACGTAGATGTGCTTGCCCAGCTTCATCGCCATCATCGCGATCGGGAAGTGCGTGTGATCCGGCACGCCGGCGGTCACCGCGTCAATCTGCCCGCCCAGCTTGTCGAGCATCTGGCGGAAGTCCTGGAAACGCGGTACGTTGGGAAACTTGTCGAGGATCTTCTTCGTGTGCGGGGCGCCGATATCCGTGTCGCAGAGGGCCACGATGTTCGCCAGGCCCGTACCGTGGAGGCCGTTGATCACGTCGGCGCCGCGGTTGCCGATCCCGCAGCAGGCCACGTTGACCCGCTCGCTCGGGGCGGCTTTGTCCTTCGGCTCCGCCGCGCCGGTGCGGGAGGCCACGGCAATGAAGGGAAAGGCGGAGAGGGTTGCGGCCTGTTTCAGGAAGGTTCGACGCGAGGCTTCGGAGGTGTGTGCATGGTTGTGCGAATGAGACGACTTCATGGCGCTCCTTTCGTTGAGGACGGCTTGGTATCTGCTTTCGACTCCTTCGGTTTCGCCGGCGCCGGCTGGTCCGCGGGCCGGGTCGTCACAGGGGGCGGCGGATCGCTGCGGCCGGTGAAGGCGTTGCAGCTCTCCTGGATCGCCGCGGCGGGCAGCATGCCGCCCTCGGCCACCAGGAAACGGTACTTGAGCGTGAGGGCGGCGCCGGCCGCGATGCGCGCGGTCGGGAACATGCCGACCCGGCCGTAGTTGCGGTAGGCCGAGGTCTTGGTGCCCTGCGGATTGTCCGGGTGGTTCAGCTGCACGACGCTGTATGCCCGGTCCTTCAGCGTGAAGGTCTCGCCCACCCACGCCAGGTCGCGGTCCTTCTTCGGGTCGGCCTGCGCGCCCGGGAACGTGTAGACGGTCTTCGCGCGGTCCACCTCGTTGGCGGGCCGGAACTGGATGCCCGCGTGCTCGGGATCGCCGTCGAGCGTCACGTCGCCGGCGGGCGCCTTGAGCGTGGACTGGAAGTCGATCAGCACGTACGCCGGCGCGGCGGCGCGGCGGAAGGTGAACGTGCGCGCCTCTTCGAGGATCGGCTTGCCCGCCTCGTCCGTCCAGTTCACCAGCGAGGTGAACACGGCCTGGTTGGTGTCCGCCGTCTGCGCGGCGAACTTTTGGTGAATCTGCTCGCCGCCCTTCATGTGCCAGCGGTCGTAGGTCTTGCCGTTGCAGCCGAGCTTCATCCAGCCGATCAGGATGCCGCGGTGGTGCGTGTACTCGCCGCCGGAGCCCTTGGTGATGGGCGCCTGGCCCTGGGCGTCGAACACGTGCAGGTAGGTCTTGTAGGTTTCCGCCCGCTGCGCCGGCGTCGAGGTGTCGTACGCGTACATGTAGCGGCCGACGATCCGGCCGTCGCACAGGATGTCCAGCGCCTTGCCGGGCTGGTCCTTGAAAGCAAACGTCCCGGTCGCCTCCGCCCGCGCCAGCGTTCCCGCCGCCAGCACCAACGCCACCGATGTCATCCAACCGTGTCTGCATCCGCCCATGTCGTGCACCCCTTCCTACCATCCCTCTTGTCCGTCAGACGTCCCATCCTGATCAACGATCTCTACACCACCGCACCTTACCACGGTCACCGGGATGGCGCAAGGTTCGGGAAACAGGGCAGACGCACCCAATCCCTCGGTCGTCTGCCGCTGAAGGCATTCGTCATCCCGAGTCTCCCTCCTCGTCTCATCCCGAGCTTCTCTCCTCGTCATCCTGAGCGCAGCGAAGGATCTCCCGCCACGCGGCGGGTACGCCGAGATCTTTCGCTGCGCTCAGGATGACAGGCTGACCTGATTCACTGTGTACAGCCCCACCGTGCAGGGCCGTCGCCCAGGGTGGTGGGCGGTTCGCGTGATCGGCGCTGGCAGCCTTTCGGCGGGATCAGGGAGGCGCGGCGCCCTTTCCGGGACAGCACCCCAACAGATTGTAGCGGGCAAAGAGGGATAAGATGCGGTTGCCCTGGTTCCGGAAAGGCATTGCCGCCTGCCGCATTCGGTTGTACTGTCGGACCGATCACCGGCGACAGGCAACCGGTCGTGAGCGAGTACCGGGAAGCTTCAACGCCCGAATTCGGGTTGCCGGATACAGGGGAGCTTGAAGGCATGCGCCGCGGAACACTCTGGCTGCACAACCTGGTTTACTACCGGCGCCGGCATGCGGGGACGGTGCTGGGCGTCGCCGTGGCAACGGGCGCCATCGTCGGCGCGCTGGTGGTCGGCGACAGCATGCGCCACAGCCTGGAACGGCTGACGGACCTGCGCCTGGGCCGGGCCACCAGTGCCGTGGTCGCGGCCGAGCGACTCTTCCGCGCCGGGCTGGCCGACGATCTGGCCACGGCACTGCACACCGACACCGCGGCCGTCCTGCTCCTGCGGGGCACGCTGGCGGCCGCGGATGGCACGGCCCGCGCGGCGCACGTGCAGGTGGTCGGCGTGGACGAGCGCTTCTGGGCGCTGCGCGACCGCACGGCGCCGCCGGTCACCAACGATTTGGCGCTTTTCAACCGCAAGCTGGCCCGCCGCCTCAACGCGCAGCCGGGACAGGCGTTCGTGCTGCGCGTCGAGCGCGCCGCGGCCATGCCGGGCGAGGCGCCGTTCGCCCACGGCGGCCGCACCGTCGCGCGCCGCCTGACCTGCACCGCCATCGTCGGCGACGCGCAGGGCGGCCGCTTCAGCCTCGCCGCCAGCCAGATCGCGCCGCAAACGCTCTTCGTCCCGCGCGCCTGGCTCGCCCGGGCCCTGGAGCTGCCGGACCAGGCGAACACCGTCCTGATCGCCCCGCCGCGCGCGGCCCTGGCCGCGGACGAGGCGGGCGTCGAGGCGGCGCTGCACGCCTGCTGGACCCTCGCCGACGCGAGCCTCTCTCTGCGCCCCCTCTCCCCCGCCGGCGGTCTCGAACTCACCTCGCCGCGCATCTTCCTCGACCCGCCCGCCGCCGCCGCCGCGCTGGCCCTCGTCTCCAACGCCACCGGTGTCCTGACCTACCTGGCCAACGAGTTGCGCGTCGGCGAGCGCGCCACCCCCTACTCCTTCGTGAGCGCGCCCGGCGCCCCCCTCGTCCCGCCCGACCTGCGCGACGACGAGATCGTCATCAACGACTGGCTGGCGCAAGACCTGGCCGCAAAACCGGGCGACAGCCTGACGCTGCGCTATTTCCGTCTCGCACCCGGCGGGCTGTTGACGGAAACCGGCGCCGCCTTCCGCGTCCGCGGCATCGTCCCGCTGGCGGGCGCCGCCGCCGACCGCACCCTGATGCCGGCGCTGCCGGGGCTGTCCGGCGCCGCGAACTGCCGCGACTGGGATCCCGGCGCGGCCATCGATCTGAAGCGCATCCGCCAGGCCGACGAGGACTACTGGAGCCAGCACGGCGGCACGCCCAAGGCCTTCATCGCGCTCGCCGCGGCTCAGCGCCTCTGGTCCAACCGCTTCGGCAGCCTGACCGCCATCCGCATCCCCCCGAACGGCCCCGGGCCGGTCCAGCTCTCCTACAACCTCCTGCGGCGCCTGCGGCCGGCGGAAGCGGGTCTGCAGGTCGTGCCGGTCCGCGCCGCGGGGCTGGCCGCCGCCCGCGAGGGCACGGACTTCGGCGGGCTGTTCATCGGGCTGAGCTTCTTCGTGGTCACGGCGGCGCTGATGCTGGCCGGCATGCTCTTCGCGCTGGCGCTCGAGCGGCGGACGGAGGAGATCGGGCTGCTGCTCGCGGTCGGCTGGCGCCCGGCGCAGGTGCGCCGCCTGCTGCTGGCCGAAGGCGCCCTGCTGGCCGTGGGCGGGAGCCTGCCGGGCGTGGCCGCCGGCGTGGCGTACAGCCGCGCGCTGCTGGCCGCGCTCGCCGCGCTGTGGCCCGACACGCTGGACCCGGCCAGCCTGCAGCTCTACGTGCGGCCGGCGACGTTGGCCGTGGGCTGGCTGGCGGGCGCCC
>CAYOBW010000305.1:0-8697 GCA_964402115.1 uncultured Victivallales bacterium
TAAGGACCTTCGTCGGCTGCGGTCCCCCAGAGAGGCGGTTGGGCAGTTTGTGACTCCTGCCGTGGAAGCTATGCTGCTGGATCGGCAGAAGAAGATGGTGGAGATGCTGCTACAGGGGGAGGAGTTGACCAGCCGCAAATGCGAGCAACGTTTCGGCATCACCCGCGACACGGCCAACCGTGACTTCGCGGTGCTGGTCAAGTCGGGCGTCGCCGTCAGGGCGGGAGCTGGAAGATCAACGGTCTATGTTCTCCGCAGCCGAAAGTAATCGTCAGGTAATCGTCAGACGGTTTTCGGTAATCGTCAGATCGGGCGACTGGGAATCCCGTGGGCCCCCCGCCCGTCGAACGGACGCCAGTGACGCTCTTGTCACCGATCCTGCCCGCCCTGCTCTCCGTCCAAGGGCCGGTGACAGGCAAGAAGTGTCACGGGTGTTAGCGGAGAGGGCTGGCGCATCGTGGCGCGGGAGTTGGCGGGACGCGGTGGGCGGCGAGCATCCTTGGAAAGGGCGGTGTAGCGGCTGCTCCGAACCCTGGGCAGCGAAGCGTCCGTGTGCGTGCCGGCCGCACAGGCGTCGCAGGGGACGGGAAGCAGGCGTAGACGAGTTGTGGGTGGAAGCGGTGGACCGCAGTCAACCGGCCGACGATGTGTTGGCGACTGAATCACCCGTGCTGCGCAGTGCCGCGGCTACAGCGTCACGGTGCGCAACCGCTTGTCGGTGTGGTAGAAAACGTCCCGGCCGCCGGGCTTGAGTTGCGGATGGCGCATGGGTGCTCACTCCTTGCTGCAGTCGGGCCCCTTGCCCGGCCTCTGCATAAAGGAAGCCGTGAGCACTTCCCTTTTCCCGAGAAATGTGCAGATAATTTGCCTGGCACCAATACGCGACCGGAACACCGGTTGAATCTGGGTGGGGCATGGTGCGCACGTGCCTAGAGCTACACTGCAACGCATAACAGTGAATGACAATGGGAATGTCGCGGACATCCTGGTTAACCTTGCTCATTGGCGCTGCAACTGCGGTTCTTCTTGGATGCCTGGTAGTTCTGTTGCAGCATCGAGAGAACCGAGCGTATTGGCGCAGGTTGACCAAACAGAAGAAGACGGAGCAGATACTCCGGGAGTACCATCTTGCATTGATGCGACTTGACGGTGATTGTGCTGACTGCCCCGTCGTCTGGGAACGACTCCCCACGAGCATCTTTCAGAACGTCGGCTGCTCGAACTGGAATGGCCCGTACTTGGAGTTCCGCGGGTGTTTCGATGAGCAGGACGTGCGCCATCGTATTCTGTCTGACGCCTACGGGAATGCCTTGTCCTTCTCCCTCATGACAAATGTGGTTCGCATTCGTTCCCGCGGACCTGATGGTCTTATGTCAACCGATGACGATGTGTATGTTGACTATGTCGGGGATCGGTGACACCCATTAGTGTCACGGTTGTCAGCGGGGGATGGGTGGCGCATCGTGGCGCGGGACTTGGCGGGACGCGGTGGGCGGCGGGAATGCTTGGAAAGAGCGGGGTAGCGGATGCTCGGAACCCTTGGCAGCGAAGCGTCCGCGTGTGCGCCTGCCGCACGGGCGTCGCAGGGGACGGAGAGAAGGCGTAGACGAGTTGTTGGTTGGAAACGGTGGACCGCAGTCAACCAACCGCCAGCGTGGCGCTGGCAGAATCACCCGTGCTGCGAAGCGCCGGAGCTACGGCTTCAGATCACGCAGCCGCTTGTAGCAGACCAACTCGACCCCGGCGAGGGCGGCGTCCTGCGCGATGGCGAAACGGCGCTCTGAGTCGTGACTGGCGCATCGTTGCTTCCTCCTTGTGGGGTCGGGCGGACCTCAACCCGCCCCCGTCTGAGTAGAGGAAGCAGCGAGTGCTTCACTTCTCCGCAAGATGTGTAGATAGTATGCCTGACACTAGTTTGCCCCGTTAGGTGCGATGGTGAGACAAACCCTGTACATCTTTACGCTTGTAGCCGCAGGGGCTGTTGCATGCCCAAGCTGTACACGACAATCACGACAGCGTGCAGCCGGCGTGCCGGCCGTTCCGGCGGCACCAGTCGTGCACTTGCAGGCGATGCAACCGTGGCGGAGTGAATACAACTCTCAGGCGGCCTCAATGGGAAGCGTGTCGGGAGCCGTCACACATGCATGGGATAGGCTGGGCGCGTGGGTTCTCACGGAAGCCGGCGGTGTGGTGACAACTGGGAAACTCACGGAGACGGACTTCCTGCCGACGCGCCACAGCGATTGGCGGCATTTGCTCGGGACTCGGAGTGGTGTGCTGCAGTACCAGACTGACTGCGGCTGGCGTTCCGGCAATTCGTGCGGAGTGGCATACATACGCACAGGCGTCGTGGACCGGGTTCTCGTCGAAGTTGGGCGTCTTGGCAGTGTGTACGTTTGGTCAGTGTCAAACGGCATGCCGCACGGTCCGTGTGCGGCGTGGGACTACGATGCTCGCGGAAGCCTCAATGCGGCGTTCTTATGGAGTGAAGACAGGGCTCGACTGCATGGACTCTGGCAGATGTGGGATATCAAGGCGAATCGCTACGATTCCTGTCAATATGAACTGGGGCGCCCCCTGCCTGGCACGGAGCGCATGGAGAGCATCTCCCCCTCGGACGCGGCGCCGTGATGTGCGTGAATGCTGGCAAGTGCCCGCCGGCCAGGGTCCGAGCTACACCTACACCCCGGACGGCAAGCTGGCCGCCCACACGTGGGCCCGCGGCATCGTGACCGCCTACACCTAACGGATCCGGCCGACGTCCCTCGTAGCCGCGCCCGCCAGGGCGTGGGAGATGTGCGCTGGCGCCGACCCCGGCCTGCATGTGCACGCCGCTTTCTGCTCGTTTGAGACTGGCATCACGCGCCGGAAGGCGTACACTCGGCGGCAACGAAAGGAGGTGTTCGCGGAGCTAATCGTCGGGGCCACGGTGGCCCTGACGGAACCGGACGGCAAGAAACCCCTGTCGCCAGCGGCGCCATGGCGCCTTGGCGTCCATGTGTGGTTGTCGTTCCATGTCCTGATCACGATCGCCACGGAACGCAAAGCCTGACGTGAACTGGATTCTGCCAACGAGTTGCATCCTGGGAGACGCAGGCAGGCCCTGAAGCGCTGTTCGGGGCGGGGAGTGATGCCATGCAGAGACAACTTGCCATTTGCCTACTGGTGGCCGGCGCGGTGTTCTGTCGGCTCGGAACGGCTGAAGAAGCGATTCCGGATGCCGTGGCGGAGTCTGCTTGCAGGGACCTCGCCGAAGCGCTCAGGGCTGCACACGCGAAGGTGTACTATGTCGAGTCAGAGCAACGCGGATCGTCGCTTTGGTTTCGTGTGGACATCGGACGGGTGACAGCGAAAACGGTGGGGGTTCTTGGCCGGTATCCGATCGTGAGGTTGTTGATTGACTCCGGCAGTCTCGACCTCGCGAGCGTCCGAACGTGGCCCGTGGAGTACCTGGGATTAATGGACATGACGGTAACGAACTGGCCAGCGGTGGCGGATCTCCCGCTGCGGGACGTCGTCCTGAGCAACATCAACGTGGACGACCTTGCGCCCCTTGCCCGGATTGCGACCCTTAGGGGTGTGTGCGTTGGCGGGATGCGCATGATGTCTCTGGCACCGCTGGCGGCTCTGCCACTGAAGTACTTGAACGTCGCAGGGTGTGGGATCAACGGCCTTTCTCCGCTGCGCGGAATGCCGTTGACGTACTTGAACATCGCGGGGTGCGGGATCGACGACATCTCTCCGGTGCGTGGAATGCCGTTGAGGCGTCTGGGTTTGTGCTCCAATCCGATCTCCAACCTAGAGCCGCTAGCGGGAATGCGTCTGGAGGAACTCACCATAACGGATACACGTGTGCAGGACATCTCCGTGCTGCGGGGGATGCCTTTGGAGAAGCTGAGGTACAACACCGGGAGCATCTCGAATGGGCTCGACGTTCTTGCGGGAATGAAAGTGGAGTTCCAAACCTCCCGCGTCACGATCCTTGTGCGCGGTACCAACGACGCGGGAGTGTCATGCGGAGGGGATCCTGGTAAGCAGGACGCCGCTGCACAGAACGGCCGGCTATGACAATGTGCAGGCCGTGGATCGCGAGGGCAGCGATGGTCGCATCGGCTGCTGGATCCGCCGTAATCCTTGGATGGTGCACGCTCCCCGCCCCGGTGATGCCCCGGGATGATGTGGAGATGGGGAAATGGTGCCAGGTGACTGGTGGCGTGTTGCATAATGTCGTCAGGCAGCATGCTGCGGAGCACTCGCTGGTCCAGACGCCGACTACGCCGGTCGCCACGAGGGGAGGGAGTGGGATACCCCGTAGCTGCCGTCGTAAGGCGGCGGACCGACCGCTGTGCGATCCCTGTCCCCCTCCTCACGTCGGGGGCTAGAGTGGAGGAACGTGTACTTCGCCCTTCGTTCCCCGTAGAACTGCCGCCGTGTGGCGGCGGATGACATCGGGAAGCGGACGGGCGTTTCCGTGGTTCCAGTCCGCCGCCTGACGGCGGATGCAGGGAGGAAAGGCGAAATGTGATTTGCCTGGCACTGGCTAGGCGCTGGTCATGTGGGGCAATGTTGACCATTGAGGCTGGGGGTGGCGGATGCGAATCGTCTTGCGGGTCTTGGTAACATGCTTGCTTGCCGGGAAGTGGGCTGCGAGTGCAACGGCGGTTGGTACAAACGATGTCTATGACGTCGCCTTCTCAAACGCAACACTTGCAGAAGCGGTCATGCATCTGAACCTTTGTATCTCGGCAGAAGCGTCGCCTTGCGCCGGCTCTCGCTCTTTTCGTGTTGATGTTACGGTGCCTCCCATAGCAGTCTCGCCCGTACTGGCCACCAATCGCCCGCTTGCAACCGCCACTCAGCAGTTGCTTGTCGCCTGTAGAAAACGCCAGAGTCGGACGAGTATGACGAAGTGCATAACGTTACGACAGACGTTCTCCGCGACCAACCAGAGCGCCGCGCAGTTGGCCAAGTGCCTCCAGATCCTGTACCAAGTACGCTGGGTGCGCGAGACGACTGAGGGTGTTGTACTTGGCCCGTTTGAGGAGTCACTGGAATTGCGGGGGTACAGTGTGTCACGGGATACCTACTACTGGGGGATACATGCAGCTCGAGTCTGCGGGGTGGAGCCACTGTATGTGGTCGGAGACGTCTATGCATGGGATGGCGGAGAGGAGTGTTCCCCGCAGAGTGGGTGGCCGCCCGCCGACGGCGGCTTCCTTTATACAACGAACGGTGTGCTGCTTGTTGTGATGAGTCCAAGGGGCCATGCCCTCTTCAGTGATGCATTGCGGCAGATGGGGCGCAGTGGTGGTCCGTGACAGCGTCCTCAGTCAGCATCATGCGGAGTGCGGGATACTCGCTCCGGTTGCCGACTGCGCCGGTCGGATACCGGCGCCACGGAGGGAGGGGGCGGAGGGTTTGGTGTCACCGTTCACCCATAGAATCATCAGACGGAGCATTCAGCGCATGACGAGGAAGCACGTTCTCATACTGGTCATCATCCTGGCGCCGTTCTTCCGCGACGTCGGGAGGGCGGACCCGGTCGCGCTCGCTTCTGCGCGGAAAGTCCTTCTCGCTCATGGTGTCAACCCCGAGAAAGCAGTTCTTTACGACGGGGAACTCGTGCTTCGAATGGGTGGACTGGATCTGACCGAGATAGGTTTCTTGTCGGGCCTCCCTGTTCAGATACTCGAACTTGCCGAGAATTACCGGCTCACAAACATTGACGCCTTGGCCTCGATGCCCCTGAGAGAACTCGATATATGCAAGACGGCCGTGCAGAGCATCTCTTCGCTTTCCGGGTGCCCCATTGAGCAACTACTCATGATCGAGACGCAGGTTCGCGACCTTAGTCCGTTACGGGGTAGACCGCTACATACTCTGGCCGTGAATGGCAGCAGAGTGTGCAATCTGACGCCGTTGTCCCGTCTTCCTCTTAGAGCCCTGTATGTCGCCGGGACCTGCGTCTCCAACATAGAAGCACTCGCGGGGCTGCCCCTGAGAACGCTCGTCATTGACAATACAGAGGTTGTGGATATCGCGGCACTTAAGGGCGTGCCGCTCAAGATGCTCAGTCTGGCTGGAACTAAGGTCCGAGATCTGAACGTGTTGACAGGCATGCCGCTAACCGAGTTGTACCTGAATGGTTCGGGCGTTCGGGATTTGACGCCGCTTCGCGGCGCGCAGATCGAGCGTCTGGAGTTGTCTCGAACGGAAATAGAGGATCTATCTGCGCTTTCAGGGATGCCGCTGAAGGTGTTACGTTTGTCCCACACTCAGGTCCGGAACTTGGCGGCCTTGCGTGGGATGCGACTGGAGCGTGTTGATTGTATCGAGGCGCCCCTCACGGATCTTTCGCCGCTCGCAGGGATGCCGATTGAGTATCTGTACATCTCCCAACACCAGTGTGCGTCCCTCGCGGCGATTTTGCATCATTTCGTCGGCATCAGGAGGATCAACATGGTCTATGCGGAAGACATTCCGGGAACCCCCGGGAGCGAAG
The DNA here is from genome assembly GCA_964402115.1 of uncultured Victivallales bacterium. Taxonomy (GTDB): domain Bacteria; phylum Verrucomicrobiota; class Kiritimatiellia; order UBA8416; family CAYOBW01; genus CAYOBW01. The sequence continues at coordinate 6,503 of CAYOBW010000305.1, forward strand.
ATTGGGTGCAAGGTATTGTCAAGGCACTGGATGGAAAGTTCAAGGCGGCGTTGCGGCCGTGACTTGGAACTGGCCGCAGGTGTCGAAACGGATCGGGGAATAGTCACAGTGGGGCTTGGAGGTTCGGCGCGGTTGCCAGTTGGAGAAAGAGGAGTGCGTTGTCCTGCTCCTCTTCCTCCCCCGCAAGACCGACGTCCCGCGTAGCCGCGCCCGCCAGGGCGTGGGAGATGTGCGCTGGAGCCTGTCGTTCCCCGCCTGCATGCGCACGCCGCTTTCTGCTCGTTTGAGACTGGCATCACGCGCCGGAAGGCGTACACTCGGCGGCAACGAAAGGAGGTGTTCGCGGAGATCATCGTCTTGGCCATGGTGGCCCTGACGGAACCTGACGGCAAGAAACCCCTGTCGCCAGCAGCGGCATGGCGCCTCGCCGTCCATGCGTGGTTGCCGTTCCATGGCCTGATCACGATCGCCACGGAACGCAAAGTGTTACCCATTGTCCCGTGACTTTTGCTCTCATAAACAGGGTTGCACCACAGAAATGTCACATGGTGCCCACGTGATCGCGTCTCAGCAGTGTGTAGGCTGCCTGTGCGTCCTTGCGACCGCGCTGATTGGCGTAGCCGGGTGCGCTCGCTCCCGGTCCCCGTTGCGCTCTCCTCCAAAACCGGTGATGCCTGTTGTTGAGATGAACGCGCTCTTCGAGTGGTCAACTCCCAGCGTTGAGCCCGGAACAGGCACTAGTGTTGTCGTGGCAGGTTGCGGTACCTTCCCGGCGATCCAGGCTGCTCTATGGCGCTACCTTGAGAGCAGGGCATGGGAGGGGGATGTCCGTCGCGGGTTGACCGAGGGACTGCGCAGTGGGGAATGGTCTATGCTCGTCACGACCAGAACGGGCGCCATGCGTAGACTGCGGTTGGATGTTCGCGCCAGCGGAGGGGACATCCAGGCGTGTGGTCGCTGGCGGTTCGTCGCAGATGGCGGCTGCGCGACTGGTGGTCTGATAACGAGTGCACAGACGGATGTTCACACCCTGGCACCCAGTAACGGGACAGGGTTGTTCGAGTACCAACTAGAGCGGTTGACAGCTTGCGGCGCTCTTGTTGGTTTCGCCGGCGCTCATCGGCTGGTCGCCGGCAAGTCGCACGGGTATGCATGGCGGAAATCCATGAACAGTGAGGTTATCTTCGAAGATTGGAACTGCGTGAATGGGGTTATCGAAGGCGTGAGCAGAGAGTGGTTCCGGGACGGGAGTGTGATCCAGATAGAGTTCTCAGGTGGGGTGGAAGACGGTCCTCGCCTCGGATGGAACGGCGTGACCGGCGGGGTGTCTATTGGGCACATGAAGCGGGGGATGAGGCACGGGTTGGTCTTGAACCTCGACGGGCGGGGGCGCATCCTGTATTTGGCGATGGCCGAGCGGGATGAACCCGCCTATGTGCTATTCGAAGAACAGCGTGAGTAGCGCCACACCCGGCCCCCGGAGCGGCTTGCTTTGGCAAGCCGGCAGGCGGGTTGAGGGACGGCATCAAGAAGCCGGAACGCCAAAGCGTTCCGCTCCGGTGTCCAACACGGCAATGTCCAAGGGAAGGAGCAGTTGCCGACTTCGCCGCCCTTCAGCCTCGGGTGGTCCCTTTGCGCCTGGAGGGGCGACGGCCTCGGTGCCCCGCTGGACCGCAGGCCTGGAGACGGCGGTCCCCGCCGTTACTGCCCCGGCGACTTGAGCGTTTCGCGCTGAGCGCTGAACCGGGAGCCCAGGCTCGGTGCCCAGGCAAAGAGTGCCCTACCTTCCGTCTGGCAGCATGGCGTTGGCCAAGAGACGAGACCCGGGATTGAACCACGGAGTCACCATGTAGGAGAAGACAGGAAAACGAGGCTCGAGAACGGCGACGGGGCCGGCAAAGCCCGGCCCGTTCGCCGTTCTCTCGCGGTTCCCGGTTGGCGGATGAGGAGCGCGTTGCCATGCTCCTCTTCCTCCCCAGCAAGACGGACGAGCGCGTGGCGGCAGGCCGCCGCGTCCTGGCGGCACGCGCGAGTCTCCGTGTACTTACACCTCCGTGCCCCCGTGACTGCGTGGTGAATCCCCGTGACCAGGATCGATGCCCACGGGCTGGCGCCCGCGGCTACGGGCTAACGGGATCCGGCCGACGTCCCTCGTAGCCGCGCCCGCCAGGGCGTGGTCTTCGCTTTCGAGCGGG
>CAYOBW010000306.1:0-8689 GCA_964402115.1 uncultured Victivallales bacterium
GTGAACTATGCCAAGCAGCTCGAGAGCGCCGGCGCCGACTCGATCTGTATCAAGGACATGGCCGGTCTCATCACGCCAGCCGTGGCATCCAAGCTCGTCAGCGACCTCAAAAAAACCGTCAAGCTCCCTATCGACCTTCACACCCACTACACCTCGGGCCTCGCGTCGATGTCGCTTCTCAAGGGCATCGAGGCGGGCGTGTCGATCATCGACACCGCCATCTCGCCAATGGCGCTCGGCTCGTCGCACTCCGCGACTGAGTCGATGGTGGCGGCGCTCCAAGGCACCGAGTACGACACCGGCCTTGACCTCAAAAAGCTTAACGTCGTCCGCGCGCATTTTGCTGCACTTCGCGACAAATACATCGCGAGCGGCCTGCTTGACGCCAAGTTACTCGGAGTTGACGCCAACGCCCTCCTGTATCAGGTGCCGGGCGGCATGCTCAGTAACCTCGTCTCGCAGCTCAAAGAGGCGGGCAAATCGGAGCTCCTCGATGAGGTTCTCAATGAAGTTCCCGTGGTCCGCAAGGAGGCGGGCTACCCGCCGCTCGTCACCCCCACGTCGCAGATCGTCGGCACCCAGGCGGTGATGAACGTGCTCTTCGGGCGGTACCAGAAGCTGACCGCCGAAAGCCGGAACCTGCTGGTCGGGCGCTACGGTGCGACCCCGGCCGCGCCGAATGCGGACCTCCTGAAGCAGGTGCTGCGCGAGGCGGAGATGAAGGCGCCCATCCAGACGCGGCCGGCTGCCGACATGCCCGCCGAGATGGCCAAGCTCGAAGCCGAACTCAAGGCGAAGGTGGGCGGCGGGGCGGTCTCGCGCGAGGACGTGCTGACGTACGCCATGTTTCCCCAGGTGGCGCTGGCCTTCTTCCAGAAGCGCGCGCAGGGGCCGGCGACGCTTAGCGAGCCCGCTTCGGCAGCCGCTGCGCCGGCGGCCCCGGCGCCCGTGGCAGCCGCCGCGCCCGCGGCGGGCCGCTACCGCGTGACCGTGGACGGCCAGGCGTTTCCCGTGGCCAGCCGCCCGGAGGCGGATGGCGTGCTGGTGGTGACCGTGGACGGCCAGGATTTCAGGGTGGTCGTGGGTCACGCGGCCGACGGCGCCGCGGCAGCCGTGCCGGCGGCAGCCCCTGCGGCAGGCGGGGGTGGCGCGGTTGCGACCGTGCTCGCGCCCATGCCGGGCACGATCGTGAAACTGGCCTGCGCCGAGGGGGCGACGGTGGCGGCGAACCAGACCATCATCGTACTCGAAGCGCTGAAGATGCAGATGGACGTGAAGAGCACCCACGCCGGACGGGTCGTGTACCGCGTCAAGCCCGGCGACAGCGTGCGGGCCAAGGGCGTGCTCGCGGAGATCCGGTGATGCAAGGGGCGCGCGCGCAGGGCAGGGGCAGGCGTACATGCGTGTGGACGCTGGCCGCGGCGGCGTTGATCGGCCTGGCTGGCTTTGTCTGGAGCCAGGTGGCGGCTGACCCGGCGGGCGCACCGGTCGGGTCGCCCGCGCCCGTCTCCCAGGCGGTCGTCAGTCCGGACGCGGCGCCGGCGGACGGCGGCAGCGGGATCGCGCTGGGGCAGGGGCTGCTGAACGTCGGACGCACGACGGGTATCTACGCGTTCACGCGGGGCGCCGGCTGGAAGTCGTTCGTCATGATCCTGATCGGTCTCGTGCTCCTTTACCTCGGCGTGGTGAAGGACTTCGAGCCGCTCCTGCTCGTGCCGATCGGCTTCGGCACCATCCTCGTGAATGTTCCGTTTGCCGGCATGGGCAGCGAACACGGGCTGCTGGGGTTGGTGTTCAAGCACGGCATCGAGAACGAGATGCTGCCCCTGGTCGTGTTCATGGGTATCGGCGCGCTCTCGGATTTCGGGCCGCTCCTGGCCAGCCCGCGCACCGCGATCCTGGGCGCGGCGGCGCAGTTCGGCGTGTTCGGCACGCTGCTGGGCGTCGTGGCCCTGAATGCCCTGCCGTTCTTCTCGTTCGACATCAAGGAGGCGTGCTCGATCGCCATCATCGGTGGGGCCGATGGCCCGACCTCGATCTACGTCTCGTCGAAATTCGCACCGCACCTGATGGGCTCGATCGCCGTGGCGGCCTACTCGTACATGGCGCTGGTGCCGCTGATCCAGCCGCCGATCATGCGGCTGTTGACGACGCGCAAGGAGCGCCTGATCCGCATGGAGCAGGCGCGGCCTGTCAGCAAGACCGAGAAGATCGTCTTTCCGCTGCTCGTGCTGCTGCTGTGCATCCTGCTGCTGCCGTCCGCCGTGCCGCTGATGGGGTGCTTCGCGTTCGGCAACTTCGTCAAGGAGACGGGCGTGGTGGAGCGGCTGTCGAAGGCGCTGCAGAACGAGGTGATGAACGTCGCGACGATCTTCCTGGGGCTGGGCGTCGGCATGCAGATGGAGGCGGCGAAGTTCATCCAGTGGCAGACGCTGGGCATCATCGTGCTCGGCCTGCTCGCCTTTTCGTTCGGCACGGCCGGCGGGGTTCTGTTCGCCAAGTTCATGAACCTCTTCTGCCGCCGCCACCCGATCAACCCCTTGATCGGTTCGGCCGGCGTGTCGGCCTTCCCGATGGCCGCCCGCGTGTCGGCCAAGCTGGCGCTGGAGTACGACCCGCACAACTTCCTGCTGCTGCACGCGCTGGGGGCGAACGTGGCCGGCCAGATCGGTTCCGTGGTCGCCGCGGGCATCATCCTGGCCATCTTCGGCGGGTAGCCGGCTCTCACCCCACCGTGCGGATGACGGCATTCGTGTCGCGCTGGACGGTGCGGGGGTAGTGCACCGCCGGTCGCCCGAAGAGCATGGCGTAGTACGCGTGATCCGCCGGCAAACCCAGGTCCGCTTTCAACTCCGGCACGGCCTCGAGCAGCATCTTGAGCATGCCGCACCACACCGCGCCCAGTCCCGCGCTCTGGGCCAGCAGGTCGAACGTGGCGAGCGCGAGCGGGATATCCTCGGTCGGGCAGGGGGCCGTAAACGGCTCGGAGGCGATGAGCAGGTGCGGCGCGCCGCGAAAGATAATATCCACGCGATGGTTGACCCAGGCGGGGACAGCGTTCTGCAGGTAGGCGAAGGCTGGCTTGACGCGCCCCGCCCGCGCGGCCGCCGCGAGCGCGTCCATGGCCTTGACGCGGAAGCGCTGCATGACCTCGCGATCGGCGATAAGGGTGAAGGTGAGCGCGTGGCGGTTGACGCCGGTGGGGACGTTGGCCAGGGTGGCGAGCAGGCGCCGGATCAGCGCGGGATCGACGTTCTCCGGCAGGTAGCGGCGGACGCTGCGCCGGCCGCGCACGAGCAGGGTCAGGGCGTCGAGCGTGGGCAGGGCGCCGGCCGGGAGCGGGAGGCTGTCCTCCGGCTTGCGGCCGAAGATGCTCACCGCCGCCGTCGGGCAGACGGCCAGGCAGTGCTGGCACTGGATGCACAGCGGCTCCTGTTCGGGGCGGATGCCGGGCAACTGCCCGTCGGCCATTGCGATGATGCGTGAGGGGCAGTCCTGGACGCACTCGCCGCAGCGGGTGCAAAGGGTTTCGTCGACGCTGAACTTGAGCATGGCAGACCTCGCGAAGTGGATCCGACCCTGCGTGCGCGACGGCGGCCCCCGTCCGGGCTGCCGATAAGCACGACGGCCGAACGTTTACCACAGGCGCGGCTGCTTGTCACGCGAGCTCGCGACCCCGGAGACTGCTGGCATCTCACGTCTTTGGAATGCACAAGCGGATGCAGGTCGCCCGCTGCTGTTGGCGTAGATGCCGTGTGCTTTCAGTCTGGCGCTGAAGCGGGATGTCGATACCGATTCCGATACCGACCCCGACGCCGAGGGGGCATTCCTCCCACAACCCTTTCGCTCTTCGGCGCGCTCCGTCCGCCCCGCCAACGTTGGCGTTCTGGTGGCGCCCTTGCGCGCCTACCCTGCGCGCCGAGGTTGGCCTTCCACCCCCTTCGCTCTCAACTCCCGCAGTTTGCGGGCCCGCCAAACGCCTTGCACGCGCGCGGCTCCCCCCCTACACTCGGAACTTGGGCAGTGGAGGCGGCTGCGCAGGAGACGGGAGGCTCGGCAAATGTCCATCGTGAAATGTCCAGCGTGCGGGGCAGCGATCCAAGTCGCGGAGAAGAAGACCGGGTTGTGGTGGGGCGTCGGCTGTCTGCTCATGGCCGTGGCCATACCGTTCATCGTGGCCATCATTGGGCTCCTCGCCGCCATTGCGATTCCCTCCTTCGTGAAGGCGCGCGAAACCACTCAGCGTAACCTCTGCGTCGCGAACCTGCGCCAGCTCGATGCGGCCAAGGAAGAAGCGGCTGTGCGGCACAACCGCCGGGAAGGCGATGAGATCCCGGCGCAGGAGCTCTCCGCGCTCCTCAAGAACGGCGCCGGCGGCCTGGTCTGCCCCAAGGGCGGGCCATACACGATCAACCCCGTCGGGCAGCCGCCGGCCTGTTCCGTGCATGGGTCGCTTCACGGCGCAGGTGCGCACGCGGCCCGGCCGCCGCACCGGGGCGCGGCAGCCGGCGGTGTGGAGGCCGGGGAGCAGCCGTAGAGGGAAAGCCGCGATGCAGCAGAAGCACGATTCAAGGTGGCGAACGACCCCCTTGCCGCGGTTGGTCCTGGCCGGCCTTGCGCTGTCCTGCGCGCGCGTGTCGGCGGCCGAGACGCCACCCGCGTCGCCCGCGTTGGCGGTGTCGGTATCGTGGCTCGGCAACACCTACCCGGGGGCGACGCGCTGGGTGCCGCAGGACATTGACGCCCTGTGTGTCGCGCCGGACGGGCGGCTCTTCTCCAACGTGTACTGGGAGGAGGGCGGGGGCAACGTCACCGCATTCAAGGACGGCGAGGTGCTGGGCGCCGCCATGCACACCCATGGCTGGGGTTATCAGGGCGGGTACGCGGTGGCGGCCAACGCGCGGCACCTCTTCATCGCGGGCCGCATGGGGAACGAGGGCGGGGGGCTGAAGGACCCTGACACCTGGCCCCCCCAGGGTCGCGAATGGATCGGCTTGTCGCGCCGCCCCCTCCAGGATATCCGGCACGGCGCCCCGTTTCCCGGCGGCAAGGGGGGCCAGGGCGACACGTTGAAGGGCGCGTTCCTTGTCGTGGATGAGGTGTCCGCTGCACGGGGCGCTGCCGACAACCGCCAGGCGAACATCGCCGGGCTGGCAGCGTCGGAGACCCGGCTGTGGGTAAGCTGCCCCTACGACGGCACGATCAAGGTCTTCGCCGCGGACACACTGCAGCGGCTTGCCGCCTGGCCGGTCGAACGCGCGGGGTCGCTGGCCTGGGCCACCAACGGCGTGCTGTGGGTGCTGCAGGAGGGCGGCGCGGGACAAGGGGCGCGGGTCCGGGCGTTCGCCGCGGACGGCCAGGCTTTGCGTCAGGAGATCGTTTTCGAGCCGTCCGTCGAACCCGCCGCGATCTGCCTGGCTACGGCCGGGCGACTGCTGGTGGCCGACGACGGGCCCCGGCAACAGGCGCTGATCTTCGACTCGCTCGGCGCCGCGCCCCGGCAGGTCGGCGCACTCGGTTGCGCGGGCGGCATCCATGCGGGCCGTCCTGGAGCGTTCGATGCGCTGAAGTTCAACCGGCCCCGCGCGCTCGCGTGCGACGCGCAGGGCACGGTGTACGTGGCCCACCACGGCAGTACCGGCGGCGGCAGCACGGTGCTGGAAGCATACGGGCAGCCCGATCGCCTGCTCTGGCGTCTTTGCGGGCTGACCTTCGTGGACATGGCTGACGTGGATCCGGCGGACGACACCCAGGTCTACACGAAGGAGGAGCGGTTCGCGCTGGACTACAGCCGGCCGCGCGGCCACGAGTGGGCCTGCCGCGGCTACACGGTGCACCGCCTGCGCTATCCCGACGACCCGCGCCTGCATATCTGGTCGGCCGGCGCGTGGGTGCGGCGGCTCGCCGGGCGCCCGTTCCTGTTCGTCAACGACATGAACGGGGAGCACCTGCAGGTGTACCGCTTCGGCACGGAGGCCGACGGCGAGACCGCGATCCCGTCCGCGCTCTTCGCCCAGCGGCACCTTGGCAAGGACGGCTGGCCTCCCAACCAGCCCGCCAGGGGCGAGTGGCTCTGGCGCGACGCCAACGGCAATGGCGGCTTCGATGCCGGCGAGTACGCGACGCGCGGCGACGCCGACGCGCCGGCCGCGCAGGGGTGGTGGGTGGACGACGCGGGCGGCGTCTGGCTGGCCGGCGAGACCCGGGGCATCCGCTATTTCCCCTTGCTGGGGTTGGATGCCCACGGTAATCCGCGTTGGGACTACGCCGGCATGCGAACCTTTCCGCAGCCGGCCGGGTTCAAGCAGATCAAGCGGCTGCGCTACGTGCCGGCTACCGACACGCTGTTCCTCGGCGGCACGACCGATGACCATGGGAATCAGCACTGGAAGCCAATGGGGCCCGTCATCGCCCGCTACGACGGTTGGCTCAAGGCGGACGGCCGCGCCGCGTCACGCTGGCAAATCGTCGCGCCGTACGAGAGAGGGTCCAACGGCCACACGAGTTGCGAGCCGATGGGGTTCGATGTCGCCGGCGACTTCGTGTTTGTGCCCTACACCGGCGCGTCGCAAGCGCTGTCGTTCAAGACCGGTCGCGTCGAGGTCTTGCGCCAGGCTGACGGCGGGCCGGTCGGCCATTTCGAGCCATCGGCTGACGTGGGCGAGATCGGGCTGCAGGATATCCGCGAATGCCTGCGCGCCCACCGTCGCGCCGACGGCGAGTACGTGGTGTTTCTGGAAGACGACTATAAGGCGAAAGTGCTCATCTACCGTTGGAGACCGTGAAGAAAGGCAGGCAAAGCATGCGCGTACCGCCGCTCAACCGTCGCGATTTTCTCAAGCACCTGACCGCCGGGGCGCTGGCCTGCTGCGCCGGAGGGGGGTGCCGCACGCTGGCTGACGCCGCGGCGCCAGCCGCCGGGGCCGCGCCCGCGCGCCGCCCGAACATCCTGCTCGTGATGGCCGACGACATGGGGTTTGCCGACGCCGGCTGTTTCGGCGGCGAAATCGCCACGCCCAACCTCGATCGCCTCGCCGCGCAGGGCCTGCGCTTCACGCAGCATTACTCGACCGGCCGCTGCTGGCCTTCGCGCTCCACGCTGCTGACCGGCTACTACGCGCAGCAGCTGCACGCCGACCCGCCGGTCGGGCTGTTCCCCCTGTGGTCGCGCCTGCTCTCCCACCACCTTCGCGGGCAGGGCTACCGCAGCTACCACTCCGGCAAATGGCATCTGCGGGGCCTGCCGCTGGCCGTGCAGGACGGCGGCTTCGATCACTCTTACGTGCTCCACGACCACGACCGCTTCTTCTCCCCGCAGGACCACCAGCTCGACGACAAGCCGCTGGCGGCCGTCCCCGCGGACAAGCCGTCCTACGTCACGAAGATCATCGCGGACCATGCCATCACGTTCCTGCAGGAGCACGCGCGGGAGCACGCGGCGCAGCCGTTCTTCCTCTACCTCGCCTTCACGTCGCCCCATTTTCCCCTGCAGGCGCCCGCCGAGGACATCGCGCGCTACGCGTCCACCTACACCGCCGGCTGGGATGCGGTGCGCGCGCAGCGCTGGCAGCGGCAGCGCGCCCTGGGGGTGGTCAACTGCGCGCTGTCGGAACCGGATCCGGCCTGCGCGCCGAACTGGAATCTCGACGAGCAGGCGCTGCGCACGCGCGTGGGGCCGGGCGAGGTAGGTCACGCGGTGCCGTGGGCGACGCTGAACGCGGAGCAGCAGGCGTTCCAGGCGCGCAAGATGGCGGTGCACGCGGCCATGATCGATCGGATGGACCGCGAAATCGGGCGCGTGCTGGAGCAGGTGCGCCGCATGGGCGCCTACGAGGATACCGTGGTCGTGTTCCTGTCGGACAACGGCGCCAGCGCCGAGCAGATCATCCGCGGCGAAGGCCACGACCCGCAGGCGGCGCCCGGGTCCGCGCGCACGTTCCTCGGGCTCGGCCCCGGCTGGTCCACCGCGGCCAACGCGCCCTTCCGGCGGCACAAGCACTGGGTGCACGAGGGCGGCGTCGCGTCGCCCTGCATCGTGCAGTGGCCGGCCGGCATTGCCGCGCGGGGCGAGTTGCGCCACACGCCGGGCCATTTCGTGGACTGGGTGCCGACCTTGCTCGAACTGGCCGGCGTCGCCGCGCTACCCGCTGCGTCCGAGGGCGCGCCGCGGTTCCCGGGGCGCAGCCTGGCGCCGGCGTTCGGCAACCCCGCCCTGGCGGGGCCCGCCTGGATCTTCTTCAGCCACTCCGGCAACCGCGGCCTGCGGTGCGGCGACTGGAAGGTCGCCGCCGACGGCGCCAAGGGGCCGTGGGAGTTGTACGACCTGAAGACCGACCGCTGCGAGATGGTCAACCTGGCGGCCGCGCAGCCGGAGAAGGTGCGGGAGCTGACCGCCCGCTGGCGGGAGCTGGAGCAGCGTTTCGCGCAGGACGCCGGCCCCGTCCGCCCCGCCGACAAGCCCGGCCGTGCGCGCGAGAAACCGGACCGCGGGTGAGGCGTCGTCGTCCTGAAGGAAAGCACGACAGTTCAGGTGGACTGACTGACGCGCTTCAACCTGGAAACGGAAGTAGCCCTCCACTTTTTCTCTGCACATTCACAGCACTGTATTGGTGAGGACGCGGGCCTTTCGCCAGTCTCCCTCTCCCCGGCGGGGCATAAGCGTTAACTTAATAATTGGCATGTTTGCGGG
>CAYOBW010000307.1:0-8602 GCA_964402115.1 uncultured Victivallales bacterium
GGCCAGGAGGGACTTGAACCCCCAACACCCGGTTTTGGAGACCGGTACTCTGCCAATTGAGCTACTGGCCTGTGACTGATGACGCCCGCTACTTGATTTCTTTGTGCAGCGTGCGTTTTCTTTCAAAACGACAGAACTTCTTCACTTCCAACCTGGTAGGAGAAGCCTTTTTGTTTCGCGTAGACATGTAATTCTTACGCTTGCACTCCGAACAGGCCAATGTAATTTGTTCTCGCACCATAACGGTAATCCCGTCATAAGTAGCCGCCCGGCGGGCATCCCCCTGGCGCCCGCCGCGCGGCCAATTCTGCCTACTCGATGATCTTGGCCACTGTCCCCGCACCGACCGTGCGCCCACCTTCACGGATGGCGAAGCGCATCTTCTCTTCGAGTGCGACGGGTTGGATGAGTTCGACCGTCACGCTCACGTTGTCACCAGGCATGATCATCTCAACGCCCTCAGGCAGCGTGATGTCGCCCGTCACATCGGTTGTGCGGATGTAGAACTGCGGGCGATACCCCTTGAAGAACGGCGTGTGACGCCCCCCTTCCTCCTTGCTCAGGACGTACAGTTCAGCCGTGAACTTCGAATGGGGCGTGATGCTTCCAGGTTTTGCAAGCACCTGCCCACGCTCCACATCGTCCTTCTTCGTACCGCGCAGCAGAACGCCTACATTGTCGCCCGCCTGACCCTGATCGAGCAGTTTGCGGAACATTTCGACCCCGGTGGCGGTCGTCTTGACCGTCGGGCGCAACCCGATGATTTCCACTTCCTCGCCTACCTTGACGATGCCGCGCTCGATGCGACCCGTTACCACGGTCCCGCGGCCTTCGATCGAGAACACGTCCTCGATGGGCATCAGGTATGGCTGGTCGATCAGCCGAACAGGTTGGGGAATGTAGGAGTCCAAGGCGCTCAGAAGCTCCTGAATGCAGTTGCACGCCGGTTCGGTCGGGCTGTTCGCATGCGAAGCCGAGAGTGCGTCGCCACGAATGATTGGCGTCGTGTCGCCCGGGTAGCTGTACTTGGACAGCAATTCGCGGACTTCCATGTCCACCAAGTCCAGCAAGTCATTGTCGTCAACCAAGTCAACCTTGTTCAGAAAAACGACAATGGCTGGCACGCCAACCTGCCTGGCCAGAAGAATGTGCTCTCGCGTCTGCGGCATCGGACCGTCAGCGGCGCTCACAACCAAGATCGCACCGTCCATCTGGGCCGCGCCGGTGATCATGTTCTTGACGTAGTCGGCGTGTCCCGGACAATCGACATGCGCATAGTGACGGTTGTCTGAACTGTACTCGACATGCGACGTGGCGATCGTCAGGATCTTCGTCGGGTCACGGCGACCGTGCGATTCCGAGGCTTTAGCCACCTGATCGTACGAGATGTGGTTAGCCATGCCCTTCAGGGACTGCACACGCGTGATGGCAGCAGTCAGTGTCGTCTTGCCATGGTCCACGTGCCCGATCGTTCCGACGTTCACGTGCGGCTTACTTCGCTCAAATTTCTCTTTAGCCATTGTTCTTCCTCCGCCTCGTGTTAGCTGTTCCTTCGTTCAGCTTGCTCTCTCTTCACCTTCAACCGATATCCCTTAGCGACAATGGAGCCCATGAGCGGGATCGAACCGCTGACCTCTTCCTTACCAAGGAAGTGCTCTACCAACTGAGCTACATGGGCTTCGGGCAGCTTTTTGCCACCCACTCCGCGCCAGGCAGCCGCAAACAAAACCCCATGTACGTCCTACAGGGAGTAAGCCAGACTGTTCGCTTTTCAGGGTTATCCCTAGCCCCCCCGTCAACGGGGACTTCAACCAAAGGGCAGGAATTTACGCAAAGGCCCGTGCCAAGTCAACCGTTTTCTGCTTGTTTTCCATTTGTATTTCGCCGGTGCGACAGGAGGTCCGGTCTACCGCGCGATGTGAGCCGCCACGGTCGCCCCGAACTCACTGCACCGGATCTCGCGCGCACCTGTCATGAGGCGGGCGAAATCGTATGTCACCGTCTTGCCGGCAATCGCCTTATTCATGCCGTCGATGATCAGATCGGCAGCCTCGCGCCAGCCCATGTAGCGGAACATCATCTCTCCAGACAGGATCAGCGATCCCGGATTAACCTTGTCGAGCCCGGCGTACTTCGGCGCCGTACCGTGTGTAGCCTCGAAAAGCGCCACCCCGGTCTGGTAGTTGATGTTACCGCCAGGAGCGATCCCGATGCCGCCGACGCAAGCTGCCAGCGCGTCGGAGATGTAGTCGCCGTTCAGGTTTGTTGTGGCAATGACCGCATACTCGTCAGGGCGTGTCAGAAGCTGCTGCAGGAATGCATCGGCAATGCAGTCCTTGACGAGAACCTGACCCGCAGGCGCCTGCCAGTTGCAGTCCTCGGCGACAGCGGCCCTGTTCGGGAACTCGCGCCGAACCAAGTCGAAGCCCCACCGCTTGAAGGCACCCTCGGTGTATTTCATGATGTTGCCCTTGTGCACGAGCGTCACCGTGGGCAGGCTCTGCTCCACCGCGTATTGCACGGCTGCTCGCACCAGCCGTTCGGTGCCTTCGCGCGAAATCGGTTTGATGCCAAGCCCCGAGGTTTCGGGGAAGCGGATTTTCGTCACATGCATTTCGTCCCGCAGGAAGCAGAGCAGTCTGCGGGCCTCGGGAGATCCAGCCTCCCACTCGACGCCGGCGTAGATGTCCTCCGTGTTCTCGCGGAAAACCACCATGTTGGTGAGTTCGGGCCGTTTCACCGGCGAGGGCACGCCCTCGAACCACCGCACCGGGCGCAGGCACACGTAAAGATCGCACTCCTGACGCAGCGCTACGTTCAGCGACCGGATACCACCGCCCACGGGCGTGGTAAGCGGCCCTTTGATCGAGACGATAAATTCGCGCACCGCGGCAATCGTCTCGTCGGGCAGCCAGGCGTTCTCGCCGTAAACCCTCGTGGCCTTCTCCCCCGCAAAGATCTCCATCCACGCTACGCGCCGGCTCCCGCCGTACGCCTTGGCAACGGCCGCATTCCAGACTGTCATGGCCGCCCGCGTGATGTCCGGCCCCGTGCCGTCGCCTTCAATGAACGGTATGATTGGCCTATCCGGAACCGCCAACCGACCGTCGGCCTCGAGCCGAATGGGGTGTCCTTCCCGTGGCACTACAACCTTGTCGTAGCTCATGTCGTCCTCGCTCAACGCCGGCTGCCAGCCTGCCCCAGCAGCCCGCCATTCAGCAGCAACTCTCGCTGCCTGTCAGTTAATGACACCCTCAAGGGTATCCGCGCCCCGCGCGTGAGGTCCAGAAGCACCACGCGGCCGTCGCCCCGAATGGCATCCCGAACGTTCTCCACTTCAAGCCGGTCACTCGGCATGATCTGGTCGTAATCCGCCGGCTGTTCGAATACAAACGGAATAATGCCGACGTTCATGAGATTGGCAAGGTGAATCCGCTCGATCGACTTGGCCACCACGGCCTTCACCCCCAGGAACATCGGGCACATGGCCGCATGTTCGCGGCTGGATCCCTGCCCGTAGGAATCGCCGGCGATGATGAAATTGTGCAAGCCGGCGTCGCGATGATCAGCGGCGCGCCGGGCGAAATCCGGGTCGATATGTTCGAAGACGTAGCGCGCATAGGCAGGAACATTCGAGCGCAGTTTGAGCCGCGGCCCAGCCGGCATGATGTGATCCGTGGTGATCTTGTCACCGACCTTGATCGTCGCGACGCCCGAAAGACGCCCGAGCATGGGTTCGCCGCGGGGTACGCTCCCGATGTTCGGGCCCCGCACGATGTTGACAGGCTGCCCGAGCCCGGCCGTGTCGCGGTAAAGAAACAGTGTGTCGTCAACGGCAAACCGATCCGGTTCGCACACGCCGGGACATGCCAGGCCCAGGGTCCGCGGATCCGTCAGCATGCCGGTCAGGGCGGCGGCAACCGCGGTTTCCACGCTGGCCAGGAAAACGCCCGCACTGTCCGTGCCGGAGCGCCCCTCGAAATTGCGGTTACTGGTGCGTACGCTGATGCCACCCGTGCCTGGCGATTGCGAGTTGCCGATGCAGAAACCGCACGCGTTCTCCAACAGGCGTACACCTGCGTCGACCAGCGACGTCAACAAACCCTCGTGCGCGAGCATGGACATGACCTGCCGGGAGCCCGGAGCGATACCGACGCTCACATCCGGATGCACCTGCCGCCCCTGGAGCAGCAAGGCCACGGTCTTCAGGTCACGGTAGGATGAGTTCGTGCATGAACCAATCAGCACTTGGTCCACCCGACGCCCGACCACGTCGGCCACGCGCATGATATTGCCCGGGGAATGAGGCGCCGCCACCAAGGGCTCCAGCACAGAGAGATCGATCGACACAACGCGATCGTAGGTCGCGTCGGGATCGGCCGCAAGCGGTCGCCAGTCGTGACCACGTCCCTGCGCCTCCAGAAATCGCCGTGTCACGTCGTCGCTGGGAAACACAGAACTGGTCACACCGCACTCGGCGCCCATGTTGGCAATCGTGGCGCGCTCGGGCACGCTGAGGGCAGCCACTCCGGGTCCGCCGTACTCAAACACGGATCCCACATTGCCTTTCGTGGAGAAGAGGGCGAGGACTTGGAGAATGACGTCCTTCGCCGCCACCCAGGGCCGCAAGGCGTCGACGAGTTCGATCTTGACCACGCGCGGGCAGGTCAGGTGGAAGGGACCACCGCCCATGGCGACGGCAACATCGATGCCGCCCGCGCCCATGGCCAGCATGCCGAGCCCTCCCCCCGTGGGCGTGTGCGAATCACTCCCCAACAGCGTTCGGCCCGGGACCCCAAAACGCTCGAGATGCAACTGGTGGCACACGCCGTTGCCCGGCTTCGAGAAGATCGCCCCGTACTTCCTGGCGGCAGACTTCAGGAAGGCGTGATCGTCAGCGTTTTCGAAGCCCACTTGCATGGTATTGTGATCAACGTAACTCACCGCCAGACCGGCGCGGATCCGGTCGAGCCCGAGGGCCTCGAACTGCAAATAGGCAAGCGTACCGGTTGCATCCTGAGTGAGCGTCTGATCGATCCGGATGCTGATGTCCGCACCGCTGACGAGTGAGCCAGTGACCAAGTGGTCTTCCAGGATCTTCTCGGTAATGGATTTTCCCACCGTGCTCCTCCCCTGTCACGCCTCCGGAAACTACACATCCAAGGGTGCATTGTCACGCTGCCCGCCCCGTGGCAGGCGATCCCGGCCTTCTTCGCGAACTCGCGGGAAAACGCGCCCATCCTCGCGGCGGGGACGCTCTCCGCCGTCCCCCGCGCCCGCATCCACACCGAAAGGATCGCTTCCCTTGGCTTCCCTAGCGGCCGCCTTGGCCGCTTCCGCCGCACGCGCCGCCTCCACAATCTCCGCAGCGGCGGTCTCGAGCACCTGCAGCACCTGATCAGCCTCCCGACCGAATGCGGTATGACCGTGTCGCTGGCGGAACGCCGTCACCACGGCCGGCATCTCGAGCGCCTTGTCCAACGTGAGACGCACGGTGCGCAACTTGGCAGGCCACTCGGTCACCGGTTCCAAGCCAACATTCAGGCCGTAGCCGCTCAGCAGACGACGCAGGTCGGCCTCAGCCGCCTCGTTCTGGGTCTGCCGTTCGACCGTTTCAAGGTGCGCCAGCAAGCTCTCCCTCAGACTCGGGTCGCTCTTGGCGAAGTAGACCTTGGCATACTGCCACGCCTTGGAGCGGCAGGCAATCGATCCCTTGACGAGGGCCACGTCCGGCCGATCATCGCTGCCCAATCGCGTGAGCACCTCTCGTGGCGACAGGTCGTCCACCGTGAAGAAGAACGTCCGGGTTGCGTTAGCCGTCCCCAGCCACTCATCGGCCTCCACGCGCGGACCGCGCACGGAGCTGATGGTGCAACGGACGGGGCCCTTGACCAAGTCGAGTGTAATGGTCTTGCCGCAGTCCGCCGCGTACGAAGCAAGCAAACCATCCAGTGCAGCCGTCGCACGCCGCAGCGCATCCTGCATGGCCGCGACACCCGCAACGTTGGTCAAGCCCGCCTGCTGGGAGACTCGCGCGCGCAGCAGCACCAGAGCCTGCTGCAGGCCCTCTTCAAATACCGCATTGACAACAAGTTGTCGGATTTCATCGGCCGCCGCAGCCGTCCGCTGGTCGCGGGCGACCGAGGCACGGGCCAGCGCGGCCTGTGCGCGGGCACTGCGGTCCCGCGCCGTCTCGACCACCAGCGTGCCAGTGTAGTTGGTGTAGACGCCAGCCGCCGCCGCGTAATCCTGAGCACTGAGCAACGGTGCGGCGCGACTGTCCAATCCCGCCAGCACACCGGCCACAGCTTGGCGTTTGCGCTCGCGAACCTTCTCGGCGGCATCGGCAGCGAAACGTTCAAAGCGGGTGCCCTGCCCCTCCCGGACAACCTCCTCGAGACGCAGGATGACCTCGTCGAACTGCTCGGAATGTGCGCTTTGCCACGCCTGGGCCGCCAAGAACAGGCGCTGAGCGGACTCGGTGCGCTGCTCCTGCCGGTTTGGCGCATGATCGGTCTGGGGCACGGCGTGGCGGCCGGATGGCAGCATGCCAGACCCCTTATTGGCGTTCAGCACGACCAATACCAGCACGACAACCAAGAGAGCGATCCCGGTTCCCGCCAGCACCTTCAGCACGGGGTTCCCGGCATCTGGAGCGGTGCGGCGCAGCTCGGCCGACACAACCGGCTGATGGGGGACGCGCTGCTTGCTGCGCTGCATCGTGCTCAGGCCAGCAGCAATTTGCTTGCCAGCCGGCATGTGGCCCTTGCGGACGCGCTCAATGTCGGCCCGCACATCCGGCCACGAGGCGTGGCGGTTGGCGGGATCCTTGGCCATCATACGTTCCAGCAACCAGGCGAGCGGCTTGGGAACGGAGCGATTGACGTCCATCGCATCCCTGATCGTGGCCACAAGCTGCTGCTCCATGATCGTCTGCTCGTCGAGACCCTCGAACGGCAGCTTGCCCGTCACCAAGTGATAGAGCATGGCCCCCAGCGCGTAGATGTCTGCCCGACAATCCAGGACCGCAGCGCCGCGGGCCTGCTCGGGAGCCATGTACTGAGGCGTGCCCAACACGTCCTCGGTGTCGGCGGCGGTTCCAATCGCATGGATGGAGCGAGCAATGCCCAGGTCGGCCACCTTCACGGCACCATCGATGTCCACCATGACGTTGTCGGGCTTGATGTCGCAGTGTACGATGCGTTCCTGGCTCCATGCGTAGCCCAGAGCATCGGCCACGGCGTCGGCCACCGTCAGGGCGTCCTTGGGCGTCAGAACACCTTTGCGACGAACCCAATCGCCAACAGTGTAGCCAGCCACGAACTCCATGACGAAGTAGTAAACGCCATTCTCGGCGTTGGCATCGTATACTTGGATGATGCCGCGATGCTTCAATCGCGCGGCAGACTTGGCCTCCTTCTGAAAGCGGGCGATGTCGTCCGCCGAAACTCCGCCTTTCGGCCCCAGGATCTTGACCGCAACCACGCGATCAAGCGTCACCTGGCGGGCTTTCCAAACGGTGGCCATCCCCCCCCGCCCAATCTCCTCCAGCAGCTCCAAACCTGTAATCTGCACGCTCATGCTACCCCGTCGCACATGCCTTCCGCAGTGTCGCAGCTGTCACAACAGGACACCCGCAAACCATGAACCCTCATTATCGCATCCTAAACCATGGAGTCAACCGCATTTGCACAACCCACGGGGGCGCACCGGGGCGTCGCGAGGTCGGCGTCATCCTCCCGCGGACCGCGCGCCCCCGCGCGGGCCCCGGCGCCCCGTCACAGCCCGCTCATGGCGCTTGGACCCGGCAAAGAGCCTACACTACAGCGATATGGCAGGACAAGACCCCCCCCGACAGACCCACAGCGAAGCATCACCCGCGTCGTACGCATGCTGGCCCTCGTCGCCACAGTACAGGCGTTCCTTCAGTCAGCACAAGCCACGAACCTGGCCTACGGCCGACCCTACACCGTTTCTCCTCCCTCCAATTGCCGGTATTGTACCGACGTGGACGACCGTAGTCCATATTGAGACCATCTCACACCAACGGAGTCCCCGTGGAGTCCTTCGGCCGTGCGACCACCGCCATCTTCGCGTGCCAAACCTGACGACCACGGCGCAGGTCAGCGTCACCTTTGCCCCCTCCCTGAAGGCCAATGGTACACCCGAGTGGTGGCTGGCGGCCTACGGTCTCACCAGCGGAGGTTTTGAAACCGCCTCGCAGTCCGACACCGACGGTGATGGAGCGCCGAACTGGATCGAGCACCGCGCCGGAGCGAACCCGACCAATGCTGCCGCGGTCCTCCGACTTGCGACGATCGAACGCAAGGCGACCGGAGCCGCCATCGTGCGGTGGAGCAGCGCCTCCGACCAAGCCGATGATCTGCTCTCGATTACGGAGTCCGTCCTTATGTTCCACCCGCTGGCCACCAACTTGCGGGCCACACCCCCACTGAACGTCCACACGGATGCGACCCCGACGACGCAGGCACCCCGAATTCTACCGGGTACGCCCGCGCGAGGAAAAGCCCTGGCCCTGGCGCAGGGGCAACTTGACTCGACACCCCGTCAACACGTACCGTGTATGCATGACTACGCATAC
>CAYOBW010000308.1:0-6882 GCA_964402115.1 uncultured Victivallales bacterium
CAGCCTCCCGCCGCCAGCTCAGGGGTGCGACGAATTCGGTTTTCTGAAGGGCTGGGTGCACCCCCATTCTCGCTTGCGCGGTCGCTGTCGTTTCTCGTGCTGCAGGCGCACCCGCATCGCGCGCGGCTCACGAGGACGTTCGCCCTCCCTGAGCGGATTGCCGCGATCATTGCGTTCAACCGAGAGAAGTGCTTAGGTCAGGCGGTCGGCAAGTCCACGTGAAACCGCGTCCATTGCCCCTCTTCGCTCTCCACGCTCAACACGCCGCCGTGGTCTCTGACGATGCCGTGGCTGATGGACAGGCCCAACCCCGTGCCCTTGTCGCGCGGCTTCGTCGAGAAGAACGGGTCGAAGATGCGTGCGCGCACCTCTTCCGGAATGCCCGTGCCATGGTCCTCGACGGTCAGCCGCAGCCAAGAGGAGTGAACAGTGAACAGTGAACGGTGAACAGTGTTCACGACCGACTGTTCACCATTCACTGCCGACTGTTCACTGTTCACCGCCGACGGCTCACTGCTCACGGCCCTCTCGATGACCCGCGCGCAGACGCTGACCTTCTTGTTCTCGGCAGGCCCCGGATACCGCTGATTCAACGCGTCGCGGGCGTTGGTGAGCAGATTCATGACCACCTGCCGGATCTGCTGGCTGCGGCACTTGACCGGCGGCAGCTCCTCGGGCACGTCCACCTCGAGCGCGATCTGGTCGTGGCGCATCACGGCGCGGATCAGCGAGAGCGTGTCCGTGACGATATCGCACAGGCGGGCCGGGCTGGCAACCTGCCTCTCGTCCCGGGCGAAGGACAGCAGGTTCTTCACGATCGTGGCCACGCGCTCGGTTTCCTTGCCGATCTCGGCGGCGAACTCCGCAACCGGACTGTCCGGCCCCAGCCTGTCCGTAATCAGCTGTGCGTAACCCATGATGCCCATGATGGGGTTGTTGATCTCGTGCGCCACCCCGCTGGCCAACGTGCCGATGGACTCCAGTTTCTGCGCCTGCACCAGTTGCGCCTGCATCCGCTCGCGCTCCACCTCCGCCTGTTTCTGATCTTCCAGCATGCTGAGCAACGCCAGTCGCGATTGTTCGGCCAGCGCGAGCATGTTGCGGGTTTCAAGGTTGGCGGCCTGCTCCCGCAGCCGCGCCCGCTGGCGCTCGCTGATATCGCGGATGTTGCATTGAATCACCCTCGCGGCGTTCACCAGATAGACGTTGCTGACGAACTCCACCGCGATGCGCCGGCCATCCCGGGCCTCCAACGGCAGGTCCTCGTAGCGCACGTACCCCTTCGCCTGCAGTTCGAGGAAGGACTCTCTTGACGCGGCCACGTCCTTGAATAGGCCGATTTCCCACAGGCGCTTGCCCACAAACTCCGCATGGGTGTAGCCCAACAGATCGACCAGGAACGGGTTGACGTCCACGATCTCGCCCGTGTCGGCGTCCAGAATCAGGATGCCGTCCCTGGCGCTCTCGAAGAGCCTCCGGTAACGCGTCTCGGAAGCCCGCAGGTCGTGCATCAGCTTGGCTAACGTCGCACGTTCCGGGGACGGTGTCCTGACCGGCAACGCCTGCGACTCGGGCCTGCCATCGGCCGCCGCGCTGGTAGTTCGTTCGTTCATGACGGCAGTTCCACCGCCCCGGCATCCGAGGGGCCACCGTCCTGGCTGGGGTAAGGAGCCGGCTCGCCCAGGCGGCGGCGGAGCGCGTTCACCTCGCGCTTGAGGGCGATGACGCGTGTCTCGCGGCCCAGCGTGAGTTTGTGCCAGCGCTGCAATTCCTCCAATTGCGCTTGCAGCCTGGCTTCCGCCTGCTTGCGCTCGGTGATGTCCAGAATCACGCCGATCATCCCGCCGACCTTGCCGTCGGCAGCCTTGAATGCCGCCTTGTGAAACACGACGTCATGCAGCAGGCCCCGAGTGTCTGCCACCTGCCTGTCGTCCGCCTGTACCCCGGAACCCCGCAGGAGTGCGAGGTCCCTGGCGTGGCAGACCTCGGCCAGCTCACGAGGCACGATGTCGAAGATCGTCTTACCTACCAGTTCACCTTGTTGCTTGCCGAAGAATGCCTCGAAGGCCCTATTGCTCCCCAGGTAGCGGCCCGCGACGTCCTTGTAGAAGACCGGCACCGGGATGGTCTCCAGGAGCGTACGCAGGAAGTCGGTGTTTTCCTGCAGCGACTGCTCCGCCCGCTTGCGCACGGTGATCTCGTTCCGCAACGCCTGGTTCGCGATTTCAAGGCGATCGCGGGCTGCCACGGCGTCTTCCATCAGGTTGAGGGATGCCAGGCGAGCCTGGCTGGCGGCTGCGCCGCTCTTCATCAATTCCTCGGCCTGCAGGCGCAGCGAACGGGTAAGGTGCAGGATGCGGACAAACGCTGCCACCCGGGCGAGCAGTTCGCGGTTGGCGATGGGGCGGGTGATGTAGCCGTCGGCGCCCGACTCGAGCCCCTCCGCCTGTTCGTCGCTCTCCGTGTACGATCCCGAGATGATGATGACGAAGGAGCCCGCCACGGCCGGATCCTGCCTGATCCGGCGGCAGACCTCTGTGCCGTCGATGTCCGGCAGGTCGCGATCGAGCAGCAGCAGGTCCGGACGGTGGTCCCGGACGGCCTGCAGCGCTTGCTCGCCGTTGGCCGCCCGGTCCACGGCGTACCCCGCCTTTTCCAGCAGACGCGCGGTGCCGATCAAGAGATCGGGCTCGTCGTCCACGACCAGGATGCGCAGGGGAGCGTTCATGGTTGCCGCCCCGGCCCGTGGCCGGGTTCCGCCGGCAAGGGCTCTGCCAACTGCTCGTCGCTGATCTTCACAAAGACGGGGATGTTGACGATGAGCCACTGGAAGAAGGGGTAGATCTCGGCAAAGGCGGCGGGGGCGAGACGGTCCCGCGCGAGCTCAACGAAGGTGTCCAGGTTCGCCGGCCAGTAAGTGGTCCGGAACCCGTGCGAACGGTAGGCCCGGAAGACCCACAGCGCGGTCTGCGCCAGCACCTCCGGCTCGTAGGCGTGGAACATCGCGCCCATGAACCGGCAGAAGTTGCGGCTGTTGTCCCGCATCATCGCCAGGTTGCCCGGGCCGATGAGCTTCTCCAAGTCCGGACGGGCCGCCATCCGGCGATTGAGTTCCTTGGCCAGGCTGTCGCGCAAGTCCTCGTAGGCGGCGGCTGCGGGCGCGGATGGTTGACGGAGCTGTTGCGCGGTCTGGATCAGGTATGACAGATTCATGGTTGCCTCCCTTCTGTCACGTTGAACGTTCATGTCCCCACCGGGATGCTTGCGATAAACGTCGAGCCATGCCCCGGCTCGCTCTCGACCCGGATGCGCCCGCCGTGAGCCTCGACGACCAGGCGCGCGATGGCCAGGCCGAGTCCGACGCTGCGTTCGCCGGCGGTCTTGCGGGTGTCGGCGCGCGCGAAAGGGGCGAAGAGCCGTTTCTGGTCCGCGGGCGCAAGGCCGGGGCCTTCGTCGCGCACCGAGAGGACCAGTTCCGTCTCTTCCCGGCGGGCCGCGAGCCAGACGCGCTGGCCGGCTTTGGAGTGCTCCACGGCATTGCTCAACAGGTTGACGAGCACCTGCTGGAGTTTGGCAACGTCCACCGTCACGGGGCGCTGGTCGTTCCCGGCCTCCGTCAGCAATTCGACCTTCTTCCTGGCGGCCACCAGGCGGACCAACGGCACGGCGCCTGCCAGGATCTCCGCCACCGTGGCTCGCGACGGCTCCAGCCGCAGGTGCCCCGACTCGATCACGGACACATCGAGGAAGTTGTCGATCAGCCGCTGCATATCGGCGGCGGCGGCCAGGCTCGCGCGCAGAAACCCCCGCTGCTCGTCGTCGAGGCGGTCACCGGCTTCGTCGAGCACGAACGCGCTGTAGGTCAGGATGACCCCGACGGGCTTGCGGAGGTCGTGCGCCGCCATGCCGATGAAACGGTTCTTGAGTTCGTTCAGTTCGCGCAGCTCCGCGTTGGCCTGGTGGAGCTGCCGCGTCAGGTTGTTCAACTCGCGATTCAGCCCCAGCGCCTCGTCGCGCAGTTTCTGCTGTTCCTGGAAGTCGAGACTCCCGAAAGCCAGCGCGCCGTCGGGCAGGGGGAAGAACCGGAAGGACAGGGTCTCCGGGACGCCGGAGGCCGTGCTTAGCGTGAGCCGGTGAACGCCCCCCCCCTGCCGGATGAGCGCAGGCAGATCGAGCGTGTGGTTGAAATCCACGACCTGTTCGGCGAACGGGCGGCCAAGGGCTTCGCCGCGCAGCACCTGGCGCGCCAGTGCGTTGGCGCCCGCCAGGCAATGGCTGGCGTCGAGTTGGAGCGCCAGGACCGGGGCGGTCTCCAACACGTAGGCTCGCATGGCCTCGGCCATGTACGGATCGTCAAACATGGTTTTCGCGTTCCTTCATCCACGCCTCAAGCTCGCCCAGGGACGACAGGCACAGCGCGCCGGGCAGGCGCTCGACCCGCTCGCGTCCGCCCCAGCGGAACGCCTGCCCGCCCACGAGAATCGGCAGCGCGGGGAACGCGGCCCGAATCTCGGCGGCGGCGCCGAGGAGCGTATCCAGACTGAATGCCACGCTCACGGAAAGCGCAACCACGTCCGGGCGTTTCTCTTCGAGCAGTGCCATGACGTCGCGCACGGGTGTGTTCGCGCCCAGGAAATACCCGCGCCACCCGTTCAGCTCGAACAGATCGGCCACCATTTTGCCGCCGATCTGGTGGTGTTCGTTGGCCACGCAGGCGACGACCGCCGACCGGCCGAGGCGCGGCAGCGCGAAGAGCCGGGGATAGACCAGGTTGAGCAGGCTCTCCGTGATCGCCGTGGCGAGGTGCTCCGTCGCCACGGAGATCCGACCCCGTTCCCACAGATCGCCCACTTCGTAGAGCGAGCGCTGCACCAGATCCTCATAGATCGCGCGGAGACCGGCCTCGGACGCCAGCCACTGCTCGAAGCTCGCGCGGCACTGCTGGCGGTCGTTGTTCAGCAGGCCGTCGAGGTAGCGCCGGTAGGACGCGGCGGCGTCCGGGAACGGATGTGGCGGCCGATTCATGTCTGAGCCCCCGGCGAAATCGGCGTGTCCGTCTCGTCCCCGGCCACGCGGTGGCGGGGCGGCTCGCCCAGCTTCCCGCACAGTTCGTTCACTTCGCGCTTCAGTTCGAGCATGCGCAGCTCGCGTCCGACGGCGACCTGGTTGAAGCGGCTCAGTTCGTCGTTGCGGGCGCGGAGTTCAGCGGTCTGCTGCTGCCGCGCTGCCTCCGCCTGCCTGCGTTCCCGCCGCTCGGCGCTTTCGCGCAGCCCCCGCTCGACGGCCGGACCCAACCGCACGAGCCTGTCCTTCATGACGTAGTCGCTCGCGCCGGTCTGCATGGCTTCGACGGCTTTGTCCTCGCCGATGCTGGCGGAGACGATGATGAGCGGGATGTCCAGCCCGCGCTCCTTCAGCAGCTCCAGCGCCCGCAACCCGGTGAACTGCGGCAGGTTGTAGTCCGCCAGGATGAGCTCCCAGCCCTGGTCGAGCTGTGCCAGGTAGTCCGGCTCCGTCTCGACCCGCCTCCATTCCGGCTCGTAGCCGGCGCGCCGCAGCTCGCGCAGCATCAGTTCCGCATCGGTCGGCCGGTCTTCCAGGATGAGCAGGCGGAGTTTCGCGTTCATGGCCGGGGCTTTCGGTTCAGGTGGCGGAGGTGGATGCGGGCGGTTGATTCAGCAACAGCCAGTACATGCCCAGTTGCGCCACGACTTCGGAGAAGTTGTCGAATTCCACCGGCTTGACGATGAAGCTGTTCACGCCCAGCCGGTAGCTTTCCACGATGTCCTGCTCTTCGCGCGACGAGGTCAACACCACCACCGGGATGACCTTCGTGCGCTCCTCGCCCTTGAGCCGGCGTAGAACCTCCACCCCGTCCACTTTGGGCAGTTTCAAGTCCAGCAGGATCACTTTCGGGGTATGGGCCAGCGCGGGCGGCGAGTCCGTGCTCACGCCGAAGAGATAGTCCAGCGCCTCCGCCCCGTCCTTGGCCCACACGACGTGGTTGGCCAGGTTGCGCTTCTTGAGCGCCCGCAAGGTCAACTCCGCGTCGCGCGGGTTGTCTTCCACCAGCAGGATATCGATGTGTGTATCCGCGGTTTCGTCTTTCATGTTGTTCCTTTCGCGCTGGGTAACGAGAAATGGAAGGTTGCACCGGCGTTGACTTTCCCTTCGGCCCAAACGCGCCCGCCATGCCGGTGAACGATCCGCTGGACCAGGGCCAGCCCCACGCCGGTGCCTTCGAACTCATCCGCGGCATGCAGGCGTTGAAAGACCCCAAACAGCTTGGCCGCGTATTTCATGTCGAAGCCGACCCCGTTGTCTGTCACGTAATAGGCGACCTGCCCGTCACTTTCCGGGCGGCTTCCGATTTCGATGATCGCGGACTCCTGCTTCCCGGTGAACTTGATGGCGTTGGAGAGCAGGTTCACCCACACCTGCAACAGCAGCGTCGGATCGCCCTGGCACGCCGGCAGGTCGCCGATCGTCCAGGCGATGTGCCGGCCCTCCTGGGCGGCGTGCAGTTCCGCCAGCGCGCGGCTGACCAGAGTGTGTGGCGCGAGGGTCTCCAGCTTGAGCGGTTGGCGGCCCAGGCGCGAGAAGGCCAGCAGCTCGTCGATCAGCCGGCCCAGGCGCCGCGTCTCGGCGGAGATGACGCCCAACACGCGCCGGCCTTCCGCGTCGAGGCGGTCGTTGTAGTCCTCCACCAGGATGCGGCCGTAGCCATCGATCGCCCGCAGGGGCGCGCGCAGGTCGTGCGAGACGGAGTAGCTGAAGGACTCCAATTCCGTGTTGGCCGCTTCGAGCTGCGCGGTGCGGTCATACACGCGTTGCTCGAGCTCCGCGTTGAGTGTGCGGATTTCCTCCTCTGCCCGCTTGCGT
>CAYOBW010000308.1:6982-8517 GCA_964402115.1 uncultured Victivallales bacterium
GTGCCGGACGCGCCGCTGTCGCCAGACGAGTCCCACGCCGGCCCCTGTGCCGAAGAGCAGGGCGCCGACCAGCAGCGTCATCTGCCGTAGCCGAGATCTCATCGGCGCATACGCCTCCGCGGCGTCCATGCGGGCGACCATGAACCACG
Source organism: uncultured Victivallales bacterium (assembly GCA_964402115.1). GTDB lineage: Bacteria > Verrucomicrobiota > Kiritimatiellia > UBA8416 > CAYOBW01 > CAYOBW01. Next base: position 7,132 of record CAYOBW010000308.1, read on the forward strand.
GCGTGTCGGGCACGGCGCGCAGGTCCGCAATCACCGGCACGCCGCGGTAGTCCACCCCGTCGAAAGCCCCCTTCTGCCCCACGACGGCCTGCGCGGCAGGCAGCGTCAGCTCGGTCAGGGGCCGGCGGAGATTGAGCGCGGCATGGGTCTGGAAGCGCAGTTCATTCAAGAACACGACGGCATCGCCATCCCGTCGCACGAGCAGCGTCTCGGCCGACTCGCTGGGGATGGGCCAGCCCTGGAGATGGGGATAGAGGTAGGTTGCGGGGTCTATGCGCAGCACGAGGACGCCGAGTGGGCGGCTGGTGTCCGACTCGTCAAGAATGGGGATCAGGATCGCCAGGTAGACCCGTTGATCGTGCTCATCGCGGTAGAAATCCTCGAAGCGCACCTGGCCTGACTGCAGGGTTTCGGCCGTTCGCAGGGCGATGAGGGCGGCGACCGGCTCCGGCGTGGCAGGGGCCGACATCCGGGTGACGCCTTGCGCGTCGAGCAGGAAGATGCCGCTGTACCGGTGGCGGGTCGCGAGTTTGTCAAGCCAGGCCATGGGCTGGCGTTGCGCATCCGCGTCCTCCGGCCTGGCCAGGGCGTTGCGCACCAAGGCCGAGAAGGAGGGGTTCTGGAAGAAGACGGAGGCGTCCCCCAGCCGTTCCTGGCGCCACCGCACGAGGTCTGCCACTTTCAACTCGGCGATGGTCGAAAGCTGCCGTTCCACTTCGGCGTGGAAGTGCCGCTTCTCGTTTCGGTAAACCACGTAGCTGACGGTGACGATGCCGGCGGCGAAGAGGCCGAAGACCAGAAGCAAGCCCCGCCCCGTGCGGCCCTCGGCGGGGGCGGCCAGCTCCGCTTCCTGCTGCAGCTTGTCGGCTCCGTTCACCTTGTCCTCCCGCGATCCCGCGCTCACAGCCGCGCCTGGCCGCCTGGCGGTTGGCTTTCATGGTCAGACGGCCCACGCCTGCGACAGCGCCGGATACTGCGCCTCGATATGAAAAGTAGGCCACGAGCCGGCCGCGTCATATGGGGTCTAACCCTACCTGGGCGGTAGGGATCACCTCAGGAACTCGACCGGCGAGCGCTCGAAGAAATCGCCGAGCGCTATGCCTTCGCCCCCCACCACCAGGGCGCGGGCGTGAGGATACCGGGCGCGGAAGGCGGCGAGACCGCTGAGGCGGCCCTGGCGTCCGCTTTTCACCACTTCTCACTCGATGAGTAATATTGCTCACCAATTGAGTATTGTCAGCATTCTTACGCCGGGTGCGAGGCCGCTCGGCAGCAGATCATGTTATGGCCGATAACATGACGAGACTGCCGCCGGTGTCTTCGCGCTTGCCGGGACGGCCCGGGAGGACCGTCCTACGTTGGACGGCGCTCCCGCGCCGTCCCCGC
>CAYOBW010000309.1:0-8441 GCA_964402115.1 uncultured Victivallales bacterium
GCCTTCTTGTATCCGGTTTGACGCCAAAATGATCCCCCGCTGCGCCAGAACGGTCCCCTATCCTGAAAGACGCGCCTGAATCTCCGCCGCCCGCCGACCTTGTGCGTCGGCGGAGGCAAACGCCCGGGACAGGGTTCCAGCCGAGGACTACTTCGCCGGATACAACAGGGGGAAGCTCGGCGAGAAGCGTTCCTGGTACTGATACAGCTCCTTGGCACAGCGGAAGCAGTCAGCCCTTCCCTTTTCGTCTGGAATGTGCGGATAATTGGCCGTGGGACCGTGCGCGGCTTGGAGCGGCGCACGTGTCTCGAGGATGACGGCAAACCGAAGACCCGCTGCAGGCCGGCTGCCAGAAGCGCGTCGGGGGCCCCGCAAAACCATGAAATACACCCACACAATCGCTGCACAGAGCCTGGTTGTCCTGCTCGCCTCAATGCCCGGTCTTGCGGGGGAACTCCCCGACATCGAGCCCGTGCCGCGGGACTTGGAAGTGCCTGCCATGCGGGAGGCGCTGCCAGCCCCCGGGCTGCGCGTCAAAAGGGTCGCTCCCGCCTACCGGAACACCGACGTGTACCATTCCCTGTACCTGCCCACGGACTGGAGGAAGGGCGGCAGCTATCCCGTCATCGTCGAGTATGCGGGCAACGGGCCCTACAGCAACAAGTATGGCGACACGTGCAGCGGGAAGATCGAAGACTGCAACCTTGGATATGGAATCAGCGGCGGCAAGGGTGTCATCTGGGTCTGCCTGCCCTACATCAGCGCGGATCACAAGAGGAACCAGCTCCAGTGGTGGGGAGATGTCGAGGCCACCGCGGACTACTGCAAGACGCTCCTCCCGCGCATCTGCGCGGAGTACGGCGGCGACCCGGCCAGGCTTTTCCTGGCCGGCTTTTCGCGCGGTTCCATTGCCTGCAACTTCATCGGCCTGCATGACGATGGCATTGCGAAGCTGTGGAGGGGGTTCATCTGCCACAGTCACTATGACGGGGTGAAAACCTGGAACTACGCGGGCAGTGACAGCGCCAGTGCGGCAGCACGACTCGCACGCCTGAAGGACAGGCCGCAGTTCATCAGCCACGAAGGGTCAGTTGCCGTCACGCGGCAGTACCTGGAGCAGGCGTGCCCGGGCGGCAACTTCAGATTCGAGGCGCTGCCCTATCGCAACCACACGGATGCGTGGGTCCTTCGGGATCTGCCGGCAAGAAGATCCGTGCGCGAATGGTTTGCCGGCCTGACGGCAGGCAGCAGGCAGAAGGACGACCCATTGGCCCCTGCGGGAGAAGTCCCGAAAGCCGCGCCCGGGAAGTGACGTTAGGAGGTGAGGGCTGGACGCCGCGACCCGTCCGCCGCATCACCGCGGCGGGGAGGGGACTGCCGGCTCCGTGCCGCCCGCCGGCCTGATCGTCAGCTTCAGGCCCTTGATCGCAACTTCGCCCGCGAAGCGGCCGCCCAGCCGGAAGTGCACCGCGGTGGCGTCGGCCGGCAGCTCCAGCGTCCTGCGCGCCAGCCACCAGTCGTCCTTCCGCTTCTCATTGGGTTCCTTGTTCGCAAAATCCTCGACCGTGCGCGTGACGCCGCCCGCGTTGCACACGACGTCGAGTGAGCAGAGGGCCACGCCCTGGAAGGCCGCATCGCGTTTGAACAGCGCCTCGAACGTCAGGCGGCTGCGCGGATCGACCCGGATGGCCGGCGTGCCCAGGTAAGCGGGGTGGGCGGCGGTGAGCGAACGCAAGTGAAGCACGCCCGTCTCCGGCTCGGCCGCGTCGGGTGTGTACCAGGCCGCCTGCCGGCGCTTGTCGCCCAGTTCGATCCGCCAGCCGGCCACGGGTTGGCCGGGCGCGGTGGCGGCCGCGGGCAGGCGCAGCAGGTTGGCGCCCGCCGGCTGCCGTGCCGCGTCCACGGCCGCCAGGTTGGCCGGCGCGATGACAGCGTGTCGCGTATGGCGGTACCAGGCGAACGCGCCCGCCGCGCCGCCGAGAACGATCGCGAGCGCGGCCGTGCCCAGCGCGGCCCGCTGCCAGCGCACCGCGCGGCGTTGCAGCGCCTCGATGGCCTGGACCGGGACCGTATCGCGCGCGGCTTCCTGCGTGTTGCGCGCGGGGGAGAAGGAGAGCTGTTCGCGCAGCGGCCGCCGGCGCACGCGCGGATCGTCGCTGAGGAAGTGACTGCCTGCCTCGGGCAGCCCGGCCCGCCGCAGGGCGTCGCGATAGGCGTCCAGGTCGAACGGCAGGCGGCGCCAGGTCACCGTGCGCGCGGCCGTGTCGTGGATGCAGTAGCTGGAGCGGATTTCGCCGTCGCGGGGATGGCCCACGGAACCGACATTGACCAGGTAGCGCTTGCCGTCCTCGAGCTGGAAATCCTGCGGCGGCACCAGGTGCGGCGTGCCGCTGGCGCCGATCAGGTAGATCGCCGGGGTGTGCGTGTGGCCGACGAAAAGCAGGGGCTCCGTCACCGTCTGCCAGGACGCCAGGGCATCCTCGGGATCGATGACGTAGTTGAAGGCAGCCGGCTGGCTGAACTCCGCGTGCGCGCAGCGAAACCCCGGGGCCGCGAGCGTCAGCGGGAGCGTTTTGAGGAAGGCCAGGGCGTTGGCGTTAAGCTGGCGGCGCGTCCAGTGGATGATGTGGCGCGCCTCGTCGTTGAACAGCGCCGCATCCATCTTGCCGCAGATCACGGCGTCATGGTTACCCAGCACGAGATGATTGACGTTCGCGTGGACCGACTGCAGGACTTCGGCGGGGGAGGGGCCGTAGCCCACCAGATCGCCGAGCGCCACGATCTTGTCTACGGCATTGCTGCGGATATCGAGCAGAACGGCATTCCACGCCTGCAGGTTCGCGTGTATGTCGGAGACGATGGCATACCGCATGAACGGCCCCTTCCGCGACCCGCGCGCGCCTATGCTCCTCTACTCACCCCACTTGCAGATGACGCAATGGCGGCAATCCAACTCAGCCGGAGGCGGAGCCGCTTCGCCGCGCCGCAGGGCCCGCAGCGTCTCGATGCGGTTCATCAGCGCCAGCAGGCAGCCCAGCGTGACGAAGCCGCCCGGCGCGAGGATCATCAGCAGCATCGGGTTGGCCGCCAGCGGCAGGCGCCAGGTGAGGCCGAGGCTGGACCACACGGTCAGCGTGCCGTTGCCCAGCACCTCGCGGATGCTGCCGACCACGCACAGCGCGATCGTGAAGCCCAGCCCCATGCCGAGGGCGTCGGCAATGGACAGCCAGACCGAGTTCTTCGCCGCGAACGCCTCGGCGCGGCCGAGGATGATGCAGTTCACGACGATCAGGGGAATGAAGATGCCCAGGTTCTTGTGGACCTCGTGGGCGAAGCCGTTCATCAGCAGGTCCACGACGGTCGTGAACGTGGCGGCGATGACAATGAAGCAGGGAATGCGGACCTTGTCCGGGATGACCTTGCGCAGCGCCGCGACGGCGATGTTGGAGCAGAGCAGGACGAACGTCGCCGCCAGCCCCATGCCGACGCCGTTCTCCAGCGACGTGGTCACGGCCAGTGTCGGGCACATGCCGAGCACGACGCGGAAGACGGGGATTTCGTTCCACAGCCCCTTCTTGAATTCTTTCGCAAAACCCATGACACACCCTCTTCCTGTTGTCGTCCGGCCTTACTTGCCTGCGGCGGCGATGGCGTCCGCGTGGGCGCCGTACAACTCCAGCCCCTGCCGCACGGCCCCGGTCACGGCGCGCGAGGAGATCGTGGCGCCCGTGATGGCGACGATGTCGCCGCCGTCTTTCTGCACCGCCCACTTGGTGGCGGATACCGGCTTGTTGTCGAACTGGCCGGCGAAATCGGGCTGGGCGACCTTGGTGCCCAGGCCCGGGGTTTCGGTTTGCTCCAGGATTTTGATCCGGCGGACGGTCTTGTCGGGGTTGATGCCGACCATCAGCTTGATGGGCCCGCCGTAGCCCTTGGTGGAGACCGCCTCGAACGCGGCCCCGGCAAAGGCGCCGTCCTTGCGCCCGACGTAGAACACCACGGTCTGGCCGTCGGCTGTCTGCACCGCATGGGTGGTCGCGCCGGGGTCGTTGTCGAACGTCGGCAGCACGTCCCGGAAGGCCGCGCGCTTCTCCACCTGCTTGGCCGCCGCGATGGGTTCGGTGGTGATCTTGTTGGTGAAAGCCAGCAGCACGCCGGCCGCCCCGCTGATCACGGTCAACACCAGCACCAGTCTCAGGATCTCTTTCATAGTCTGCCCCAGCCGTCCGCGGTTAAGCCTGCTTCGCACGCCCGGTGCCGAACACGCGCGGGCGGGTGGCCCGGTTGATGAGCGGCGTCAGCGCATTCATGATCAGGATCGAAAAACTGCACCCCTCCGGGTAGCCGCCCCAGCGGCGGATCAGCATCGTGATGATGCCGCACCCGAGGCCGAACACGAGCATGCCCTTGCGGGTCACCGGCGTCGTGACCATGTCGGTTGCCATGAAGAAGGCGCCCAGCACCACGCCGCCCGTCAGCAAGTGAATGTGCGCGGGCAGGTTGTGCGCGGGGTCGCAGGCGTACAGGATGGCGGCGAAGAGGGCCAGCGAACCGAGATAGGCCACCGGCGTCTCCCAGTAGATGCAGCGCCGGTAGAGCAGGTAGAGGCCGCCCAGCAGCAGGGCGACGATGGAGGTTTCGCCCAGGCAGCCGGTGCGGTTGCCGAGCAGCAGCTTCCCGAGCGCGGCCTGGTCGAACGCGGCGGGCGCGATGTTCTGCGAAATCCCGGTCTTCCAGATGCCCAGCGGGGTGGCGGTGGTCAGCGCATCCGGCCCGAGACAGAAACCCTGCGCGGGCGCCATCCACGTGGTCATGGCCACGGGGAAGGAGATCAGCAGGACGGCGCGGCCGATCAGGGCCGGGTTGAAGACGTTGTAGCCCAGTCCGCCATAGCACTGCTTGGCGATGACCACGGCGGCCAGGCTGCCGATGACGGCCATCCAGGACGGCAGCCCGGGCGGCAGGTTGAAGGCCAGCAGGACGCCGGTCACCACCGCGCTCAAGTCGGTGATGCCGAGGTCGCGGCCCATGAGCTTGCGGACGCCGGCTTCGGCGGCCACGCAGGTCGCCACGCAGACAAGGGTCAGGCGCACCGCGTTCCAGCCGAAGAAGTAGACCGCGGCCACGAGCGCGGGCGTCATGGCCACGAGCACCGCCAGCATGATCTTCTGGACCGTTTCGCCTGAGTGGGCGTGCGGCGAAGGGCTGATCATCCAGGAGGGGTTCTGTTCGGTCATGACTTCTTCTCACCTTTTTTCCGCGCCTCGCGCTGCCTGCGGCGCAGCAGCGTCTGGGACTTGCCCTGGCGCATGAACTGGACCAGCGGACGGCGGGCGGGGCACTCGTAGGCGCAGGCTCCGCATTCGATGCAGTCCAGCACGTTAAGCTCCTCGACGGCGTCGTACTGCTCGGCCTCCAGCGCCTCGCTGAGCGTGCAGGGCAGCAGCCCGCTGGGGCAGGCGCGGACGCACCGGCCGCACCCGATGCAGGGCTGCGAGAGGTAGTTCTGCGCCGCGTTGCGCCCGAGGCAGAGGATGCCGGACGTGGTCTTTGCCACGGCGGCGTCAAGGGTCGTCTGGGCCACGCCCATCATGGGCCCGCCGCAGATGATCTTGCCCGCCGGGGCGGTCAGCCCGCCGCAGAACGCAATCAGGTCGGCGAACGTCGTGCCGACGCGGGCGAGGATGTTCTTCGGAGTCTTGATCGCGTCGCCGGTGAGCGTCAGCACCCGCTCGAGCAGGGGCTGCCCGCGGCAGATGGCGTCCGCCACGGCCGCCGCCGTACCGACGTTCTCCACCACGCAGCCGACGTCCATGGGCAGGCCGCCCGACGGCACCTCGCGCCCCGTGCAGGAGTAAATGAGCTGCTTCTCCGCGCCCTGGGGGTAGGCGGTCTTCAGGGTGACGAGTTCCACATCCCCCGCGGCCCCCTGCATGACCTGCGCCAGGGCCGCCAGCGCGTCCGGCTTGTTGTCTTCCACCGCCACGCGCACGCGCGCGGCGCCGAGGATCTTGCGCAGCAGGCCGACGCCTTCCCAGATGCGCGCCGCCTGCTCCAGCATGAGCCGGTGGTCGGCGGTCAGGTACGGCTCGCACTCCGCGCCGTTGAGGATCAGCGTCTCGATCTTCTTCTCGGCCGGGGGCGACAGCTTGACGTGCGTGGGGAAGCCCGCGCCGCCCATGCCGATGATGCCGGCCTTGAGCACCAGTTCCACGAGCTGTTTCGCCGGCAGCGTGGTCCAGTCGGCCGCGGCCGGCTGCTCCACCGCTGCGTCCTGCCCGTCGGCTTCGATTTCCACCACCGTGGCCAGGCGTCCCGAGGCGGTCGGGACGTTCAGGAGGCCCTTGACCAGGCCCGAGGTGGGGGCATGCACCCACGTTGAAACGAAGCCGGCCGGCTCGCCGATGGGCTGCCCGCGGCGGACCGCGTCACCCTTTTTGACGAGCGGCTTCGACGGCGCGCCCATGTGCTGGGCCAGCGACACGAGCAGGCGCTTCGGCACGGGCATCGTCTCCACCGGCAGGGCCGCGGTGGCGTCCTTGTGGTAGGCCGGGTGCAAGCCGCCGCGCGGCACATGAGGGGCCGGAACGGGCTTCATGAGACCTCCTGGCGCTGGCCGGGCCGCGCGACGATGGTGTGCTGCGGGCACTTGGCGATAGCGTCCCGATTCTCGACCGGCACGCTGTAGTCCACGACGGCCAGCGCGCCATCCATCTTGATCCCGACGTTCGCGACGGCCTTCGCGCAGAGCGTACAGCCGATGCAGCCGACGTCGCAGACGCGCTTGACGTCCGCGCCCCGGTCGGGGGACTTGCACAGGACATGGATAAAGGCGGTTTCGGGCACCATCTTGATGAGCTTGCGGGGGCAGGTGGCGACGCACTGGCCGCAGCCGATGCAAAGGGTGGGGTTGACGGCGGCCAGCTGGCCGGACGTCTGGATCGCGCCGGTCGGGCAGACGCGCGAACAGCTCCCGTAGCCAAGGCAGCCGTAGCGGCAGGCCTTGCCGCCGCCGCTGACGGACTCGGCCATGTTGCAGTCGCAGATCCCGTTGTACTGGGAGATGCGGCGTGCCACCTTGTCGTCGCCGTTGCAGAGCACGAGTGCCACCTGCCGGACGGCCGACGTGACTTCGACCCCCATGAACTGCGCGACCTTATGCACCGTATCCGCGCCGCCGGGGCCGCACTTGTTGGCGGGGGCGCCGTCGAGCACCACCGCGCGCGCGTACTCGCCGCATCCGGCGAAGCCGCAGCCGCCGCAGTTCACGCCCGGCAGCATGCCCGTCACCGCCTCAACCCGCGGATCCTCGTGCACCGCCAGGTACTTGGCCGCCACGGCCAGCACCGCGCCGCACACCATGCCGGTGCCGCCGATGATCGCTGTCTCTGTCAGAATGGGATCCATGGACGTATACCCTGTCTTGTCAAACGGTTACATTTTGACCAGGTTGGCGAAACCCATGAAGGCCAGGCTCAGGAGCCCCGCCGTGACCAGCGCGATGGCCGTGCCCTGGAAGGCCTTCGGCGGGTTGGCGCGTTCGATCTTCTCCCGCAGGCCGGTGAAGATGATCAGGGCGAGCCCGAAGCCCGCTGCCGCGCCGAAGCCGAAGGTGACGCTCTTCAGGCACGAGTACCCCTTCTGGATGTTCAGCACGGTAACTGCCAGCACGGCGCAGTTCGTCGTGATCAGCGGCAGGTAGATGCCGAGGGCCTTGTGCAGGCCGGGGCTGACCTTCTTCAGCACGAGCTCGACGAACTGGACGAAGGTGGCGATGACCAGGATGAAGGCGATGGTCTGCAGGTAGCCCGCGCCGAGCTTGTCCAGTATGTAGGTTTGCACCGCCCATGTCACGGCCGAGGCGCAGGTGATGACGAAGATCACGGCCGCACTCATGCCGCCGGCGGTCTTGAGATCCTTCGAAACGCCCAGGAACGGGCAGATGCCGAGAAAGCGGGTGAGCACGAAGTTGTTGACGAACACGGCGCCGACAATCAGCAGGATGTACTCCATGAATATGCCTCCTCTCGTCGCAAACAAACGGGGCGGACGATAGAATGTCGGGGTGCGATTGAAAAGAAAAAACGCGCCTTCCAGGAGAGGTCGTGTCAGGGCGGAAGGCGGCCTTCGCACGCAAGTGCGCATACAGGCCGGTGCTTGTGCGGGGCCTTTTGCCTCGCGTATCGGAAAATACGGCACGGACGGGTGGTTGGATCTGTTGCCTGCCGGCGTTTTCACGGCGCAAGTTGGCGGGTGGCTTGCCGATGCCGTCCGCCGCCTTACGACGGCAGCTACGGGGAGGGGACGAAGCGGGACGGGGCGCGCAGCGTGTAGCCCCCGACGTGAGGAGGGGGACGGGCGGCTTGCCGATGCCGTCCGCCGCCTCACGGCGGCAGCTACGGGGAGGGGACGAAGCGGGACGGGGCGCGCAGCGTGTAGCC
>CAYOBW010000310.1:0-8412 GCA_964402115.1 uncultured Victivallales bacterium
GCCGCGGCGCCTGCGACGCCGGCGCCAGCTCCGGCCCCGGCCGCCGCCGCGCCAGCCGTTGCCGTGGCCCCCATCCCCGCGGCCGCGCCGACCTCCGTGCCGGTCAGCGGCGTGCGGAAGATCATTGCCGAGCGCATGCGCAAGTCGCTGGGCACCACGGCGCAGCTGACGCTGAACATGAGCTTCGACGCCACGGCCGTCCTGGCCTACCGCCAGCAGGTGAAAGCCCAGGGCGAGGCGCAGGGCCTGCCCAACATCACCCTCAACGACATGCTGCTCTTCGCCCTCGGGCGCACGCTGCCGCGCTTCCCGGAGCTGAATGCGCACTTCCTGGGCGACCGCATCCAGCGCTTCCCGGCCGTCAACATCGGCATTGCGATGGACACGCCGCGCGGCCTGATGGTGCCGGTGCTGAGCGGCGTGGAACGCCTGTCGCTGAGCGCCATCTCGCGGGCCGTGAAGCCGCTGGCCGAGGCGGCGCGCCAGGGGAACATCAACCCCGACCTGCTGCGCGGCGGAACCTTTACCCTGACGAACCTCGGGATGCTGGGCGTGGAGAGCTTCACGCCGGTCCTGAACGCGCCCGAGGTGGCGATTCTCGGCGTCAGCGGCCTCTACTGGAAGCCGGTCGAGCGCAACGGCGCCATCCAGCACGTGCAGGCGATCAATCTCAGCCTGACCATCGACCACCAGGCGGTGGATGGCGCGCCCGGCGCGCGCTTCCTGCAGGCGCTGACGCAGGGCCTGGCCAACTTCAACCTGCTGCTGGCGGAGTAACGACGGCCGCTGGCCGCAAAGGAGTACGCGTGAAATTCGATCTGATTGTGGTGGGCGGCGGACCGGCGGGCTACGTGGCCGCCGAGCGCGCCGGCGAGAAAGGGCTCAAGGTGCTGCTGGTCGAGCGCCGGCACCTGGGCGGGGTCTGTCTGAACGAGGGCTGCATTCCGTCCAAGACGCTGCTGCATGCCGCGAAGGTGTACCAGTACGCCCTGCACGGGGCGGACTACGGGATCGCGGCCCGTGACGTGTCCTTCGATTTCGGGCGCATCATGGCCCGCAAGACGCAGGTCATCGAGACGCTGCGCAGCGGCATCGCGGGGTTGCTGAAGCGCTGCCAGGTCCAGGTCGTCAGCGGCACGGCCACGCTGCGGGCCGGCCGCCAGGTGCAGGTCGGGGCTGACGTGTACGAGGCGGACAACATCCTGATCGCCACCGGCTCCGCGCCCGCGCGCCCGCCGCTGCCCGGACTGGATCTGCCGCACGTGGTGGACTCGACGGGCATCCTGAACCTCGAGCGCGCGCCCAAGAGCCTGGTTATCATCGGCGCCGGCGTGATCGGCTGCGAGTTCGCCTGCTTCTTCGGCTCGCTCGGCATCCCGGTCACGGTCATCGAGATGCTGCCGGAGATCTGCCCGGCCATGGACCCCGACATCACGCGCGTGCTGCGCAAGGAACTCGAGAAGAAGAACATCACGTTCCACCTCGGCGCGAAGGTCGAGGCCATCACCCCCGAGGGCGTGGCGTTCACGGCGGGCGACCGCCGGCTGACGGCGGCGGGCGAGTGCGTGCTTGTCGCGACCGGCCGGCGCTGCAACGTGGAGGGCCTGGGGCTGGAGGCGCTGGGCGTGGACTTCGACCGGCGCGGCATTCGCATCGACGACCGGTGCGCGACCAACGTGCCCGGCGTCTGGGCCGCGGGCGACGTGACCGGGCGCACGTGGCTCGCGCACGCCGCCTCGCGCATGGCGGAGGTGGTCGTGCACAACCTGACGGGGCGGCCCGACCGGATGCGCTACGACGCCATCCCGGGCGTGGTCTACACCAACCCCGAGGCCGCCTCCGTGGGCCTGACCGAGGCGGAGGCGCGGCAGCGCGGGCTGCCCGTGAAAACGGGCAAGCTGCCGCTGAGCGCCAACGGGCGCTACCTCGCCGAACACGCGGGGGAGCGCGGGCAGATCAAGGTGGTTGTGCGGGCCGACACCGGCGCCCTGCTGGGCGTGCATATGGTGGGTGGCGCCTGCTCGGAGATGATCTTCGGCGCCGCGGCCATGATCGAGGCCGAGCTGCGTGTCCGCGAAATCGAGGAGCTCGTTTTCCCGCATCCCGCGGTGTGCGAGGTGGTGCGCGAGAGTTTGCTGGGTATTCACGGTCTGCCCTGAGCGGGGCCGGCCGGGTTGAGAGTGGAGAACAGGTAGGGAAGTCGAATCAAGGAGTGCTTGGGTTATGCCGAAAGACAAGATCGTACATCCGCAACAGGAACGTCAGCCGGGGTTCATCCAGTCCCCGCGTCTGCCGTTGAACCAGTACAACGAGTCCATCACGGACGCCGCGCGGCGGCTGGGCCGGGAGACCGTGGTCACGGTTTTCGAGGACATGGCCATCATCCGCGAGTTCGAGGAGATGCTGCACGCCATCAAGACCGAAGGCTCCTACCAGGGGGTCGCCTATGACCACAAGGGCCCGGCCCACCTGTCGGTGGGGCAGGAGGCGGCCGCCGTGGGGCAGGCGCTGCACCTGACGGTGGACGACCACATCTACGGCTCGCACCGCTCGCACGGCGAGATCCTCGCCAAGGGGCTGTCCGCCATCCACAAGCTGGACGATGACACCCTGCAGGGCATCATGAAGGGCTTCATGGGCGGCGAGTGCCTGAAGGTCGTCGAGCAGGGCTTCAGCGGCACGGTCAAGGAGCTGGCCGTGGACTTCCTGATCTACGGCGCGCTGGCGGAAATCTTCGGCCGCCAGACCGGTTTCAACCGCGGCCTCGGCGGTTCCATGCACGCGTTCTTCACGCCGTTCGGCGTCTACCCGAACAACGCCATCGTCGGCGGCTCGGGCGACATCGCGGCCGGCGCCGCGCTCTTCAAGCGCTGCAACGTGCGGCCGGGAATCATCGTCGCCAACGTCGGCGACGCCTCGATGGGCTGCGGCCCCGTGTGGGAGGGGCTCAACTTCGCCGCCATGGGCCAGTTCAAGCACTACTGGAAGGAGCCCTACCGCGGCGGCCTGCCCATCATCTTCAACTTCATGAATAACTTCTACGGCATGGGCGGCCAGACCTCCGGCGAGACGATGGGCTTCGACGTCCTGGCCCGCGTGGCCTGCGGCGTCAACGCCGAGGCCATGCACGCCGAGCGCGTGGACGGCTACAACCCGCTGGCCGTGGCCGACGCCGTGCTGCGCAAGCGCGAGCTGCTGGAGAAGGGCGACGGGCCGGTCTTCCTGGAGACGATCACGTACCGCTACTCGGGCCACTCGCCCTCCGACGCTTCCTCGTACCGCGTCAAGGAGGAGGTGGACCTGTGGCGCGCGGAGGATCCGCTCGTGGGCTACGCCCAGGCGCTGCGCAAGGCCAAGCTGGCGACCGAGAAGCAGGAGGAGGCCATCCGCGCCCGCGTCAAGCAGCTCTGCCTGAAGGCCTGCAAGCTGGCCGCGGACCTCGCCGTGTCGCCGCGCGTCGAGCCGGCGTTCATCGAGACGGTCATGTTCTCCAACAAGGTGCGCGACCGCTACGACACGCGCACGCCCGAGGTGCTCGGGCCGCTCGCGGAGAATCCCCGCGTGAAGGCCCTGCAGCGCAAGGTGCGCGCGGCGGTCGTGGACGGCAAGCCTGTCCCCAAGAACCAGGTCTTCCAGTTCCGCGACGCGATCTTCGAGGCCGTGTTGCACCGCTTCTGCGAGGATCCGACGCTCGTGGCCTACGGCGAGGAGAACCGGGACTGGGGCGGCGCGTTCGCCTGCTACCGCGGGCTGACCGAGGCGCTGCCCTACAACCGGCTGTTCAACTCGCCGATTTCCGAGGGCGCCATCGTCGGCACGGCCGTGGGCTATGCCCTCGAGGGCGGCCGCGCGCTGGTCGAGCTGATGTACTGCGACTTCATGGGCCGCGCCGGCGACGAGCTGTTCAACCAGCTCGCCAAGTGGCAGAGCATGTCCGCCGGCGTGCTGGAGATGCCGGTCGTCCTGCGCGTTTCGGTGGGCGCGAAGTACGGCGCCCAGCATTCGCAGGACTGGACCGCGCTCTGCGCGCACATCCCGGGCCTGAAGGTCGTCTTCCCGGCGACGCCGTACGACGCGAAGGGGCTGCTGAACACCGCGCTGCGCGGCTCCGACCCGGTGGTCTTCTTCGAGAGCCAGCGCCTCTACGATATCGGCGAGATGTTCGAGAAGGAGGTCCCGGCGGGCTACTACGAGGTGCCGTTCGGCCCGCCCGCCAAGCGGCGCGACGGGAGCGACGTCACCCTGATCACTGTCGGGGCGACCCTCTACCGCGCGCTCGAGGCGGCCGACATCCTGCAGAAGCAGTACGGCCTGACCTGCGACGTGTGGGACTGCCGCACGATCAACCCGCTCGACTACGGGCCCCTCGTGGAATCGGTCCGCAAGACCGGCAAGGTCCTGCTGGCATCCGACGCGTGCGAGCGCGGCTCATTCCTGCAGACCATGGCGGCCAACCTCGGGCAGCTCGCGTTCGATCAGCTCGACGCCCCGCCGGTCGTGATCGGCTCGCGCAACTGGATCACGCCCTGCGCGGAGATGGAGGAGAGCTTCTTCCCGCAGGCGAGCTGGATCGTGGACGCCATCCACGAGCGCATCCTGCCGCTGAAGGGCCATAAGCCCGCGACGAACCAGACCCTGGCCGAGCAGGCGCGCCGCCAGCGGCTGGGCGTCTGAGGCGGAGGCGGAGCGAGCCGGACGAATGCGCAGTGAACGAGGCGGGGGCCTGCAGCCGCAGGCCCCCGCTGGACTGGCTTCACTGCGCAGGCGCGCCGTTCGGCGGATCCCGCCCCCACACGAACACGCGCTTGAGGTGCAGGAAGTTGCGGCTGCGCAGGCCGACTTTCACGTAGCGCGCCGGCACGGGCGGCTGGAGCACGCAGCGCCACTCGGTCTCTGGCCCGTCGGCCAGCCACACGGTCTTCCAGGTGTCGCCGTCCGCGGAGGTCCAGGCCGCGAGGCTGGCGGCGCGGGCGCGGATCTCGGGGCGCTCATCCACGCGGTTCACAAGCGTGAGCCCCGCCACCTCGCGCTCGCGCTTGAGATCGATGATCACGTGCGGCGCCTCCTCCTCCCGGGTGTGGAAGGCAAACGGGGCCGCGTCATCGCCGGCGGCGAGCAGCTGTCCCGACGCGGGGTCGGAGTCCAGCGCCGAGCTCGCGCGGAACGTGGCCCCGTCGGACAGCCGCTGCACGCCGGGCAGGCGCGCGGGGTCCGCTCCGCCGGCCCCGGGTGGCGCCGCCGCCGCCACCTTCACCGGCTCCCACCCGGCAATCCGATACCGCTCGCCGCGGTACCCGCCCTTGCGCGCGACCGTGCCGCCCTTGTCCGGGGTCCAGGCGAGTGTCACGCGGCTGACCGCGCCGGTCTCGAACGCGAACGTCTCCCCGTCGTCCTCGATCAGGTCGAGCGGCGCCGGCCGGTCGCCGAACACCTTCACGGTGACGGCGAACACGGTGTCCCTGCCCACATGCTGCACCGGCGCCGCCAGGGGGAGCAGCGTGTTCAGGCGCACGAAGAGCGGCGTTTCGCCGGGCTCGCCCTGGAACGTGCCGGTCGTCCCGCCCGCGTGCGCGATCCCCGTCTGCCATTCCACCCAGTCGCAGCCCTTCGGGAAGTATACCTTGCGCACGCACGCGCGGCCCATGAACGGCGCCACCAGCAGGCCGTCGCCGAACAGGAACTCGTTGTCGACCTTGCGCAAGGCGGGGTCGGCGGGGAAGTCGAGCAGCGGTGACCGCACGGGCGGCAGCCCCTCGGTCCGGTAGCGGTGGAAGCTCGCGTACAGGTACGGCAGCAGCCGGTAGCGCAGGCTCACCACGTCGCGGATGCGCTCCGCCAGCCGCCGCTGCTCGTCCGCGGGCAGGAGCCGGCCCTGGCAGTTGGGCTCCTTCGCGTACTGCTCCCACACCGGGTGCGGCATGAACCAGATGTTGAGGCACATCTGCGGGGCGAAGGCGCTCAGCGCGATGCGGTTCAGCAGCTCCTCGACGCTGCCCGCGTCGCGCACCTCCGGCGACCACAGCAGGCCCGCGAACGAGGCGTTGACGAGCTGGCGCAGGTACTCGTCGAACTCGTAGGCGTCGCTGTACAGGTTGAACGGCAGCGGCGCGGCTAGCGCGGCGGTGGCCCGCACGTCGCCCCAGGTCCGCTGGTTGCGCTGCCTGAAGACGGAGTGGATCGAGCGCTGGTAGAGGTAGCCGTAGAGCTGGGTCATCTGGTCGCCGTCGATGCCGGATGGGAAGAGGGAGAAGGTCGGGTAGTTGAAAGGCGTGCAGTCGAGAATCGGCTGGGCGTCGCACTCGTCGGCCTTGAAGCCGCCGATGCCCTTGGCCACCAGCTCGCGCGCGTGGTAGTCCGCGAACAGGCGGAACGCCTCGGGGTCCGCGAAGTCGACGACCAGTCCGCCCCACACGAGGTAGTCCGCCGACCGCGCCTGGAGCGGGCCGTGCAGCGGCGACTCCGGGTGGATGTACGCGTGCTCCCACAGGTTCGGGCGGTAGCCCAGGTCCGTGACCTCGCGCACGAGTGCGCCGGGGTTCGGGAACCGCTCCTGCGACCACGTCAGCGAGCAGGGGTAGGCCCGCGACTGCCAGCCGGGCTCCAGGCCCAGCATGTCGCAGGGAATGCCCATGGCGCGCAGGGCGCGGGCCACATTCAGCACCGTGGCCTGGTCGGCGCCCGTGAACGTGCGGTACTTCATACCCAGCCCCCAGAGCGGCGGCACGGCGCCGCCGCCGGAGAACAGGTTGTAGCGCTGAACCGCCTCGCGCAGCGTGGGGCCGCCGAAGAGGTACACATCGACGCCGCGACTGTTGCCGGGGATCTCGAAGACCACCGCGCTCCGGCCGACGGGCGCCTGCGCGGCGTAGAGTTCGGCTGCGCTGGTCTTGAGGGCCGGGGCCGGCGCCCCGCCGGCCGGGGCGTCGGCGCCCTTGCGGGTGAGGCGGGCCACCTGCACGACGGGTACGCGCGCCGTGTCCACGTAGACGCCGTAGCCGCGGGTGCTCACGTAGAAGGGAACCGGACCGTGGCTCGCGCCGGTCTTGTCCAGCACGCCGGCGCAGACGGTCAGGACCTTGCGCAGCCCCTTCTGGGCGTAGGCGCGCGGATCGAGGCCGAAGCCGAAGATCTCGTCGGCGGGCTCGTCGCATGGGACATAGACGACCGTGCGCGAGGACGTGACCCGGCCGCGGACGTCCTCCGGTTTGAACGGCAGGGCCGGTGCGTCCGGTAACCGGGCGAATCCCGCCACAGCCGGCGACGCCTCGCGCAGCGTGTCGGGCGTGAACCGCTCCGGCTTGCCGATGCGCACGCGCCACACGCCGGGCAGCACGCGCTCCACCGCCGGTGTCGTCCACCCCGCCCCCGCGTCCACGCGTTCCGCCGCGCGGGCGTCTGCGGCGCACAGGGCCCACGCGGCGGCGGCCCGGGTCAACAGTGCGCGGTGAACGGTAAACCGCTCGTGGAACGAAGTACGCAACCGATACCTCCCCGGGGGGTCGTGACCCCCGAATCCTCTCTCACGCATCCAGCAGCGACCGCACCACCTCGGCAGGGAGTCCCATGATGTTGGTCCAGGAACCGGTGTAAGCGGCGATGATCAGGTCGGTGCACTGGTCAATGTCGTAAGCGCCCGCCTTGTCGAGCGGATCCACGCGGGCGCAGTACTCGCGGATGGCGGCCTCGGTCAGGGGCTTGAAGCGGACGACGGACTCCTCGACCTGCTCCACGAGTGTCCGGCCGGGTACGTGCCACGCGAGGCCGGTGTAGACGTACTGCGCGCGGCCGGAGAAGGCGCGCAGGAGCGCGTGGGCCTCCTCGATGGAGCGCGGCTTGCCGATCGTCCGCCCCTCGAAGACGACCACGGTGTCCGCCGTCAGGATGCTCCGCTCCGGGAAGCGCGCCCGGCACCACGCGTTCTTGCGCGCTGCGTTCTCGCGGACCGTCCCGCGGGGGTCGGTGTCCCAGTGCACCTCCTCGACCTCCGGCGCGACGACGTCGCACGCGATGCCGAGGTCGGCGAGGATCTTCCGCCGCCGTGCGGAGGCGGAGCCGAGCAGCAGCCGTCCGGGCGCGGGCGCGCGGACGGCGATGTGCCCGTCCCCGGGTGGTCCCGCTACGTTGTTATCATCCCCCACGGCCCCACCTCCCGCCCTCTCTCCGTTGTGTCCCCGACGCGACGGACTCGCGTGACGGCTTATAGTCAACCCGACCGCCGCGCGTCAACCTGACACGTCGCGCCCGCATCCGCGGGCAGGGCGGGCGCATTTCACCTCCGTAGGGGTTCGTTTGAGAGACGAGGAGCGGAATCATCGGCCGTCCGGATGGCCTCTGTCGGTGGTGCCGGCGAGGACCCCATCGATAGATCGCAACGGTTCCAGCGGGTTCACGACAAAGTTGACGGCGTAGTTG
>CAYOBW010000311.1:0-7337 GCA_964402115.1 uncultured Victivallales bacterium
CCGCGTGGGCGGCGCTCATTCCCGGCGCCGCGCGCGGACCGGCCAAACGTTGGCCGGCGGAGTCGTTCGCGGCTGTCGGCGCGGCGCTGGCGCGCGAGACCGGCGCGCGGCTGCTCGTGCTGGGCACGGGCGGGGAGGCGGAACTCTGCGCGGCCGTGGCCCGGGGCGTGGGCCCGGCGGCCCTGGATCTCTCGGGGCGGACTTCGCTGCCGGAAATGGTGGCCCTGCTGGCGGGGTGCCGGCTGGCGGTCACGAACGATAGCGGCGGCATGCACCTGGCGGCCGCCGCGGGCACGCGCGTGGTGGCGGTTTTCGGCGTTACCGACCCGGCCAAAACCGGGCCGTTGGGCGAGGGGCACACCGTGATCGCACCGGACGGGGTGAACGGTTCGCGCGACGTCGCGCGCGATTCGGAGGCCGCCCGGCGCGCCCTTGCGACCATTACCCCGGAGCGTGTGCTGGACGCCGCGCGCGCGGCGTGGGCGGGCACGGCCTGAAGGCGGGGGGCATGGTCAGGCCGGCCTGCTCGCGTCGCCTTCACCGGCTCAGCTTGCCGTCCGCCACGGCCCGCCGCCCCCGCGGGCGCGGACCGGGCTGCGCCTGCAGGAACTGGAGCGCCTGGTGCAGCAGGGCGAGGCGGGGCAGGGTGACGCGGGCAGCCGCCGCGGCCCGCAGCGGTTCGCCGTAGATGGACTCCACCTCCATGGGCCGGCCGGCGTCGTAGTCGAGCTTCATGCTGGGGAGGTAGGGCTGCATGCGCTCGGTATCCGCCAGCATTTTCGCCACGAACGTGTCGGGGATGGACCGTCCCATGGCGGCGGCGCCGAGTTGCACTTCGTGCATGAGCGCTTCCACGAGCGCGCGGGCGGAAGGCTCCCGCACGAGGCGGTCGGTGGCCGTGTTGAGCAGGACGGACAGGCCGTTGAACGGCATATTCCACGTGAGTTTCTTCCAACGCGCCAGCAGGAGGTCGTCCAGCAGTGTGATTTCCGTGCCCGCGGCGCGCAGGTCGGCGGCAACGCGCTGCATGGCCGGGGTGATGCCGGCGGACCGGTAGTCGGGCAGGTAGGCGCCGAGGGCGATGCTGCCGTAGTCCTGGTGCCGGACGTGGCCCGGTCCCACGCGGTTGGCGCAGAGGAAGCAGAGCCCGCCGAGGACCGACACGTGGCGCACGAGCGCCGCAACGGCAGGTTCGGCGTTCAGGCCGTTCTGGAGCATGACGACCGTGCCGCTTGTGCGCGTGATCCGCGGCAGGATATCGGCCAGCACGCCGTTCTGCGTGGTCTTCAAGGCGACCAGCACGGTGTCGCAGGGGGGCATGTCGCCGGCATGGGCGTAGGCCTGGACCGCAGGCAGCACAATGTCGCCGTCCACCGAGTCCACCCGCAGCCCGTGGCGGCGCACGTGGGCGTAGTCGCGATGCAGCAGGAAGTGGACGGGATGCCCCGCCCGCTGCAGCCGTGCGCCATACAGCGTGCCGACGGCGCCGACGCCCACGATGGCATAGGAACGCGCGGTTGAGGCGGGCACATCCATGGCCTAGAGGGTCCGGGCATAGCGCCACGTGGCGTACACGGGAATCAGCACGATCAGCGGCAGGCAGCCCACGCCCAGCATGACGGCGGGGTGGCCGGTGAGGGTCAGGAAGAGGGTCAGCGTGCCGGCGAGCAGCAGCGGGACCGACCACCAGAACAGCCGGATTCCACCGAAGCGGTTGATGCGCAGCCAGTTGGACTCTGACTCATACGCCTGGCGGAGCCGGAACCCGAACAGCCCGTTGCGTGGCACGCGACCGCGGATCAGGGGGCGGGCGAGGAGCATGAAGACCAGCGCCACCGTGATGTTGCCTGCCCCCAGGGCCACACTTATAGGGTCCATACGTGCCTCCCATGCCGCGTTTCGCCGCACGCCAGGTACTCTGAAAGCGGATGGGCCGGCTGTCAAGCGGCGTATGCTTTGCTGAGCAATGCGTGCAATAAGCGCGGGCTGCCGTTCGTTATTGGCCCAACGGCGTACCACGGGGGTCGCCGGCAAAGGTTCGGAAAGCAAGGAGCAAAGCATGAAGCGGTTGACGGTAACGGCGGCGGTGTTGAGCATGGCGGCGGTTGTGGCGATGGCGGAAGAGCCTCAGAAGCCGGCGCACGGCGAGGGTGGGCGTGGCGGTCCGGGCGGACGCGGTACGCCTGAGGAGCGTTTCGCGAAGGCCGATGCGAACGGTAACGGCGTGATCGAGAAGGAAGAGTTCAAGGGTCCTGCTGAGATGTTCACGAAGATCGATGCGGACAACAGCGGCACGCTGACCAAGGAAGAGATGAAGGCGGCGCATGACAAGATGCAGGCGAATCGCCCGGGTTCCGAGGAGCGCTTCAAGGCCGCCGATAAGAACGCCGACGGCGTGTTGAGCAAGGACGAGTTCCCTGGCAATCCCGAGTCGTTCGACAAAATCGACGCGGACAAGGACGGCAAGCTGACCAAGGACGAGCTGAAGGCTGGTCGCGAGCGTCGCGGCGGCCCGCACGGCGAAGGCAAGCCGGAAGGCAAGCCGGAAGACAAGCCGGCCCAGCAATAAGGACACGCGGCGGGCGATTGCTCGCTTGTGTTTGAGCTGAACGAAAGGCCCGTCCCGCAGGGGATGGGCCTTTCACTTTTTCAGGAAGACGGTGGTCCACCGGACATCACGCGGGGGTGACGTGCACGCGGCGCCCCTCGACGCGCAGGCGGCCGGCGGCCATGAGCCGCAGGGCCTCGGGATAGGCCTGGTGCTCCTCGACCTGGATCCGGGCGTGGAGGCTGGCCGGGGTATCGTTGTCCAGAACCGGCACGGCGCGCTGGATAATCACGGGGCCCGTGTCGGTGCCGGCGTCCACGAGGTGCACGGTGCACCCCGCTACCTTGGCGCCGTAGGCGAGCGCCTGCTCCCACGAAGCCATGCCGGGGAAAGCCGGCAGCAGCGCCGGGTGGATGTTCAGGATGCGGTGGCGGAAGGCGGTGAGCAGTCCCTGCTTGACGATGCGCATGAATCCGGCCAGCACGACGACCTCGGCCCGGTAGCGCTCCAGCGTCTCCAGGTAGCGCGCCTCCGCGTCGCCGTCGAGCTTGGTTTTGAACGGCGCCGCGCTGATGAAGGCCGCCGGTACATTGTGCCTGCGGGCGCGTTCGAGAATGTAGGCATCCTCGACGTCGCTCAGCACGCAAACCACGCGCGCCGGCAGGGTGCCGGCTTCGATCGCCTCCAGGATGGACTGGCAGTTGCTTCCCTTGCCCGACCCCAGCACCGCCACGCGCAGCGGCGTCTCGACACTAATCGTTTCCCCGTTCATGGCCGCCCCCCCTTGTTGCAGGGGCAACCTAGCACACTGCCTGCGCTTGCCGCAACAGGTTCGGCAGGGGCCTGGCAATGCATCGGTGACGCAGGGGGGGGCCATAACGGCGGGGACCGCCGTCTCCACGCCTCGTCGCCTGCCCGCGCAATGGAGACGGCCGTCCCCGGCCGTTATGTGCAAGGGAAGCCCCCTCTGAGGCCTGACGGGTTCTCTACAGCCACCCGTGCTCCCGGTACCAGCGGGTGGTGCTGATGAGGCCGGTTTCGTTCGTGTAGCCCGGGACGAAACCCAGGACGTCGCGCAGCTTTCGCGTGTCGAAGGCGCGGTCCTTGGTGAAAAAGGCGACACGGCGTCGGTAGAGTGGGGGCTCGATGCGGAGCGGTCGACAGATCCACTCGCAGGCTGCTGCCGCCGCGAAGAACGGCCACGCCGGCAGACGTACGACGCGCAGCGGGCGCCCCAGCTCCCGCGCCACCACGCGGCCGATCTCCGGCAGCGCGATGGGCTCCGTGTTGCCGCAGATGAACGCTTCGCCGAGCGCCGCGGGGTGGACGGCGGCCGTCAGCAGGGCGTCGGTGAGATCGTCCACGTGAATCAGGTGATAGAGCGAGCGGCCCCGCCCGAGGATGAAGAACACGGGCCGCGCCGCCATCCGGAAGAGCTTCAGCAGGCGGCGGTCGCCCGGGCCCATGATGGCGGCGGGACGGATGACGGTGTAGGGCAGGGCCGTGGCGCGGGCGTGGGCGTGCAACCACTGCTCGGCTTCCGCCTTTGTCGCCTGGTAGGCGTCGCCCGGGGCAAAGGGTGCGCTTTCGTCCGCCGGTCCCCCCTCGATGTGCCCGTGCACGCCGACGGTCGAGACGTGCACGAAGCGTTGGAAGCCGGGCGTGGCTGCCGCCCGGGCGGCCAGCAGCTGCGTGCTTTCGATGTGCACCTTGCGGAAGTAGTCGGGCGAACTCCGGCCCTGCCGGTAGCCGGTCGCCAGGTGGAAAATGAAGACGGCCCCCTCGGCGGCGTGCGCCACGACGGCTGGGTCGTACACGTCGCCGCGCACCCACTCGATGGGCAGACCGGCCAGCGGGGCGGTGTCCGAGGTCGGGCGCGCAATCGCCCGCACGCGCATGCCCGCCGCGCACAGCTTGCGCGTCAGGACCGCGCCCGTAAAACCGGTGGCGCCGGTCACGAGGACCGTGGCGCCGGCTGGCAGCGCGCACCGTGCGTTCACGGCCGCCCCTCCGCCCGCAGTTGCGCCGTCAGGATCACCGGTGAGCCGAAGAGGGCGTTGAGGCCGAGCGCACGTGAGACCGCCTCGGCCGCCTGCGAGAGGGGACGGCAGCGCAGGGCGCGGTGCAGCACCATGGGGAGGAAGAACTGACCGCACCGTCGGGTTATTGAAAAGCCGTTACTGTCAAACGAGTTGCGAACTTCCCGGTCGCTGAATAACCGCCACGTGCGCGTGTTGCCTTCCAGCTTCTGCTTGGCGCCGAAGAGCGCGGGTGCGACGCAGTTCAAGCTGCGGCGGGTCGGGTAGTCCACCACCACCGTGTGGCGGGCCACCCGGCACAGCTCGCCTACCAGCCGTTCCCACTGTGCGCAGTGGGGCAGGAGCCGGAACGACAGCACGGCGTCGAAGGCCAGGTCCGGAAAGGGCAGGGCGATGACGTTGCCGGTCACGAACGCGCAGGCGCCGCTGGTCAGCAGGGGGGCAAGACGATGGGCGCAGCAGGCGTCGCTGCCGATGACGGTCACCGCATAGCCTGCCGCAGCCAGTGGGCCGGCGAGCTGTCCGTGACCTCCACCCACGTCGAGGACGGTATGCACCGGGCTGGGGCTGCGGCGCAGCCCGTCGAGCGCCAGGCGGGTCTGTGTGTCCAGCATCCAGGCGCCGACCGGACCGGCGAAGCGGCTGGCATAGTCGTCCGAGGAGGTGGCAATGTCCGCCGTCTCCGGGTAGGGAATCCTGGTCTGGTTCGTTACCGCGCTCACGTGCCGGGTAGTGTGGCAGAGGGACGGGACACGTGGCAATAGATTTTGAGTTGCCATCGGCAGGCGGAAGCCCTATAGTAGCAAACAGTTAGGTGTTGGTGGTTCCCGCCGGGGCCGTTTGGGCTGGCAGGCAGTGGGGGATTGGCATGCGTTGTCCGAAGTGCGCGCATCTGGAAGACAAGGTCATCGACAGCCGTTCCGCGCGGCAGGGGGCGGTCATCCGCCGCCGGCGGATGTGCCTGCGCTGCGGCTACCGTTTCACGACCTACGAGGAGGTCCTCAAGGCGCGTCTGCGCGTGATCAAGCGCGACGGCTGCCACGAGGACATGGACCGCACCAAGCTCGTCAACGGCGTGCTGCGGGCTTGCGAGAAGCGCCCGGTCAGCATGGAGCAGATCGAGGGGCTGGTCGATCAGATCATCGACGAGTTGGAGAGCGAGTTCGAACGCGAAATCCCGACGCAGGCGATCGGTAAGAAGGTGATGGACCGGCTGGAGAAGCTCGACGAAGTCGCGTACGTGCGGTTTGCCTCGGTCTACAAGCGATTCAAGGACGTCAGCCAGTTTCTCAGCACCGTGAAAGGGTTGACCGGTAAGGTATGATTTACGATCCCCGGACATCCGATCCGCAGCAGTCCGCGGTTGTGACCCAGATTACGGCCGAGGTGGCCGGCTTGCCGGACGGCTCGCTGGCCGATCCGGCGCAGGTGGCCGAGATCGCCCGTGCGGTGGACCATTTCTTGAAAGAGGATTGCGGCGCTTACGCGGTCGAGTCCCAGGCGCTGCTGGTGATGACGGCCCAGGCCATGGCGGCGCTGGGCGACGGCCGGATGGCGCGGCGCGTGGTGGTGTTCGGCTCCGGGTTGGTGCGGCCCTCCGAGTGGGAGGTCACCGGCGGGGATGCGGTGTGGGTGGTGGACCTGAAACAGATCACCCTGCACGAGGGGGCGCGGCTCGAACTGGCCCTGTTCACCAGTCTGAACGTCGTGCTGGACGCGATCGCGGACGTGTGGGACCCGACGCAGGGGCGGGGGACGCTCGGGCTGCGGAACGTGTGCCGCGCCGCGGCGCACCTGCTGGGCACCAGCAAGGACAAGCCCGTGCGCGAACTGGTGGCGGAGGTGTTCCAGGCCTGCACGGTCAAGCTGGAGCAGCTGGGGCAGGCGCGGGGCTGGGAGGATGTGCCGGCGGTTATGAGCGTGGACGGGGTCTGAGGCGGGCGCGGGTGTCGGGGCGGAGGATGCAGTCTATGAAGCGTAGCGAACTGACATGGTCACGGCGCGAGTGGCTGAGGCGCGGGCTGGCCGGCGGCGCCGCGCTGGCGCTGACGCGCCCGGTCCGCGTGAACGCGGGACCGGCCGCACCCGGGACCGCCGCCGCGGCCGTGACGCCGCCGGCTTCGGCGAAGCTGCCGTTCCCGGATCTCGCGACAGCGGGCCTGGACTACCGCAATCGTGCCTCCTGGGCCGTGGCCAGCCCGGATCTCGCGCGCCTCCGCAAGGCCGAACGTTTCGACCGCATCACCGTGCACCACTCCGGCGTGCCGAACCGCTTTCACATGGACGAGCCGACCATCATCAACGACCTCAACGGGGTCTGCACCGGGCACTGCGAGCGGAACTACGGCGATATCGGCTACCACTTCGTGGTGGATGTCACCGGGCGCGTCTGGCAGGGGCGCTCGCTGGCCTACGTCGGGGCGCATGTGTCCGGCCAGAACCGCGAAAACATCGGCATCATGCTGCTCGGCAACTTCGAGGTGCAGGGGCCGGCGGCGGAGCAACTGGGGGCGCTGAAGCGGGTGGTCGCCGTGATGTGCCGGCACTACGGCATGAACTGGTCGTCGGTCTACGGGCATCGCGACCTCGGGCACAGCGCCTGCCCGGGCGCGAGTCTTTACGAACACCTGGTTGCGATGCGCAACCGCGCCTGAGGGGCGCTTGGGTTCGGAACGTGAAGAGAGGAAACCGCACATGATCTCGAGCGAACGGATTCGGGCGGAGCTGGACAACGTGCTGACGGAAACCGA
>CAYOBW010000311.1:7347-8386 GCA_964402115.1 uncultured Victivallales bacterium
TCCCCGAGCTTGGCACGGTGGAGCATGGCAAGGTGCGCGACAGCTACCGGCTCAAGGACGGCCGCCGCATCCTGGTCACGACCGATCGCATTTCCGCCTTCGACTGCATCCTGGGAACGATCCCGTTCAAGGGCCAGGTGCTGAACCAGCTCGCCGCTTTCTGGTTCGAGCAGACGCAGACGCTGGTACCGAACCACGTCGTGTCCGTGCCCGACCCCAACGTGATGATCGTGCATGAGTGCGAGCAGCTGCCGCTGGAGTTCGTCGTGCGCGGGTACATCACGGGCGTGACGAAGACCTCCGCCTGGTACAACTACCAGCAGGGCGTCCGCAACCTGTGCGGGAATCCGCTGCCCGAGGGGCTGCGGAAGGACCAGCGCCTGGAGCGGCCGATCATCACCCCGACGACCAAGCACGAGAAGCACGACCGCAACATTTCGCGGACCGAGGCGCTCGGGGAGGGGCTGATCGACGGCGCCACGTTCGACGCCGCGGCGGAAATGTGCCTGCGCCTGTATGCCTTCGGCGTTGCGCACGCGGCCACGCGCGGGCTGATCTTCGTCGATACGAAGTACGAGCTGGGCCGGCTGAACGGGCAGCTCGTGGTGTCCGACGAAATCAATACGCCGGACTCCTCGCGGTACTGGTATGCCGACACGTACGAGAGCCTCTTCGCCGCGGGACAGGAGCAGCGCAAGCTCGACAAGGAGTACGTGCGCGAGTGGCTGGCGGCGCGCGGGTTCCGGGGCGACGGCACGCCGCCGCCGCTTCCCGAGGACGTGCGGGTCGAGGCCGCCCGGCGCTACATCCAGGCCTACGAACTGATCACCGGCCAGGCCTTCGTGCCGCACGACGGCCCCATCCGCGAGCGTGTCCGCCGCAGCCTGCAGCAGGCCTGATGCGCGGGTGAAAGCGCTTTGTTCACTTACCCGCGCTGACCGCGTGCTCGATGGAACATACGGAAGCCAGGGAAGTGGAAAGGCCGGGAAAGAGGACGAAGGGGGGAAGACCGCTGTTGTGCAAATACCCCCCGAAGCGC
>CAYOBW010000312.1:0-8370 GCA_964402115.1 uncultured Victivallales bacterium
GCCGGCGGCCGACGCCAGCGTGCTCGGCGCGGGCCTGGCGGTCGGCGGCGAGGCGTTCGACACCGGCATCGGCACGCACGCGGAATCGTCCTGGAAGCTGACGCTGGCGGGCAAGGCCACGGCTTTTCGCGCCCGGGTCGGCGTGCAGGCCTACCCCGACAACCCGGGTGTCGGCCGGGTGGAGTTCATCGTCAGGGGCGACGGGAAAGAGCTCTTCCGCTCCGGCCCGCTGGGCGGCGGCGACCCGGCCCAGTCCGTCGACGTCGCGCTGACCGGCGTGAACGAGCTGGAGCTGTACGTGTCGCCGCTGGGCGACTCGGCGTCGGACCACGCCGACTGGATTGACCCGGTCATCGTCCACGACGGGGCGCCGCTGCCCCCGGCACGGCCGCGACCGCCGGAGGACGCCCTGCTACCGGACGAGCCGGGCGATCCGCCGAACGCCGCGGCTGAAGTCGCGTGGGACGAGCAGACCGGCGCGCTGCGGCTGACGTACGACGGCCAGACGCTGTTCGACGGGCGCGCGCGCGGCGCGACGCTGACCGCCGCCACCGCGCGGCGCGGGCAGGCCGTGACGCAGACGCTCACCCTGGCCGGCCGGGCGCTGCGGCTGGAAGGCACGGTCACCGCCAGCCCGGAGGCCCTCGCCGCCGAGACGCGCGGCGCGGCGCAGCAGCGTTTCCCGCTCATCCGCACGACCCACGGCGGCCCGAGCCGCAACCTCCGCAACAACGCGGTCTACGACCGCCGGCGCGACTGGGCGCTCGCCGGCCCGGCCGATCGGACCCGCGTCGAACCGCGGGCCGCCGCCGCGTTCACGCTCGCCTGCACGGGCGACGTGGTCGAACTGTCGTTCCAGCCGCGGCTCTACCAGCGGCACAAGAACATCGCGCACTTCCGGCCGTGGACCTACCGCGTGCGGCAGGACTCCATCACCGGCTGGTCGTCGTGGTGGGCGTACATGAAAGGGTTCCGCCAGGCCGACCTCGCGGAGCTGCTCGCCGTCTGGCAGGCGCAGCGCTTCGCGGACTACGGCTACCGGTTCATCCAGATCGACGACTGCTACCAGGGCGGCGGCGACGCGGGGCGCCGCACGCTGCCGGCGGCGCAGGGGTTGTGCGGGAACCCCGCCACGTGGCTGGACTGGCGGCGCAACGCGTTTCCCGCCGGCATGACCGGGTACGTCGCGGCCGTGAAGCAGGCGGGGTTCGAACCGGCCGTGTGGCTGGCCGCCAGCTACGGCGACACCGACGTCGTCGCCCAGCATCCCGACTGGTTCGTGCGCGACACCGGCGGCAAGCCGTTCGTCGGCCCCTGGATCGGGCATGCCATTGACGCCACCAATCCGGAGGCGCTGGACGCGCTGGTCCGCCCCACGTATCGCGGCTTCCGCCGCGCCGGCTTCACTTACGTGAAGGTGGATGCGTTGCGCCACTACCTCTACGACAACCTCCATCGCAACCTCGACTACTGCCGCAGCCGCGGCGCCACGCCCGCCGACGTCCTGCGCGCCTATCTCGGCGCGGCCCGCGCGGAACTCGGCCCCGACACGTTCATCCTCGCCTGCTGGGGCGTGCTGCCGGAGGCGGTCGGCATCGCCGACGCCTGCCGCATCGGCGGCGACGGCTACGGGCCGGTCACGATGCAGCAGTACAACTCGTGGAACGGCATCGTCTGGCGCAACGACCCGGACCACTGCGACGTCTACCCGCGCTTCAAACCCGCCGAAGCCGGCAACGTCACGCAGACGGCCGCCGTCGCGGCCGCGCCCGCCGACACGCTCATCCGGCCCGCGCTCGCCTCGATTGCCGGCTGCCTGCTGATGCTGAGCGACCGCCCGGCGGTCTACCGCGACGACGCCAACCTCGCGGGGCTGCGCCGCGCCGCCCCCGTGCTGTTCAGCGTGCCCGGCCAGCTGTACGACTTCGAGGAATCGAAGACCCGCCAGTTGATCAAGCTGCCGCGCACCGCCATCACCGGCGGCGCGAACCCCTCGCCGATCGATGCCAACCAGTTCGGCCCGGTCTGCCCGTGGTGGCTCAACGAAATCGACCGGCCCTTCGAGCACTGGAACGTGCTGCACCGCCTCAACTGGACGGGCAGCGCGGCCGGCCCGGTCGAGTTGCGCTTCGCCGACATCGGCCTCGACGCCGGCCGCGCGTATCTCGTCTACGAGTTCTGGTCGCGGCGCTATCTCGGGGCCTGCCGCGGCGGCGTCGCGCTGCCGGCGCTGCCGCCGATGGGGCTCGCCAGTTTCGCCATCCGCGAGCAGCTGGACCGCCCGCAGCTCGTCAGCACCAGCCGGCACCTCAGCCAGGGAGGCGCGGACCTCGTCGCCGTCGCCTGGGCCGACCTCACGCTCAGCGGCCGCAGCCGGGTCGTGCAGGGCGACCGGTACGAACTCGCCGTGCGCGTGCCCGCCGGCTACCGGCTCCAGGCCGCCGAGCTGGGCGGCCAGCCCGCGGAGACCGCAACCGACGGCGAGCTCCTCCGGGCCGCGCACACCCCCGCCGCCACGGGCGAGCTCGCCTGGCGGCTGGTCTTCGTGAAATGACGCGGCCCTCCGTGCGCCTGCGAGCGCACACGTACCGAGCGGTGGAAGTCCGCTCCGGGCATATGCTCTCCGGCCCGAAACTGAACGTAACTGCATCGGCGGCAACGCCGGGTGGAGAGCAACGGGGGGTAGACGAGTTCCCGGAAAAGTGCCATATTCACGGTATATTGCTGCTGGGCGCGACATGGCACCGCGCAGAAGACGAGGGGCGCAGTGCGGAAGGTATGAGAATATGAGAAGTGATCCGAGGAACGATTTGTCCCACAACGGCATGGCGATGAGGGCGATCCGGGCGGTGGGGCGGCGCGCATCTATGGCGTGTTCGCTGTTGGCTACGGCGGCGTTGATCGTGCCGGCCGGCGCCGCGACCTATGACTGGTCGGGCGGCACGAGCACCGACTGGAACAACGCGGCGAACTGGAGCGGTGCCGTCCCGACAGGGGCGGACTACGCGCAGTTCAACAGCGCCACCTACACCCGCCAGCCGACGGTGAACGCCGCCTCTCCGGTCGGCCAGTTGCGCATGACCGCCGTGTCCGGCGCCGTCACCATCGGCGCGGGCAATACGCTGACGATCAACGGCATCAGCGGTACCGGCATCGACGCGTCCGCGGCCACGGCGCTGCTGACCGTGAACGCGGCGGTTGCGCTCGGCGGCAGTCAGGCCTGGAGCGCCGGCGCAAGCGGGCTCACCGTCGGCAGCGTTGTCAGCGGCAGCGGCGCGGCGCTCACACTCTCGGGCGGGACGCTCACGCTGAACGGGAACAACACGTACAGCGGCGGCACGACCGTCTCCGCGGGCACGCTCAACATCGGCGGCGCCAACAACAACGAGTCCCGCGTCGGACCGGGGACGCTGACGATCAACGCCGGGGCCAGCGTTGTGGTGACGGCGACCAATCCGCTCGGGTGGGACACCACCGCCAACACGCCGGCGGTGGTAATCAACGGCGGCACGTTCGACTACAAAACGTTCGACGGCAGCTTCCGGACCCTGACGATGAACGGCGGCACGCTGACCCGGACCTCGGCGTTCTGGTACTTCAACCAGACGGGCAGCATCACCGTGACCGGCGGCACGCCGACCATTTCAGGGGGGCAGATGAGGCTGCGCCCGGCCGGCGGGGCCTCCATGCCGATTGACGTGACGACGGGCGCCAACCTGACCATGTCCACGATCCTGGCCAACGACGCGGGCAACGCCGGTTTCAACAAGACCAGCGGCGGCACCCTGACGCTCTCCGGCATCAACACGTTCTCGGGCGACGTGACGCTGATCGGCGGCACGCTGATCGGCGCGGCCACGACCGCATTCGGCGCGGGGAACAACGCGCGGACCATCACCGTCAGCAGCGGCGCCACCCTCAATTTCTCCGCCGTAGGCGGCATGTACGGAGCCCACACCGCGACGGCCGTGCCCTCGCTGGTGATTGCCGGCACCCTGACCAACGGCGGCGTGGGCGACTACATGAACAACCCGCTGAACAACCTGACGCTCAACGGCGCCGCCATGACCTCCACCGTGGGCTCCCTTAACGGCTGGGGCGCTTGGAACATCAACGGCGACATCACGTCCACGGGCACGTCTTCCATCTCCTCCGGCGGCGCCGACCAGCAGGTGCTGCTCAAGAGCTCGGGGAGCGCCCCCTACAACACGAACGTCACGGTCGGCGATGGCACGCTCACGGTTTCCGCCCCGCTCCTGGACGGAAGAAACGCGGCCAGCCCCTTCGCCGCCCACGCAACCAGACTGACCAAGCTAGGCGCCGGCACGCTGACGCTCACCGGCGCCAACACCTACTCCGGCGGCACGACCGTCAGTGCGGGCACGCTGCAGCTCGGCGACGGCACGACGAACGGCTCGGTCGCCGGCAACATCACGGACAACGCCACGCTCGTGTTCAACGTCGGCACGGCCACCAGCCCGACTTACAGCGGGGCCATTGGCGGCAACGGCGTGGCCACCAAGACCGGCAACGGCACGTTGACGCTGACCGGCGACAGCACGTTCAGCGGCGGCACGACGGTCAACAATGGCACCCTGCAACTCGGGGGCGCGGACAACAACGCGTCGCGGGTCGGCCCGGGCCTGCTGACCGTCAACGCGGGGGGGCGTGTGGTCGTGACGGCGACGAACCCGCTCGGATGGGACACCACCGCGAACACGCCGGCGGTGGCGATCAACGGCGGCACGTTCGACTTCGCCACCTTCCACGGCAGCTTCCGGACCCTGACGATGAACGGCGGCACGCTGACCCGGACCTCTGGCTTCTGGTACTTCAACCAGACGGGCAGCATCTCCGCAACGGGTGGCTTGCCGACGATCTCCGGCGGGATCATGGATCTGCGGCCGGCCGGCGGGACCAGCATGCCTATTGACGTAGCCGCCGGCGTGACCCTGACCATCTCTGCCGTCCTGGCGAACAACACGGGCGGAGTTTTCGGCGCGGCTGGATTCGAGAAGACCGGCAACGGGACGCTGACGCTGGCGGCCCCCAACACCTACGCCGGCGGGACAACGGTCAGCGGCGGCACGCTGCTGGTGAACGGGTCGCACGGGGCTGCCCTGCCGTACGCGGTGAACAGCGGTGGCACGCTGGGCGGCGGCGGGACAATCTGGAGCTCCGTGGCTGTGGGCGGCGGCGGTCGCGTGGCGCCGGGCGGGATCGGCGGGACCGGCGTGTTGCACATCAACAACAACGTGACGCTCTCGACGACGTCGGTCTTTCATGTTGACCTGAATGGCCCGGTGCTGGGTTCGCAGTACGACCAGGTGTCCATGTCGACGGGCACGTTCCAGATCAACAACGCCACGTTGACCGTCGCGGTCGGGTCGGGCTACAAGCCGACGGCCGGCACGGTGTTCGAGATCGTCAGCAGCACCGCGGCCACGAGCGGCACGTTTGCCGGGCTGGCGCCGGGCCAGGAGTTTCTGCCCCCGGGATCGCCCGCAGCGTTCGTGATCGCCTACGACAACACATCCACCCCCAGGCGGATTCTGCTTACCGCGCGCAAAGTGGACACCGGGACGCTGTTTGTGGTGCGGTGATGTGAATGTGCGGGGAAACGGTGGAGGGCTACTTCCGTTTCCAGGTTCATGTCGTGGTTGACCGGCCCTGGACTGCGCAGGCACTTCCGCTCGGCGATTGGCCCGTCGCCCTTACCACGGCCTCTGCGACGCGGTTGCGCCTGACTTTCCGCACCTGCACCTCGATGCCGGCGGCGCGAATCGCGTCTCCGCTGCGAGGAGAAAGCTCCCGAGCGCGTTCCACCCACTCAGCCAGGGTCAGCCTGCTATCCGCGTCCGTGAAAACGGATCCGCCCAGCGCCTTTGACAAATCGCTCAGCACCACACCGCCGCCCACCAACCAGCCCTCTCCGATGGGGTTGAGGTGCGCAGGCAGCCGATCGTACTCGTCGCGTATGTCGCCGACCAGTTCCTCCACGATGTCCTCCATCGTGATCAGCCCCCGCACCTTGTCGTCCTCCGTAACCAAGGCGATATGCACGCGGTCGTGAATCATATCGGTCAGCGTTTGGGACAGTTTCGTACTGCCCGGCAGGCGCCGAATCGGCCGGATGATCCCGCGCAGTCCTGACCCGCCGGGATCCACCTTCAGCGCGGTGACGATATCCTTGAACGTGACATAGCCCTCAATCGTCTGCGGGTTCGCCGGCTCCCTGCTCACTGGATAGCGGGTGTGCATGTGAAGATGCGCTTCGATCAGCGCTTCGGCCAGACTGGCGCTGGCCGGGATGGTCATTATGTCCCGCTCCGGAACCATGGCGTCCGCCACCGTGCGGACCGACAACTGGACCGCCGACACAACGATGCGTTCCTCCAACGGCCCGATGATGCGCGTGGCCCGCGCCAACGATACGGCGGCCCGCAACTCCAGCAGTCCGCTGCGATCCTCTGTCTGGCGCCCCGCTCCCCAGCGTGCCTGGCCAAAGCGCATCACCCGTTTGACGACCCCCTCGAACACGTACACCGCCGGGTAGAAGACCATCGATACAGCCTTCATGCCCGGGGAAAGCGTGAGGACAACACCTTCCTTGTTGTTGATCCCAACCAGTTTCGGAACGAGTTCGGCGAAGACGATGGTCACCGCACTGAGCGGCAGTACGAGCAAGACCAGCGCCACGAACTCTGCCGTGCCGTTCGATAGCGCAAACGTTTTCACCAACCAGGGCGAAAGCCACTCATCCACGGCCGCTCCCCCGGTTGCCGCCGCGATCGCTCCGGCAAGGGTGATTCCCAACTGGATGACCGCGAGACTTCCCTCCAAACGGTCTTTCATGTAGACGGCGCAACGGGCCCCCC
This sequence comes from uncultured Victivallales bacterium, assembly GCA_964402115.1. Lineage (GTDB taxonomy): Bacteria > Verrucomicrobiota > Kiritimatiellia > UBA8416 > CAYOBW01 > CAYOBW01. The sequence goes on from CAYOBW010000312.1 coordinate 6,879, forward strand.
GCCGTTTCGCCTGCAACAGAATTTCCAAGCGGGGACGCGATACCGAAGCCAGAGCCATCTCGTAGGAGGCAAACACCGCATTCACGGCGAGCATCGCCGCGATGACAATTGTCTCGACCAGGTTCTCCATGGCAGCCCAGACACTCCCTGCCGCCAGATTATCGCGCTGACGGCGTATGGGGATGGTATGCCAACGAAGCGCAGGGATGCAATTCCGAAGCCGGCAATTCGCATGGGGGCCGGACCGGGCGCATATCAGCTCCGTAGGGTCTGTAGCCTCGCCGACAGCGGGAGCGGTCGATTTGACACGCCAAGTTGTTCACGACGAAGTTGACGACGTAGTCGGATTCGGTATAGTTCTCGACAAGGTTCACGCAGCAGAAGGCCGTATACGGTGTGTTGACAGCGAGGAAAGGGTATGCCTGATAAGCCCGAGGGGCCAACTTACCCCGAGAACTTCGTCGTGAACCACACCGCATCCAACTACGCCGTCAACTTTGTCGTGAACCCGCTGGGACGGTTGCGATCTATCGATGGGGTCCTCGCCGACACCACCGACAGAGGCCAGCCGGACGGCCGATGATTCCGCTCCTCGTCTCTCAAACGAACCCCTACGGAGGTGGAATGCGCCCGGCCGGACCGTCTGCCGCTAAACCGTCTTGACTTTGGTTTGGCGATGTTTTAAGAACAACGGGCAAGTCGCTGGCAGGAGAGCAAAGGGCGGAGTCGATCCGCCAGGTGCAAACAGGCCGGTACGGAGCCCAGATGGGTGCCGTATCGGCCTTTTTGTTTTCCTGGGCCACGGGACCGGGCGACCCATCACAAAGATGAAAAAAGGAAACGCAAGATGACACTCACATGCAAGAACACGAAACTCGTCAACTGGGTTGCTGAAGTCCAAGCCCTGGTCAAGCCAGACAGGGTCGTCTGGTGCGACGGCTCCAAGGCCGAATACGACGCCATGATCAAACTCATGGTCGACGCCGGCGCGGCCATGCCGCTGAAGAAACGGCCGAACAGCTACCTGTTCCGCAGCCATCCCAGCGACGTAGCGCGGGTCGAGGACCGCACCTACATCGCGTCGCAGACCCAGGAGGAGGCCGGCCCAACCAACAACTGGATTGACCCGGTCGAACTGAAGAAGACCATGCGCGAACTTTACGACGGCTGCATGAAGGGCCGCACGATGTACGTCATTCCCTTCAGCATGGGTCCCATCGGGTCCCCCATCTCGAAGGTCGGCGTCGAGATCACCGACTCGCCCTATGTTGTGGTGAACATGCACATCATGACGCGCGTGGGCGACAAGGTCATCGAAGCTCTCGGGGAGCATGGCGAGCTCATCCCCTGCCTGCACTCCGTCGGCGCGCCGCTTCAACCCGGCCAGAAGGACGTCACCTGGCCATGCGCCCCCATCGAACAGAAGTATATCGCGCACTTCCCGGAAGAGACCCTGATCTGGTCCTACGGCTCCGGCTACGGAGGCAACGCG
>CAYOBW010000313.1:0-8308 GCA_964402115.1 uncultured Victivallales bacterium
AGGCCCATGCCGCGTAGGACCTGTCCGGCGGGAGCACGCAGGCGGGGCTGCGGATTCCAAGCCAGACCCTTACGAGAGCCGCGGCAACGCCTTGCCGGGGCGTGACATCCGTGGGTCAACCCGTGAGACACGTACGACTAGACGGCCGTGGTTGCCGGCCCCTCACCCCAACCCTCTCCCCGCCGGGGAGAGGGAGGATCTCACGCCGGCCGCGCACCCTGCAGACTCCGCCGCGTTGGCAACGGCTGGCAGCCGGCGGGGGGGCTTCCGCTCGGCGGCTCAAGCCCTCACCACACGGTCGTCGTGCGTCGCACCATAAGCATATTATGGCGAATGACATGGGAGAAATGGAAGCGGGCTACTTCGGTTTCTAGGATGAACCTAGGCGCAGCCTCCTACCATGTGTCGGTCCGGAACGGCGCCGCGGGGAGGCCGTTTCTCCCGTACAGCTTGCTTCCGGCCGGATTGAAGGTGCAGGCGTAGCGCACGGCCGCGGGTTGGGGGACCTTGTCCGATGAGACCACCACGGTATCGCCGACAATCATGGCGTCGGCGAAGCAGAATCTCCTGTCCGGCCCGGCGACCGCGAATTCCTGCAGCTTCCCCTGCGGCTCCTCCACGACGGGGTCGGTGCCCGCCTTCCTGCCGACCATCAGGCCGGCACCCGCGTGGTCAAAATGCAGGACGACCTTGCCCTCCCGGAAGTCGGCGTTCCTGAAGACGGGCCCGGCGTGCTCGATCTGCAGGCCGTAGGTCTGCGCGAGCGCGACCGCTGCAAGGCGCCGTCCCATGTCCACCTTGTTCCGCGGGTGCAGATCCTCTTCCCCGCAATCGATCGTCACCGCCATCCCCGTGTGCGGGATCGCCAGGGCGCGCGCCTGCGCCTCACGCAGGAGCGGCCAGCCCTTCAGCGGCTGGTCCGGCAGTCCGCAGGCGCCGCCGAGGCTCGGAAGCTGCACGAAGTAGAACGGCAGGTCGGGCTGATTCCACGCCTTGCGCCAGCCGTCGATCAGCGCGCGCAGCTTGTGGGTATAGGCGGGACCGTCATCGGCATTGGATTCGCCCTGGTACCAGGCCACGCCCTTGATCGGGAAGCGGGTCAGGTAGTCGAGCATCCCGTAGTACATGCAGAAGTAGCCCGTCCGGCCGGGCGGCGCGTTCACGGGATGCGGGTTGATGTACGGTATGGGCGGGATGAGCGTTCCTTTCGTCCGCGCCTGCGCCGCCGCCTGCACCCAATCCTCCAGCAGCTTCGTGTTCCTTGGCAGGCTCTCGTCGTATTCCTTCAGCCGGATCTCGTAGTCCCGGTAAAGTGCCTTGAGCTCAGCCGCCTCCTTCAGTCCGTCCGGCGACATCCAGTTCTCGATCGTAGCCCCTCCCCACGACGCCCTCAGGATGCCGATCGGAATCCCCGTGTCGAGGTGGAGTTTCTGTCCGAAGAACCACGGGAAGGCCGAATAGCCGGGGACGGTGTTGGTTCCCGAGACCACCCAGCAAACGACCGCGTCGGCGCGCGGCGCGATGTCCGCGAAGTTTGCCACGGCAGCGTAGCGAACCAGCGGCAAGTCCATCGGGCTCGGGTCCAGGGGCGGCGGGCGGCGGGCAAATCCGGTTCCCATGTTCGACTGCCCGCTGCACAGCCACACATCGCCGACCAAGACGTCGGAGATCTTGATCGTACTGCTGCCGGTCACCACCAGATCCTGCCCCGCGGCGTTCTCCTTCATGGGCGACAGGCGCGCCGTCCACGCGCCGTCCGCGCCCGCCGTGGCCTCGACCGTCTGTCCTCCGAACTGGACCGTGACTTTCTCGCCCGGCCCCGCCCAGCCGCGGACCGGCACGGCCACATCGCGCTGCAGCACCATGTGATGGCCGAACACGCCGGCCAGCCTGACGTCCGCCGCCGCCTGAAACGTCCAGGCGAGCAGGAAGCCCGCACATTGACAGCCTCGCAGGGCCAGCCCCGCCGCGTGCCTTCTCATCTTGCTGATCCTCCCCCTTGTTGCCGCCCGCCCCGCGCTTCAACGGCCCTTGCCTTGAACAGGCGAAGACGCTTCCCCGACCCCGCGCCGAGGCGCGACTTGTCCGGAACGTGTCGGTTGGAATTGGTCTGAAGGAGCGTTCTCATGGTGGAGACGCTGACAAAACGCCGCAAGGAAGGCAAACACGACAGGCGACAGCCAGAGGGGGCGCATGCTCCGCTCCAGGCCGCGATCCCCTGACATCCCCGGCTGTCTCACCCGGGTACGATGTAGACCAGCACATCTTCTCTGTTCATTAGGCGTTTCAATCTGAAGATGGTGCCGTGACCGTACTGGCCTTTCTTATCTGACGAGAACAGCTCGACCTTGTCCGTTTGGGGGCCGATTCCTCCGTAGGACTCGGCAATCTGGACGGTGGCCCTCTCGTCTTTCGGCGTGGTCGGCTTCGGTGCGCTGCCGCCGGCGATCTTGTTTGCGGCAGCCTTCGTCAAGTCCAGGACGCCGGTCGCTATATTGGTAACGGCATGCATCAAATCGTCGACGATCGTGCGGCTGATGACCGTATCGATCACGGCAATGTGACGGACCGACTGGCCGTGTTCGCCGCCTGTGAGGTAGACGATAACGTCACCGCTCTGAATGTCGACGAGAGACTCCCGGAGTCGCTTCACGCGTGGCACGAACCCCGTGAAGTGCTGCATATCCTGCAGGGCGATATCCGCCTCATTTACCGTTCGCGACCGGTGGTCGCGCATGTAGTTCACCACAAAACCGAGGCAATCGAGGCCTATTCGACCCTCGGCATGTCTGTTCAGACCCTGCTCCAGCGCTCCCGGGGATGACCAGGTTCTTGCCACCGGGTTGGTCATTTTGTCCATCTCGTAGCAGCCGAATAGCAGGAGCGTGCCCCGCATCGCGTCGGGCGATCCCTTACCCTGGTAGGCGTTTTGGATGCTCTTCTCGGAGAACCCCGCGGGCAGCAGGCTTTCGGGAAACGGCTTGGTCTTGGCCGCCTTGTAGGCTCGCAGGTACTTGTACCCGAAGTCCGTGGAGCCGTCTTCCGTTCCTTTCACGTTCGTCGCCACCTTCACCATCCCCCCTGTACCCGTGTTGGAGTATCGTATGACGTTGATGCGACCCACATCCACCAGCCCCTTCTCGCCGCAGATGCTGCCCGGCAATGTGACGGTGAGGCTCCGATACTGTTTGACGTAAGCGCCTGGCGTGGCCATGGTCAGTTCCTTTCCCCGTGCGCGTGACAAGCAAGTGGACGCGCTGACGATGTTCATCGGCAGCGGCGCTGTCGTCCACCGCGACAACCCATAAATCTTAGTGTGCGCCGTCCTTGGGGAAATTACCAGCGAGAACGGAACCGGATTGTAACGCAAGGGGGAGGGCGCTAACGGCGGAGACCGCCGTCTCCACGCCTCGTCGCCTGTCTACGCGATGGAGACGGCCGTCCCGGCCGTTAGGTGCAAGGTAAGTCCCCTGCGTCACTGAGGCGTCGCGCGGGATTCGCGAGCGATTCGCGACAGTCCGCGGGAATCGCATTGCGCTGCGCTTCCCTTGCGCCTAGTGTGCTGTCATGTAAATGCGAGGTGGTGTATGCCGAAGCCCATGGCGATCTGTATCGAGGATCTGGATGCGCAGCCGGGAGAGGCGCGTTACCTGCGGTGCGTGGCTGTCCCGGGGCGCCAGCCCGGCCTGCGCGTGGATGCCGGCGCGCGGGTGCTGTGGCAGAGTGAGGCGGACGTAGCCGGCGAAATCTGGGTCTCGGCGGACGAGCGCCTGATCCTCTACCGGCCGGCCGGCGCGGCGGCCGTGACCCTGCGGCGCGTGGGGCGCAGCCTCGACGTGCCGGAGGGCAAGCCGGTGGTCATGGTCGACCAGGACCAGGTTGACGTCGGGCCGCGCCGTCTGCGGGTGCACGTGCACGGCGAGGCGCCCGCCGTGGCGCCGCCTGTCCCGGTCGCTGGCGGGGCGGGCGCCCTGGGGCGTTTCGCCCGCGCCGCCGCGGCTGCCGTGGCCCTCAGTTCGGCCGTGGCCGGGGGCGGCTGCAAAGCGCACGAGACGCCGCCGACCGGTCAGCCGCCCCACATCGATGTGCGCGAACAACCCCCGGCTCCCCCCGTTGCCCCGCCGCCGCCCCCCATCCAGGTCCGGGAGACCCCGCCCGAGGTGATGGCGCCCGAGCCCGGGAAGTAGCGCTGCTGCCGGAAGCGGGCTGACGTTCGCCGGGCGCGGACGCCGGTGCGCGCGAAGCTTCGTGCAGCCTTCGCACCCGCATGGCGCACGGCTCACGAGGACGTTCGCCCTTGTCTGAGACTTCAGTCGTAAGTCATTAGTCTGCACCCCCGAGGATTGAGGGGGGCCGCTTGACTATTGCGCGCCCGCGGGTTGCGGGGTAGAGTGCGCAGCCAATGGGCAGCGCGTGCGCCGCGGGTGCGGGGAGCGCTGGCCAGGGGGATGCGCGGCGAGGCGCGAGCGCTCGGAGGACGGTATGCTGAGGATCGGGATTGTCGGCTTCGGGTTCATGGGGCGGATGCACTACCGCTGCTGGCAGGGCGTGCCGGATGCGCGGGTGGTGGCGATCTGCGAAACCAATCCGCGCGCGCTGGAGGCGCTGGGCCAGCCCGCGGGCAACATCGCGGGCGCGGCCCAAACGCTGGACCTGCGCGACGTGGCGCTCTTCGAGGACGCGGCGCGCATGCTGGCGGAGGCCCGCCTCGACGCGGTCTCGATCACGCTGCCCACGCACCTGCACGCCGACCTGGCCTGCCAGGCGCTGGCGGCCGGCGTGGCGGTGCTGTGCGAGAAGCCGATGGCCCTGACCCTCGCGGCCTGCGACCGCATGGCGGCCGCGGCGCACGCGGCACGGCGGCCGCTGCTGATCGGCCACTGCATCCGCTTCTGGCCCGAGTACGTCGTCGCGCGCGAGCTGGTCCGCTCCGGCACGTACGGCGCCGTGCGGGCGGCGACCTTCCGCCGCTTCGGCGCCGCGCCGGGGTGGGGCGGCGCCCAGAGCTGGTTCACCGACCGCGGCCGCAGCGGCGGCATGGCGCTGGACCTGCACGTGCACGATGCGGACTACATCCACTACCTCTTCGGCCTGCCCGAATCCGTCTGCACGGCGGCCGCGCGGGCCCCGGATGGCGGGCTGGGCTTCCTCATGACCCGCTACAACTACCCGGACAACCGCGTCGTGATCGCCGAGGCGAGCTGGCTGATGACGCCCTCCTTCGGGTTCGAGATGAGCTTCACCCTCGTGCTCGAGCGGGCGACGGTCGTGTTCGACCCCGCCCGCACGCCCGCGTTTCGCGTGTGTCCGGGAGACGGCGAGGCCTTCACGCCGCCGCTGCCGGCGGGGGACGGCTACGCCCGCGAGATCGAGCACTTCGCGCGCGTCGTGCGCGGCGAGGAGGCGCTTACCGTGGTCACGCCGGAGCAATCGCGCGAGACCGTGCGGCTGGTGCTGGCCGAAGAGGATTCCGCGGCGCGCGGCTGTCGCGTGTCGCTGGCTTGAAAAGGGAGGTACTGACGATGATCAAGACGACGCAAGGCTGGCCGGTGGGAATTTGCAGCTGGTCGCTCGGCGGTGTGGTGGCGGACGTCGCCACGGCCATGGAACGGCTGGGTGTGACGCACGTGCATCTCGATCTGCGTCCGGCGGTGGGGCCGGGCGCGGCGGCGTACCTGGACGCCGTGCAGCGCCAGGGCTGGACCATCAGCGCGACGATGGTCGGCTTCCCCCAGGAGGACTACTCGACGCTGGCGACCATCCGCGAGACGGGCGGCGTCATGCCGGACGACGTGTGGCCGGCGAACCTCCGGTGCTTCAAGGAGGTCCTCGCGCGCACGGCGGACCTCGGCGTGGCGCGGCTCTCGATGCACGCCGGGTTCTTCGACCACGCCGACCCCGAGCGCGCCGATGCGTTTCGCGACCGGGTCTGGCGGCTGGCGGACCTGGCCGGCGAGCGGGGCGTGCAGCTGCTGCTGGAAACCGGCCAGGAGAGCGCCGCCGACTTGCGCAGCTGCCTGGAAACGCTCAACCACGCCGCGCTGGGCATCAACTTCGACCCCGCGAACATGATTCTCTACGACAAGGACCAGCCGGTGCAGGCGGTCGGCGTGCTGGGGCCGTGGATCCGGCACGTGCACATCAAGGACGCCGTCCGCACCACGGTGCCCGGCACGTGGGGCGCGGAAGTGCCGTGGGGTGACGGACAGGTGGGTGGCGCGGCGTTCCTGGCCGCGCTGCAGGCCGCCGGGTACCAGGGGACCGTGGCTATCGAGCGCGAGGCCGGCGGCAAACGCCTGGACGATATGCGGCTGGCGCTGGACCGTCTGCAGGGGGGGTGAGAGTGAAGGTTGAAGGTGGAAGGTTGAAGGTGGAAGGGGGAAGGTTGAGGGTGGAAGGTGGAAGGGGGAGGGTGGAGGTGGAATGAAACGGACGAGACGGGCTTTTCTGCGGACGGCGCTGGGTGGGGCGGGGGCGCTGGCCGTCCCGGCGCTGATCCCCGGTTCGGCGCTCGGGCTCAACGGGCGGGTCGCGCCCAGCGAGCGGATTGTGCTGGGGGGGATTGGCGTCGGCAACCGCGGCTCCGGCGTGTTGCGCTGGATGATGGGCGAGCCTGACGTGCAGTTCGTCGCCACCTGCGATGTGCAGAAGGCGCGGCGCGAGCGCGTCAAGCAGATGGTGGATGCCGCCTATGGCAATCGGGACTGCCAGCTGTACACCGACATGCGCGAGTTCCTTGCCGTCCGCCCGGACATTGACGCCCTGCTGATCGCGACGGGCGACCGCTGGCATGCCACGGCCTCGGTCCTGGCCATGCGCGCGGGCAAGGATGTCTACAGCGAGAAACCCTCTTCGCTAACCATTGCCGAGGGCCAGGCCGTGGTGGCGACCGCCCGCCGCTACGGGCGGGTCTACCAGACCGGCGTGCAGCGGCTCAGCGAGGCGAATTTCGTTTTTGCCAACGAGCTGCTGCGCACCGGCCGGCTCGGCCGCGTGCACACCGTGCGGGCGCACATCGCCCGCGGCGACTGCGGCGGCCACGCGTGGCTGCCGGCCGAGCCCGAACCGCCGCGCGATGAGGTGAACTGGGACGCGTGGCTGGGTCCCTGCCCGTGGCGTCCCTACAACGCGAGCTACGTGAACGGCAAGTGGCGCGGCTACTACGATTTCCACACCGGCGCGATCGGTGAGTGGGGCGCCCACACGATTGCCCAGTGCCAGGTGGCCATGGGGATGGGGGCCACCTCCGGCCGCACCTACCAGTACGTGCGGAACGAGAGTGGCGACGGCATGCGCATCGGCTATGCCAACGGCATGACGCTGGTGCTGGGGCAGGAGGGCTGGCATGGCGCCTGCGGCGTGCGCTACGAGGGCGACGAGGGGTGGGTGGCCGTCGCGGACGGCTACTCGAAGCTCGACACGTCCAACCCTGCGCTGCTGGCCGATTTCGCCCGTCTGACGCGCGACTACGCGCAGCGCACCGGCCGGGCGCTCAGCCACGTCAGGAACTACTTCGACTGCATCAAATCGCGGGAGCGCACCGTCGCCAACGAGGAGGTCATGCACCGTTCGATGACCACTGTGCATGCCGCGAACATCTGCATGTGGCTGGGGCACGATGTGACGTATGACCCCGTACGCGAGGCGTTTGTGAACGATCCGGCGGCCGACCGGCTCCGTGCCCGCGCGCGACGGGCGCCGTGGCAGATCTAGTCTTCGGGGAGGGCGAACTTCCCGGTGAGCCGCGTATAAAGGGCGTGAAAGGTGGCATGATGCGTACGACAGGGGCGATAGGGGTAGGGCTTTTCCTGGTGGCGGCGGCCTGCCTGGCGGCCGACGTGCCCGCGGACGGGGAAACCGCGCTGGTCGCGGTGCTGCGCTCCGCGGCCGGGCCGAAGGAGAAGGCTGACGCGTGTCGGGCGCTGTGGCGCACGGGCACCGCTGCGGCGGTCGAGGCGCTTGCGCCCCTGCTGACCGACGAAGCGCTGTCGCACCCGGCCCGGGTCGCGCTCGAGCGCATCCCAGACGCGGCCGCCGGCGCCGCGCTGCGGGCCGCGCTGGAGCGGACCGCCGGCCGGCTGCGCGAGGGCATCGTGGGCAGCCTGGGCGAGCGGCGCGGCACCAACGCCGTGCCGGCGCTCGCCGCGCTGCTGGCCGGGGCCGATGCCGGCGCTGCGGCGGCGTCCGCCGCAGCGTTGGGCCGCATCGGGACGCCGGAGGGACTGAACGTCCTCATCGTGGCGCTGCCGGGTGCGCCTGCCGCCCTGCGCGGCGCCATCGGCGAGGGGCTGCTGCGGGGCGTCGAGGC
>CAYOBW010000314.1:0-8178 GCA_964402115.1 uncultured Victivallales bacterium
GCCGGTGTACCGGAAAACCCGTTGTAACCCCTTGCACCTTAATCGCGCATATGCGACGCAACCCGTTGCGGCCGTTGCGCTTGAGGCCCCGCGCCGCCTTCCGACCGACTTCGCCCTTCCCCACTACCCTCTACCGTCCGGCGCTTGATCTCGGCCTCAATTTCGCGCAAACGCGCTTGATTCCGCGCTGTAACGTCCCTGCCAGGCTCATGACTCCTTTCCCCCTACGGCTTTGGGCCCCTCGTTGTGACATCTGGCGGGAAACCCAGAACCTGACAGTTTCAGCCAGGGTATCCGTTGCCGGCCGACACGCCGACTGTGCCGCTGCTTCAGCTAACGACTTCCGGTTCTGCCTCGCGGCCGTCCGCACGAACTCGTACGGCGAGGTCCGCTCCATTGTGCCATCCTGCGGGCAATTGGCCACATGTCACAATTGCCCAGACTCCGGCCGGCTGGCGGCTTTCCATGCCGCTATGAGTGCCGCGAGGTGCTCGCTGGCTCGCTCCAGTTCCGCCAGGTCGTGCTCCGTGATTCCGTGCGCACAGGCTTTCTTGGCCACGGTCGCCACCATATACCGGATGCGCTGCGCCTCGACCGGATTGAATGGCGCCTGACTCAGCCAGACGTGGTATCGCTGACCATTTGAGCCAACTCGCACGTCCTCCGAAGGTGTGCGGCCGGCCCTCGCGTACCGGTATGCTTGTCGCAGACTCACGCCATGCTTCGCCGCTATGCTCCGTGCTACCCCTGCCATCGCCCCGCGTTCTTTCATACTCCCTCCTCGTGACACCTGATATGTAACAGCAACCTGACACATTCCCCTGCGTGACCTGGCCACCGCCGCCCGCGAGTTCCGGCCTCCGCTCCGCCTGCGGCTATTGCGGCTATGCGGCTATAGGTTTCCATACTGGCAATATTTTCCCCTTCCATGACCCATGACCCCTCATGGTGAGCCAATAATTGGCCGGTACGTAAAGTATTAGCCGCATTAGCCGCACAAAGGGTTTTCATAGCCGCACGACTAGCCGCAGACTAGCCGCAGCTATAGCCGCAAACCCGGTTTTCCGGGGGTCATGGTTGCCATCTCCCCCCACCTCATGGCAGGGGAAGGTGGGGTGGTGGTGCTTGGCGCTTCGGGACTAGCCGCAGCCGTAAAGCGGTATTCCCGGATCGTGTATCGCCCCTCTTCGTTGTACTGCTCCTGCCGTTCGACTGTCATGCCGTCCACGTTCACGCGGTTGCCCGTCCGGAAGCACAGGCCCAGTCTGCGGCCGATGGCCTGCTGTGCGGTCTTGCGCGCATCCGTATCGCTGACGTCAACATGCTCGGCCAGTCCAGGCACCTCGGTCCCCGTCTCCGCCAGCAGCTCGATGAGATCCGATGCCCGCAGCCAGATGCCATCCTGCTGTGCCCGGCTCACGTCGAGTGCCACATCACGCAGCCAGTTCAAGACGGGGTTGGTCATGCGGGCTTGCATCTCACGATGGCCGTCGAGCAGGGGGCCGGCATCCAGCAGATGCCGCGTGATCCAGTCCAGCGTCGGCGCCCAAGGCCGGAAGCTGTGGCGCGCCTCTGCGGTCTTCGGGCAGCCGGCGGCATGCCACGCTTGAACGACGGCGAAGACCGCGCCAAGGTAGCGAGGTTGCAGCGCCCGCACATGCTCCAGAATGTCGCCCTCGGCGTACGCTTTGAAGGCATACCCATCCGCTTGCTTGAGCATCCGCACGCAACAGGACCGGTTCGCCAGGTCGGTGGTCATATCGGCCTTGTTCGAGGTCAGCATGACGCAGACTCGGCGCGGATCGATCTCGACCGGCTCCCGGTATGGCGCGCGGGCCTGGTAAGTGTCTTCCGTCAGGAAACTCTCAAAGCTGGGCGAATCGATCTTGCCACGAACGTTGTCGATCGCAATGAAGTTGGAACCCCGGATCAGCGCCATGTTGAAGCTCTCCTCCATGCTGCCTACGCCCGCTCGCTGTTGCGTGACGGTCTTCACATGCTGCGCGTAGATCGCGGCTGTCAGCTTGTTGCGATAGCCTTTGCCCGTCTGGCTCGCGTCCGCTTCGCCCAGGTCCAGAGGGGCGCGGCCCCGCAGGAGGCCGCCAAAGACCAGGGCGGGGGTGATCATCGCCGCCAGGGCTCGCGCCCTGTCGGCTGGCGTCGCGAACCGGAAACCGTCCAGCACTTCACCCAGCAGCCGGCGGGCTTCATCCAGGTTCAGGGTCGCGGCGGGCTTCCCGCCGGCGAAGATCCCGCTGTCGCGGTCGTAGCCGGTGACTTGCACAAGCTGGCCGGCCCGCTCGATCAATACCGGGCAGCGCGTCAGCACGTAAATGGGGGGCAGAGCTTCGCGGAACGTGGCGGACGCGGCAATCAGCTTGGCGGTCTGCTCGGGGCAGATCACGCACTTCGGTTTCTCGCCGTCCATTTTCAGGAGCGCCGCGACACCCTCGAAGTCGCTCGCCAACGCCGCCGGCTTGGCTTCCTCGAGTTGCGGCCAGCCGTCCGGGTCGTGCCCGAGTTTGACGACGACACCCCCGCGCAGGAAGAAGCGCTTCGTCTGGGCGAGCAATTCGCCCAGACGACCGCCGGCATCGGATATGCGGTGCTCGCCATGAGGCAGCACGACGACGGGCTTGCCGTCCGTCTCGGGGGCGCCAGTCTCGCCGACTGCGTCGAGGCTCGGCTCCTGGCGCACAAACCCAACCTGGGTCTCGAACTCGGCGAACTGCGCCGAGACCTCACCGAACACCGCCGCTGTCATGCTGCCACCGCTTTCCCTTCAGGCGCCAAGTACAACAAGCGCTGCCACGCACCCTTATCCGTTCGGAAGTGACCCGGTAAACGGCTCAACCTCGACTCGTTCTTACACGCCGGATCCACGCCGAGCGGCTCCAGGAGGTTGCCGAACAGGTGTTGTTCGACCACGCGCGTCCAATCCGTCGCACACTCGATGCCGCGGACCTTCACCCAACCGTGGACCGACTTCCCGCCGCTGTCCACGAGCGCGACCACGGGCAGGCGCGCCGCCAACCAGAAGGCGAGTTGATCCTCGCGCGGCAGGGTATCGAATTCCACGACCGCAAAGCGGAACCCCGCCACGCATGCGTCACCGCGCAGCGTCTCGCCGCGGCCGTCTGCTCTTGGGCCCGGTTTACCGCTCAAGGGGTTTGGAATGATGTGGGGTTGTCGCGGGCCGGGTGGCCGCTCTCTGAAGGAGACGACCCAGTCCCCGGCCCTGCGGATATTCTGATCGAGCATCGGCCGGCCCTCGCGGGTGCCGATGAACAGCACGTCCTCCGGCTGGTAGAGAGCGTCGATCACATGCACGGCGTCCTGCTCGGTCGGCCAGTCGATCTGCACCGGGCTACGCCCGCGCAGATCGGCCTCGGTTGCACCCCGACCCTCTTCGACGATCCGGCGCAACGCGCCTGGACCGTCGAGGCGTGGCGCGACGGGCGGCGAGGGCCGCCGCGGGCACGGACTGGCGCGTCCCGCGCCAGCCGCGTGCTCGCGTGCGGCCTTGTCGATGGCGTCCTGGATCTCACGATCCGGGACGACACGGTCCCCGTGGACCTGCTCCCGCAGATCCCGGAAGATGTCATGTGCGGGAATCCCGCACATGACACCCAGGGAGGCCACCCCCAGCAGCGCAGGATGACATCCCCCGCCACCGGCTGCCGGCAGGGCTGCCAGCTTCTCGCGATAGCGCTCAAGCAACGGGTGCGTGATCGTCGCCATTGAGGCACCCCTCCGCGAATCGCGTTGCGCAATCCTCGACCTTCGCGAGGAGTCTCCACCCCTCGCGTTCATGGCGGCGCCAGGCAGGCCCGCCGATGGTTGATTCAAGGAGCGTGAGCATCAGCTCCAAATCGTGTTCGTCCAGGCGAATGCTGGCCTTACGCTGTTTCGTTGTCATGGTCAGTCTCCTCTCTCGTGCTGATTGTTGGTCTAGCGGTTCTTCATGAAGGTTTCGAGTTCCCGGCCCCACAGCGCCTCGGGCGCCATGTCCAGCGTCTTGGCGATCCGATCCGCGTTGCGGCGACACGGCCGCGCCCCCCGGCAGTACCCGTTGACCAGGGGCACGGCGACACCCGAGCGGTACGCCAGTTCTCGTTGACTCAACCCCCGTGACTTCAGTTCTTCGTTCAGTTTCATCGCTCCCGCTTTCTGACGGCGTTATTGCTGCCGTCACTATCTGTTCAGGAATCAACATTCCGGCCCGGCGCCTGCCTGCGGTCCGACCTTCTCGAAGTACTCCTCGCGGTCGATCCTCTCGATCATCCCCCGCAGCAACGCGAGAAGCTGCATACTCGCCGGGCAGGCGGGGGTGACGCCTTCCAGATGGAAGAGCGCGAGGCCGGCATCTCCTGCCTTACCCAGCCACATGAACACGTCCAGGCCGTGTTCCGTGGGGTCGGCCAGGATCCAACTGCGCCCCAGTCGCACCTCATCCTCGACGCGCGACCAGAACCCGCGCCTCCGCAGTTCCGCCGTGACGATCGCATCGTCGAGTTGCAGCGTGAGCCGGTGCCCCAGCACCGCGCCGACCAACTTGCCCGTTGCCACAGCCGGCCCCGTCACGATCCAGCCCCGTTTGGCGATCACGCTTCACCGCCTTCCCCGGCCATGACCCGCTCGACCTCTTCGGCCAGGAACCCACACGCCCGTATCCGGCCAGGCATCTTGACCCGGCGCAGCACGCCGCCTTTGCCGAGGCCGTCCACGAATCGCAGGGAGCGGTGGAACTTCCGAGCCACATCCTCACGGGTGAGGATTTGCTTCTCCGCGGCCACCTCCCGCGCCTTCTCCGGTTCCTTGCCATGATTGCGGATCATGGCAAGGATCCGCGCCCGGTCCGCCGGTGTGAGACCCGGGTCCGCCCTTAAGAGAGCCTTTATCGCGTCCATCGTCGTGTTGAACATATCTTCCCTCCAGTCCCTTTGTTGTTGAGGAACACCGCGCCCCTCACCACACGACAAGGAATCAACACTTCTCTCATGCGGGGAGTCATCAGGGGGCGCCGGAGACCGTGCGTGCGCGCGTCGTTGGCTGCCGAGTATCGCGGGAGAGACGCCTCGCGAAGCGAGGCGCAAATGACCGCAATGCCCCACAGGAGCCGCGTGGATTCAATGCAAGAAGACGGCCGGTTGCGGCTCAGGGCGAAGGGGATGACCAGGGCGGGGGGGCTTCTTCCGGAGGTGTCATCGGATGACACCTGGCGCGATCGCTAGCGCCCGCGCTTGGCGTGCCTGCGGTGCCGGATTCGCCGCGTACGCGGCTCAGGTGGCCTGCGCTGACACGGTCGTCATTGCGCTCGGCACCACGCTTGCGCGTCCCGCCTGCTGGCCGCAGGCGCGCCGGGATGGCATGGCATGGCCTCGCGCTACCACGTGGCGGCACGGTTCAACCTGTAGGATTCCGACAACTTGATCCTGCCGGATCAACGCATGCCCGATGCCGGCATAGGGGGGGAGGGGAAGGCATTGTGCGCTTCGCTGGCACACGGTGCCACACAGTCCTGTCAGGTGCGGGATTCCCGCACCTGAGGTGCCAACGGCTAACGCCTGACAGTCTTCGCACCTGCTATCTAAGACGCTCTGGTGAAGCAACGTCTGCTTCTAGCAGGCTGCACGGTGCCAGTCCGCGCACAGGCTTCAGGTTGGGGCCGCGCGGGGCTTTCCGGTACTCCCCGGTGACGCGCCAAGTCCGGAATCCGGCACATGCGGGAGGCGGCTTACCGCTCGGGCACCTTCCGACGGTTGGAATGTGGCGCCGCAGGCACCTTGTGCGCTTTCGGTCAGGGTGCATCGAGCAGTGCGAGCAGTTTCTTCTTCACCGCGGCGGCGTTTCGCCCTGTCAATTTCTCGGCCAGTGCGCGGACGGCCACACGCTCGATCAGCGCGGGACTGGTTGAGGGCAGGGCCGGTTGTATGCGCCCCGTGATGTCCGGCAGCGCCGCGACGGCCGCATCCGCGGCGGCCTCGCTGG
Organism: uncultured Victivallales bacterium; assembly: GCA_964402115.1. Lineage (GTDB taxonomy): Bacteria > Verrucomicrobiota > Kiritimatiellia > UBA8416 > CAYOBW01 > CAYOBW01. The sequence goes on from CAYOBW010000314.1 coordinate 5,992, forward strand.
TGTGGGTGTAGTGACGTGTCATGGCTGGATTGGAGTGTCCGACGATGGACTCTACCACGGAGAGAGGTGCACCCGCTTCCCGGCTGAGGCTGACAAACGAGTGTCGCAGACTGTGGAACCCGACCTCCACCAGCGCCCGCTGCCGTTGTCCTTCCCTTTCCCGAACCGTTTTCACCTTCTGCGCCTCGAAGTGTGCCTGTATGCGATCCTTCAGCGCCGACCGCGAGCGCAAGTAGATCGCTGCTGTTTCGGGCAGGACATACTCATCCCGTTGCGCTGCAGGGATATCGGCAAGCATTGCGCGCAACGTCGGGTGCATGGGGATCATGACGGGCTTCCCTGACCGCCGTGCGGTCTTCATGGGAACGCGTCGGATGAGGCCGCGTACGGTGTCCGTCTCTCCCCATCGCAGTGTGGCGCAGTCGCCGAGTCGGAGCCCCGTGTACAAACCAACGGCCAGCAGCGTGCGGAGCTCCCCGGTTGCGGCCTGGCACACACGTCGCAGTTCCTCGACGGTGAGTTCCCGACGCCCCTGCGCAATCAGTCGTTTGCGTTTGATGTCACGCCAGGGATTGGGCTCGCTCATTCGGGCTGGCTGCTCCAGCACACGCCACAACAGGCGCAGGAACCCGACATGCTGGTTGAATGTGCTCGGCGTCGCTCCTGCCGCCGTCAGGTGTTGAGCGTAGCCTGAAGCGATGGCAGGCGTCACCGCCCGCAACGTCGTTACATCCGCGCGCTCCGCGGCAAGCCAGCGCTGAAAGCGTGTGAATTCGGCTTCGTACTGCCGGAGTGTGGCAGTTCCGGAGTCGGGTCTGCCCGGCGCCGCCAGATAGGCAGTCCAAGCCTTGTCGATAGCGAGCGGGGGGTGTTGATCTTCGTCAAACTTCGCCAATTCCGCCTTGGCGCCCTCGATGCGGGCCTTCACGGACTCGAGGGTTCGGACGCTGTCCTCGACCAGAAACGGCTGCATGATCCGTGCGAGTTCTTTGACTGCTTCCTTGCGATCGGACTGGCGGGTCGTCTTCATGAACTTCTTGCCTGCCACCTGCCATACCGCGTAGTAGGTTCTGCCTCGTTGAATCAGGTATCCCTTCCGTGTCTTCATCGTTCCACCCCTTCCGTCTGTTATGTTCTCTTCGTGGCGACAGTATGGCATATGCGGGGGTTGGTGTACACTACAAAACGGAAGCATGTAGTGTAGAAATGGCCTAATAGTGTCACTAAATACTGACTACGGATCAGAGGGTTGCAGGTTCGAGCCCTGCCAGCCACGCCAACCCCGCCAGCCCCGTTCCTCCTCAAGCCCCGGACTGGGGTCGCTTTCCCGCCGTGGAAGCACGCTTTGTGGAAATGCAACTGACCGGTTCCAACAATCGGTTCGATTGGTCCATCGCGGAACTGCACTTGCTGAGCCCCGTGTCGTAGACGTGTCGGGACGCCGCATAGGGTGCGCCGTGGACGCCTAGGGCGCAGCCCTGAATCGCGCCCAGCGACGCCCATGAGAAGAGGCGCCCATCGCTAACGCAGTTTACAGATTGGCCTTGCCTGCGAACTCGGGAACGTGTGATTATTCCGGTGCCGTTTGTTTGGCGGTGTGGTTCTGACTGCAGACCGGAGGGGCAGGGGAAGCCTTCTTGCATTCACGCCCTGTCATGAGTTCGTTTTGTTGCGGAAGGGTTTTCGCGGTGGTTGGGGACAGCTGAGACGGATCATGCGACGCAAACAAGATTCTGAACCCGTGGATATCATACGCTGGGCGGGCATCTGGCCCAAGGGCAGTGATTTGCGGGTGGGGGTTCGCCTTGCGGACGGTCGCGACGGGTTGTTGATTGCGACTCCGGCGGCGGTGAGTGCGGACCCGCAAGGTGAGGTTCGCATTCATTACACGTTGTTGATCCAAGGCGAGGAGTGTGGGTGGACCCCGGTCGTGCCCGAGGAGTTGCAGCGCTTGATCGTGGTCAAGCTGTCGGGAGGGCAGGGAAACTCGGTGGTTTCCTTCAAAGACCTTCAACTCTTCTGATTCACGCGGTTTTTTGTTGCGTGATTCTCCCGGGATGGGCTATGGTGTGAACCGCATTAGGGAGTTAAGAGGCTTATAAGCCTGTTGACTTCAAGATGCAGAAGTGTATTGACTGCGGGGTGGAGCAGCCCGGTAGCTCGTCAGGCTCATAACCTGAAGGTCGT
>CAYOBW010000315.1:0-8122 GCA_964402115.1 uncultured Victivallales bacterium
CGTTGATGCGGGGCAGGGTGAAGGTTGCGGGGGAGGCCGCGTCGTAGCGGCTCATCTCGATCCGCTGTTTTCCCTCGCCGAAATGGTAGTCCACCTTGTCGGCGGTCACGACAAGGGGATGGGATCGCACGGTATTCCGGAAACGCTCGAACGCTCCGTGGGAGGACCTGTCACCGGCCTGGAGGAGGATGCGGGAGGTGTCGCCAGGGCCGGCGAAGCTCGCCGGGTTGGCTGCCACCCGCTTTTCATCCCACTGGTAACCGCCATCCAGGAACTTCACGCCCACGAACGCCTTGCCGTTGGAGGCAAAAATCCAGCCGTCCTCCTCCACCTTCTGCAGGTTGGCTCCCTCGAAACGCATGCCGAGTTTGCCGGTGCTGTAGGAACCGAAACTGCTCCTGCCACAGCTGGCGATGCGCTGGAGGAGGAGCACGTTCTCGTGCTGAACGCCCCAGCAGGAATGCTGCGGCCTGCCGCCCTGGATGTCTTCAATCACCGGATGGACCTGGCTGATCGTCCCAGCGGACGGGTCATCGAAGAGCAGTCCGCACCAGCGTTTCTGGCGGGAGATGCCGGCGTACTTGAATGTCAGACCGCCGGTTCCCGGATCGGGCATGGAGAGCGCCGGGTTCTGCAGGGTGCTGCCGAGGAGATAGTGAGGCGTGCGGTAGGCGTAGTTGACCAAGGCGGAGTCGGCGGCGAGCCGCTGGCCCGCTTCTTCTGCGGATCGGGCAGGCTCGAGCTCCCCGAGGACTCGGTTGCGGATGACAAATGGCTCGGTTGCCGGGAAGGCCTGCTTGCGCAGGAGGATCGCGGCGGGAGGCAGTTGGTAGCGGCTGGTCTCGATGACCCGCGAGTGACTGGATTCCGCGGGCTCCCCTTCGCAGGCGAAAAGCAGGTTCTTGTAGGACTCGAACGCATTGGCGCCGTAATCGGCCCGGCTGCGCCCCCCGCCGCGGCGTCCCTTGACCGAGATCTGGGCCTCCTCGATGAAGGCGAGATCGAGCAGCAGCCCGAAGCGATACCGGATGACGGCATCGGGGGCGAGTTCGTGCAGGTTGAAGAGGGCCGGCCAGGAGTATTTCTGGTAAGTGCTCGAACCAACCTCAACCCAGAGCCCCGACCGGGCCCGGCTGCGCGGCCATTCCCGGAAGAACGTCGTGTAGGCCGCGGCATGTTCCGCAACCGTGTGCCCGTCCGCCAGCTTCCGGTCACGATAAGCCGGGTCTTCCTGCAGCAGGGCGGTAATGAGGTAGTAGTTGGGGCGCTTGTTCAGGTCGTGGTTCTCGGTGCCTAGCAACTGGAACAGGTCATCCGGTTCGGCGTCGGCGATCCGGCTTTCCCCGCGCACCCAGAGCCAGAAGGCCTCTTTCATCGCCGTTTCTGCTTCCGGCTTCAGGCGGCCGGGGAAGTGCGGACTCTCCAAGTGAAAGAGGCAGAGGGTCCGTACGTAATCGGTGATCGAAAAGAAGGTCCATGGCGCGTTTCCGGGCTGCTCCGGCGTGGGTGCCGCGGTTTGCCCGCGTTTCCGCGTCATCTCGATGTAGTCCTTCGCCTGCTTGAGCAGGCGCTCGTTGGCCGCATCCACCTTCTCGTTCAAATAGAGGGCCGAGAGGGTCCAAAGGTTGTCGCCCCAGATGCCGGGAGGCCAGCAGGTGTCCTTGACGATGGTTCTGCGCAGGGCCTTTTCACGCAGCTTGAGCGAGGCCTTGCGGGTTTCCGCGACGAGTGTTTCGTGGTCGGCAGGGCTTCCCGCCACCCGAAGGTCGGCAGCACGGGTCAGGGCTGGGACGACAGCAAGCAGCAGTGCGGCAAGCAGGCAGGCCGGGGGCATGGTCAAGGGGTGCGGTCTCATGGATGCCTGAACAGTCTCATCGGCGGTTCCGGTTTCATATGCCAGCCCTCAGCGTCACGGCGCAAACGGGACGCGCTCTCCCTTCCGGGTGTTGTAGTTTCCGGTCCAGTAATGAGGACACGCCCGGTAGGTGCTTTGCGGAAACCTGTTGAAGGTTGTGGTCTGGTTCTATGTTTGGTTTCGGTCATGGCACCTCCTGCCGTGGTTAGTTTCACTGGCTTGTGTGCGAGCCGGACTTTCCGTTCACTTCGGTGTGTCTTCTCTCCAGCACGGCGGCGTCGAGGATCGTCGGCAGGATGTCCGCCGAGGAGACGAACGCCTCGCTGACAAGGCCGGGCTGGGTCACCCCGGGCCAGCGGAGCAGGAAGGGCGTGCGCAGGCCCGCTTCATAGCAGGTGGTCTTGGCGCGGGCAAAGGGGGGGCCGTTGTCGCCCAGGAAGATGACGAGCGTATTCTTATCCTTGCCCAGCGCCCTGAGCTTTTCCAGCAGCAGGCCGACCCCGGCGTCGAGGCGGCGTACGGCGCTGTAGTAGTTCGCCGCCGCTTCGAGCACGGTGTCGCTCGCGACCTGCTGGAACGGCCACGCGGACACCTCGCTGGGGCGAGTCGGTTGTTCAGGTAGCCCATCCAGTTGCGCAGGGAAGGGATGGTGCGGGTCCACATAGCTCATCATCAGGAAGAAGGGCTTCGAAGGATCGGCGGAGATGAACTCTCCCGCCGCCGCCAGCGAATCGATGTTGGGGGTCTGGATGTGCTTGTCGCCGCAGCATGACAGCTGGAGGCCGAGGTCGTCCGCCACAATGAGCAGGATGTTGGGCCTGGAAGCCGCGCCGGCTGTCAGGGCGGCACCGGCGAGTAAGAGCGAACAGAGCGCAATCCCGTTGCGGATTCCTGGCGCTCGTTGTGGACGTGTTTCCATGTGAAGCATCTTTGCCACGGTTTCCCTCATTGTGCGAGTCGTTTCCGTTTTCTGTTCATGGTCTATTTTGCGACCTTGATGCGCACCGGCCCGAGCAGTCCGCTCGCCTGGAGAGGCTCTCCGGGCTTGGGGTAACAGGGGTGGGAGAGGTAGCCGAAGCGCTGCTCAGGCGGCAGGGCGGCGTCCGCCGCGAGGCGGTTGTGCCAGTTGTTGGCCACGCGGACCCTGAGCGAGTTCTTTCCGGTTGTCACCAGGCCGCCGATGTCGATCTCCCAGGGAGCAGTCCAGACGACGCCGGCTTCGCGTCCGTTGACCTCGACCGTGGCGATCACCCCCGCCTTGCCGAGTTCGAGGACGGTTCGCCGTTTCGTCGCGGATTCCTCGAGCGCAAACGTCGCTTCATAGACGCCCGTTCCCGAGTAGTGGCGGATAAGTGCGTCGGGATGCTTCGCCCAGTCGGCCAGGGATTCAAAGACGGTCTCGGCCGGAGCGCCCTGGCCTTGGAAACGGACCGTCCAGGGGCCGTCGAGGGTGGCCACGGTCGCGAACGCCGGCGTGTTGGAGGCGGCGCCGCCGCGGGCATCCGGGCGGATCGCGTCGCCGAAGACCACGAAGACGCTCTCCGAGGCGTCGAGGCGCAGCGGGATGTCCGTGCGCCCGTCGCGCTGGGTGAAGGCGAGGGCGTCGGCAATGGAGCCGTTGACGGCGTTCCAGAGTTGCGGTTTGCGTCCCGCGACGCGCAGCGAGGCGGTAAATGCGACAGGCCTCTCGAGGGTGTTGGCCAGGAAGTAGATCTCGTAGTCCGGCGAGCTGCGGTGCTTGAAGACGATCCCGCCCTTGTCCCCGGTTCCGATTTTCCCGGCGCCGGCGGCGGCGCAGAGCAGCGGCGAGGAGGACGCGACCGTCACGTCAGGTTGGACGCCAAGGCCGCCCAACACCTGGCCCAGGTCGGCGTCGTGATGAACCGCGCCCTTGCCGAATCCGCGCGTCTTGACCATGCGGCCGTCCACCGGCCCCCACACCTCCTCGGCGATGGCGGCCACGGTTCGGTCGCACGCCGGATAGCCGGCAAGTGACGGGCTGGACGAGGGCTTGGGGCCGACGACGCATGCGCCGTCGCGGGCAAGGCGCCGGATGGCCTCGGCCACCTCGGGCCGCATGAGGGTTTGCTTCGGCAGCACCAGCGCCGCATAGGAGGGGCCGTTCGGGAGCACGATGCGTCCGTCCGCCACGGCGGCGCGGCGGATGAGGACATCGGAGTTGATGTAGTCGAAGTCATAGCCGTCCGGCAGTGGCGGGTCGCGCGGGCCCTGCATGGACGGAGCGTTTTCGCCGATGTAGTAAGCGACATCGATTGCCGGACGCCCGGCCTTGAGCAGGACGGCGCTGCGCCGCGTGTAGTCGATAAACGCCTTGGCAGGCTCGAACCAGGTGTTGTGTCGGTTGAAGGCGGTGCCGAACCAGGCGGTGATGCCGGGTTTCCGCTCGTCGGGCTGGTGGATGTAGACGTGCAGGATGAAGTGGTTGATGCCGGCGCCGAACACCCAGTCGCACCGGTTCTTCAACGAGGCCGGGCTTTGCGCGAAAGTGCGGCTGGAGGTGAAAGCTTCGGCGTAGGCGTCGGCGCGGCCGTAGATGTGCGAACAGCTCGCCGCCGCGCGGCACTCGACGTCGCCCAAGGGGTCGCCGTCCTCCCAGAACTCCCCGCCGACCTGGTCGCTCATCGATCCGTAGAGCAGGAACTCGGAGGGGAAGCCCCAGTGGCCGTAGTTCTCGAGCCACAGGCTCAGGCTGTTCTCGTTCGAGACCTCGCGTAGCCCGCCGACGTACTCGGTGGCAATGGTTTCGGCAACAAGCCGGCGCCAATCCCAGAGAAAGCGCGTGGAGACTTCCGGGGTGTCCACCACCCGTCCGGTGAGGCAGGGGAGGAAACGCACGGGCGCATACGCGAAGCGTTGCGCGAACCTTTCCACCAGTCCGTCAGTCCAGTTCTGCGGCCCGGTTTCGTAACTGTCGGCGATGACATACTTCAAAGCCTTGCGGTTGGCGGGCGGCGTGCGGCGCAGGAACTCGCCGACCATGCCGTCGAAGAGGCTTCGGATGTGCTCGCGGCTCATCTTGTCCACTTCGAGGCCGCGGCTCTGCGGGCTTGCCGGGGCGCACTGCGCGCCGACCGGGATCATGCCGGTGCGCATCACCACCCAGCGCCCCCGCGGGGCGTCCCAGTCGAGTCGCCCGGCGGCGTCCATCTTGTCGGTCAGGTCAATCACATCGGCGGATGCAACCGCGCTGCCGGCAGCCGGTTCCGGCTGGGTCTCCCAGACGTAGGAATCCCAGGGCGGGCGAACCGACGGGCTGGTCTCGCCGAGTTGCTTGCGCACGTGGTGGGCGACGACCGAGCGGCGGCTCAGCGCGAGGCCCGCGAGGGAGACGTCGCGGCTGGCGGAGAGCGTCACCCTCAGGTGTTTGGCGTTTGTCTCCGGGAAGGGAATGAGGATGGGGTCCTTGTTGCGCGGCCCCTGGTGCCCGCGTTGTTCGACATGTCGCGCAATCTCGCGGAAGGTCGTGCCGTCTTCCGATGCGGCGACCGCGCAGGTGAGGGTGTAGAGCTGGTCGAGCGGTACGAGGCTCAGGCTCTGGACCGGCGGGATGCCATCGAGGTGGAAATCGACGATGTGCGCCTTCGGCCCGATCTTGATTGAGGTCTGGGCCGAGCCGTCCAGGAGCGCGTCGAGCGACTTGAGTGTCGGCGAGGACCCTTTCACCCTCGCCATGTCGATGTCGTTCGCTTCGGCCTCCGGTTGCCGAAAGGCGATCACGCGAACATCCTGGAACTCCTTGTCGGTGAACTTCGGTCCGGTGGGTTCCGGTTTGGAGCCGCCGGACATGGGAAAGGTCCTGATCTCCGGCACCGGCAGCGCGAGGTTGATCCGCCTTCCGCCTTCGATGATCGTTTCGCTGGCGCCGAGGTAGCGCATCGCTTGGGCGGGCTTGATCCACGGTCCGCCGGATTGCGACCAGCCGGGCGAGTTGAAGAAGCCGATCTCGACGCCTACGCGGTCGGCCTCCCGGACTGCCCATTGCACGGCCTCCCACCAGGCCTCGCTCATGAACGTCACCTTGCCCACGGGCGTCTGCCAGCGTTCGTTCTGCCCGAAGACGTGGCCGATGTAGGCGCGCCCGATTCCGACGCGGGCCATCGCCTCGAGGTCCTTCGTGATGCCCGCCTTGCTGACGTTGTCGTTGATCCAATACCAGTAGCAGCCGGGCCGCGTCCCCGGGGGCGGGCTGACGAACGAGGAAGCCAGGGGCGCCGCCTCTCCCGGCAGGGCTACCAGCATGGCGATGAAAGTGGCCGACCAGCCGAGGAGGCGGACGGCTGGCAACGGTTTGGCTGGGTTACTTCTTCTCATTTGTAGCCTCGGTTGACTGGGGCACCCTCACCCGTATGTTCGCGTAACGGGCGGAGCGGGTGAACATGTGGCGCAGGCCGATGCGGCCGTGCGTGATCTCAGGAAGGTCCGCATTGCGCATATGACAGTAAAGCACCTGCTCCGTGTTCGCGATTCTCAGGAATAGTTCGCGCTCCTTCTTGACAATCGTGATCTTACGCGGCACACCAGTCTTAAATAGACCAGCGGTGAAATAGTCCGGCTTGAGCGCCGTACCGTCAAGGCCTTGTTTCTCCGGCATGTAGCGGCGTCCGCGAATGTAGCTCTTGTCGTCGTTCTCCTCAAAGGCTCGCCTTCCAGCTTGTGGGACGGGCCGTAGCGCCCGGACATCACATGATCCGGCGTGACCCAACAATAGCGCCCCAGTCGCGAGTCGGGGCGGATGAGCATGGTGTATTCCGTTCACGGGGGCTGCGGCCAGACTCCTGGGCCTCGTTGGGCTTGCGGGAAACAAAGACATTTGCTATTCCGCGTCCGACCGGAAGGGCGTTGCCGGCAAGCCCGCTTTGTTAAACAGGTTCACGTCCGGCACATTCGCCCACCCATACCGGACCGCGACCGGGTGCGCGACGCCGGCGCTGTTCACGACCACTTTGTCACCCTCGATTTCGGCCGTCGCGGGCACGAACGTCTTGTCCGTTCCGGCAATGGTAAAGCCTTTCAGTTCGCCACCTTTCGCCACCAACCCGCCGTCCACATGCGTGAAGCTCAACACCGCGTTGTTGCCGGTCACTTTCAAGCTCTCAAACACCGGCCCGCTGTATTCGATTGTTTCGTCATACGCGATCGCCCGCGCCGCCAACGCCAACCGCGCGCCCACCGGCTCTTTCGCTCTTGGATGAATGTTGTCGGCTTCGCCGTGATCCGTAATGACGACCATCGCGGTCTTCGGGGTCTTTTGCCAACTGAACAACTGCGCCTCACGAAGCTCGGGGGACATCTTCTGGTGCGGCGCAATCTGGACAAACAGGAACGGAAAATCGCCTTCGCCCCATTTCGCGCGCCAATCGCCAATCATCGTTGGGAACAACGTCCGATACTCCCTGGCCCGACCGCTGTTGGACTCTCCCTGATACCAAATCACCCCGGCAATGGCGAAGGGCTGCAACGGCGCGATCATGGCGTTGTAAAGTGTGGACGGCCTGTCTTTTGCGATCGCCTGTGGCATGGCCTTTTCCTTACCCTTCTTCTTTCCTTGCCACTTGGGTTGCGGTTGCGCCTGGCGCATCCTGGTCAGTGATGGATTCGCTTCCAACGCCTCCCGGCTTGTCCAGAGTTCCGCAGCCGTCCCGCCGAAATTCGAGCTGATCAATCCGACCGGCACGTTGCGCGCCTTGCGCAAGTCGCGTCCGAAAAAGTAGCCCACTGCCGAGAAACTCCGCACGGTCGCGCTCGTGCATGGGATCCATTTGGCTTGCACATTCGATCGTGGGGTGGCAGCGCCGCCCCGGGGCACCGTGAGCAACCGCAGTTGCGGATCCTCTGCGGTTCGAACGACTTGCTCGCTGTTGAGCACCCCGCTTAGCAACGCTCCCGATTTCGTCAGCGGAAACTGCATGTTTGATTGCCCGCTGCAAATCCAGACCTCGCCCACCAGCAGATTCTTCACTTCGATGGTGTTCGCGCCGGTCACCGTCATCGTTTGCGGCGTGGCATTGGCTTGCAACGGGTCCAGTTTCACCAACCACCGCCCGTCCTTGGCTGTCGTTGCCGCCGTCTGCCCGGCAAATGCCACCGTCACCTTTTCGCCGGCACCTGCCGTGCCCCACACCGGCAACTTCATGCCTTGCTGCAACACCGCATTGTCCGAGAACAGCGCGTGCAGCTTGACCTCCGCAAACGCCCGCCCGCCGATCAGCAGCGCGACGGCCATCACCATGCATATTGTTTTGTTCA
>CAYOBW010000316.1:0-2819 GCA_964402115.1 uncultured Victivallales bacterium
GCGGGGACGGCGCGGGAGCGCCGTCCAACGTAGGACGGTCCTCCCGGGCCGTCCCAGGCAAACGCGAAGAGGCCGGCGGCAATCCCGTCAGTGAGGACACGTCAAAGGGAAGCGGTTTCCGGTGTAACCCGGTGGAAACCCATTCTGAATGCTGACTCCTGAATTCTCGGTGCGCTGCAACGAAGTGAAATCGCCCCCGCCGCCGTTTCAGGGCGCAAACGCCGGCTTGACGCCGCCGGAGCGATGAATCACGATAGCTATTCCCTTTGCGCTCCGCCCCCGCACGAGGCGGGAGCAGCGACGGCGTCGGGAAAGGACACAGAGAGATGCATGCGAAGCGAACAGGCGGGTGGCGGCCGGGCTTGGCCCTGGCCGCGGTCATCGCCATGGCGGCGCAGCCGGGGCCGGCCGCCCCGGCCGCGACCAATGACGCCCCGGACGAGGCGCTGCGCGAGCTGGAGCTGTTTTCCGAGGCGCTGGTGTACATTCGCAAGTACTACGTCCAGGAGAAGTCCTACCGCCAGATCGTGCGCGGCGCGATGCACGGCATGCTGGAAGCGCTCGATCCGCACAGCAGCTTCCTGGAGCCGGAGGGTTTCCAGGACCTGCAGGAGGCCACGGATGGCAGCTTCGGGGGCATCGGCGTGCAGATCGGGGTGCGCGACGGGATGCTGACGATCGTGGCGCCGATCGAGGATTCCCCCGCCTACAAGGCCGGCCTGCAGGCCGGCGACCGGATCGTGGCCATCGACGGCGCGAAGACGCAGGAGCTCAGCCTCTCCGAGTGCATCCAGAAGATGCGCGGCGCGAAGGGGGCCGCGGTGGTGCTGACGGTCGTGCCGGAGCGGAGCGAAACGGCGCGCGACGTGACCGTCGTGCGCGACGACGTCAAGGTGCCGAGCGTCAAGGGGGCGCGGCTGCTCGACGACGGCATCGGCTACATCCGGATCGTATCCTTCGACGAAAACGCCGGGGCAGAGCTGCAGGCGGGGCTGGACAAGCTGCGGGCGCAGGGGCTGCGGGCGCTGGTGCTGGACCTGCGCAACAACCCGGGGGGCCTGCTGCACGCCGCCGTGGACGTTGCGCAGCGCTTCCTGAAGAAGGGCGCGCTGGTCGTGATTCGCAAAGGGCGCGAGGGCGTGCACCCGACCGTGCGCAACTCGGCGGAAGGCGAGCAGCACGACGTCGCGCTGCCGCTTGTCGTGCTGGTCAACGGGGGCAGCGCCAGCGCGGCGGAGATCGTCGCGGGCGCGCTGCAGGATCACAAGCGGGCCGTGCTGGTGGGCACGACGACCTTCGGCAAGGCGTCCGTGCAGAGCGTCATCCGGCTCTCGGCCAACGGCGGCACGTCGGACTGCGGGCTCCGGCTGACGACCGCGCACTACTACACGCCGCTGGGGCGGGAGATTCACGACACGGGGATCGATCCCGACATCTACATCGAGCTGGCTCCGGAGGAGTGGCGCGACGTGCAGCTGCAGCGCGCGCACATCGAGAATCCCGGCGCGTTCGACGAGCGGGAGAAGGCGCGGCTGGCCGGCGTGGTGGACCGGCAGCTCATGCGGGCGGTGGACCTGCTCAGCGCGATGCTCGCGCTGGAGGCGCGGCGGTAGGGGCATGCGCGGCCCCTCTCCAACACGGAACGTCCCATGCTGATCCTGGGCATAGAAACCTCCTGCGACGAGACAGCGGCCGCCGTCGTCCGCGACGGGCGGCAGGTGCTGTCCAGCATCGTCAGCAGCCAGACCGCCCTGCACCAGCCCTACGGCGGCGTCGTGCCGGAGATTGCCGCGCGCGCGCACGTCGAGCAGCTCCCCGCGATCGTCGTGCAGGCCATGGAGCGGGCCGGCGCGGCCTTCGGGCAGCTCGACGCCGTGGCGGTCACGTACGGGCCGGGGCTCGCCAGCTCCCTGCTCGTAGGGTTGACGGCGGCCAAGGCCCTGGCCCTGCGGCTGGGCAAGCCGCTGTGCGCCATCAATCACCTGGAAGCCCACCTCTACTCCGTGTTTCTGGAGGCTGACGGGCCCGCGCCGGAGGCCGTGCTGCCGTTCCTGGCCCTCGTGGTGTCGGGCGGCCACTCGTGCCTCGTGCGCGCCGAGGGGCTGGGGCAATACACGCTGCTCGGCCAGACCCTGGACGATGCCGCGGGCGAGGCCTTCGACAAGGGTGCCAACCTCCTGGGGCTGGGGTATCCCGGCGGTCCGGCGATCGACCGCGCCAGCCAGGGCGGCAAGGCCGATGCCGTGCCCTTCCCGCGCGGGCGGCAGAAGCGGGACCGCCTGCCCGTCGCCGGCCTGAACCCGGAGCTCTGCTTCAGCTTCAGCGGACTCAAGACCGCGCTGCTCTACCACCTCCGGAACAACCCGGTCGGCGACGATCCGCACGCGCTTGCCAGCGTGGCCGCCAGTTTCCAGGAGGCCATCGTGGACGCCCTGGTGGAACGGTGCGAAGCCGCGCTCACCGACGAGTGCTTCCTGGTCGCCGGCGGCGGGGTGTCGCTGAACCGCCGCCTGCGGGAGAAACTGACCCGGCTGGCCCAGGCGGAGGGCGTGGGGCTGCTGCTCGCCAAACCCCGCTACTGCGGCGACAACGCCGCCATGATCGCCGGTCTCGCGGGAGCCGGGCGGGGCATCTGGGGCGCAGCGGCCATGGCCATCGACGTCATGCCCAACCTGCCTGTCGCCGAGGCTCGAGCAGATACATTATTGTAGCAAATTGCCTGATCGAAGTACACCGATGTTCTGAAAGCCAAATTCGTGTTGTGCAGGACATCCCCTGCAATAGGTTAACATACATACACTGAAACACCTTCTCTCCTG
>CAYOBW010000316.1:2829-8116 GCA_964402115.1 uncultured Victivallales bacterium
TGGCACGCAAGCTGCGAATAGAGGGGTACAGACTTAGCTTGCGCGGAGGCGCCTCGGGGGGGCAGAGATGGCCCTCGCGGAGCGGCCCCAGGCGAAAGTCGCATGTGGATGGCAGAGAGGCGGAAGCCATGGGATCGTGGCGCGCCTGGCGGGTTGGCGGATCAAAGAAAGGGCGGTAAACGTTGATGAAGAGCGCGGTTAATGCAATTGTGGATTCGTACGGCGAGAACGTGTTCAACTTCCGGACCATGCGGCGCTACCTGTCGGAGCGGGCCTACGCGTCGCTGACCGAGACGATCCGGGGCGGCAAGAACCTGGACCGAACGATTGCGGACGAGGTGGCGGAGGCCATGAAGACGTGGGCGATGGAGAAGGGCGCCACGCACTTCACCCACTGGTTCCAGCCGTTGACCGGCACGACCGCGGAGAAGCACGACTCCTTCCTGACGCCGGACCGCGAGGGAGGCGCCGTCAGCCAGTTCTCGGGCAAGGAGCTCATCCAGGGTGAACCGGACGCGTCGAGCTTCCCGTCGGGCGGCCTGCGGGCCACGTTCGAGGCGCGCGGTTACACGGCGTGGGATCCCACCAGTCCGGCCTTCATCAAGGAGGGTCCGAACGGCGCCACGCTCTGCATTCCGACCGTCTTCTGCGGTTACCACGGCGAAGCGCTGGACAAGAAAGCCCCGCTGCTGCGCTCGATGGACGCCCTGGCCGCGCAGCTGGCGCGGCTGGGCAAGCTGTTTGGCGTCGAGGAGACCGGGCAGCGCGCCTACGCGACCCTCGGGCCCGAGCAGGAGTATTTCCTCGTGGACAAGAAGTACTTCGACGCGCGCCTGGACCTGCTGCAGACCGGCCGCACGCTCTTCGGGCGCAAGCCGGCCAAGCACCAGCAGATGGAAGACCACTATTTCGGCGCGATCAAGACCCGCGTGATCGCGTTCATGTGCGACCTGGACCGTGAACTCTGGCGCCTGGGCGTGCCGGCCAAGACACGGCACAACGAGGTCAGCCCGGCCCAGTTCGAGCTGGCGCCCGTGTTCGAGGAGCAGAACCTGGCCGTCGACCACAACATGATCACCATGGAGGTGATGCGCGCCACGGCGGAGAAGCACGGCTTCGCCTGCCTGCTGCACGAGAAGCCCTTCGCCGGCGTGAACGGGTCCGGCAAGCACAACAACTGGGCCGTGTGCGGCACGGACGGGAAGAACTGGCTCTCGCCGGGCGACACCCCACACGAGAACGCCAAGTTCCTGACGATGATCTGCGCCCTCATGAAGGCCGTGGACACGCACGCCGTGCTGCTGCGCGCCGCGGTCGCGACCGCGGCCAACGACCATCGCCTGGGCGCCAACGAGGCCCCGCCGGCGATCATCTCGATCTTCCTGGGCGACCAGCTGACGGACGTGATCGACCAGCTCGAGAAGGGCAAGCCCAAGAGCTCCAAGGGCGCCGGCACGATCAAGATCGGCGTGTCCTCGCTGCCGACGCTGCCGAAGGACACCACGGACCGCAACCGCACCTCCCCGTTCGCCTTCACGGGCAACAAGTTCGAGTTCCGGGCGGTCGGCTCCAACCAGAGCTGCGCGGGACCGAACGTCGTGCTGAACACGATCGTCGCCTGGGCGCTGGACGAAATCTCCTCCGAACTGGAGAAGGCGGTCAAGGGCGGCACGGCCTTCAACAAGGCGCTGCAGACCCTGCTGCAGGGCCTCGTCAAGAAGCACCGCCGCATCCTGTTCAACGGCGACAACTACTCCAAGGAGTGGCACGCGGAAGCCGCCCGCCGCAAGCTGCCGTGCCTGCGCACGACGCCCGAAGCGCTGGAGAAGCTGATCGAGCCGGAGGCGATCGCCCTGTTCGAGAAGTACGGCGTGCTGAGCGAGCGTGAGGTCCGCTCCCGCTACGAAGTGTACACCCACGCTTACGCGCAGAACGTGACGATCGAGGCCGGGGTGGCCGTGAACATGGCCCGGACGCTGATCGTGCCGACGGGGCTGGAGTACCAGGCGCAGCTCGCGGGCGTCGTGCAGGGCATCGAAGGCCTGGGCGCCGGCGATGCCGCGCCGCTCCGCAAGCTGCTCGGCGAAGTCTGCGCCCTGACGAACGAGGCGCTGGCCGGCTGCACGGTCCTGGACCAGGCGCTGGCGGATCACGATATCGCGACGATGCTGGCCGGCATGCTGAAGCTGCGCCAGGCCGTGGACGGGCTCGAAGCCCTCGTGCCGAGCGAGCTCTGGCCGCTGCCGACCTACACCGAGTTGCTGTTCATGATGTAAAACCCGGGACGGAGCCGGGCCGATCGCGAAGCTCCCCCGCCGGACAGCTTGACGCTGCCGGCGGGGGAGTGTATTTTTTCGCGGTCTTTACGTATTCCTGGGGGTGGCTGTGTTTCCAAAGCAAGGCTTGTACGATCCCTGCCACGAGCATGACGCGTGCGGCGTGGGTTTCGTGGTCAACATCGACGGCTCGCGCTCGCATGCGATCGTGGCCGACGGCATCCGCGTGCTCATCAACCTGGTGCATCGCGGCGCCACGGGCGCCGACGAGGATACCGGCGACGGCGCCGGCCTGCTGATCCAGGTGCCCGACCGGTTCCTCCGCGAGGAGTGCGCCGCCCTGGGCCTCACGCTCCCCGCCCCGGGCGTCTATGGCGTGGGCATGTGCTTCCTGCCGCAGGCGCGGGAGACGCGGGAAGGGTGCCTGCAGGTCATCGAGAAGGTGGTCGGCGCCGAGAACCTCACCTTCCTGGGCTGGCGCACGGTGCCGACGGATTACGCGCAGCTGGGCAAGGTCGCCCGCCAGCGCGCACCGGTGGTCATGCAGTTCTTCGTCGCCAATCCGGGGCTGACGGAGGAAGCCTTCGAGCGCCGCCTCTTCATCGTGCGCAAGCAGGTCCAGGCGCGCGTCGCCCCCTCGATCGGCCCCGAGGACATCTTCTACATCCCCAGCCTCTCGGCGCATACGATCGTCTACAAGGGGCTCATGACCGCCCGGCAGGTGCCCCGCTTCTACGGCGAGCTGGACGACCCGCGGGTCGAAAGCGCCCTGGCCATCGTGCACCAGCGCTACAGTACGAACACCTTCCCTTCGTGGGAGCTGGCGCAGCCGTTCCGCTTCCTGGCCCACAACGGCGAAATCAACACGCTGAAGGGCAATCTCAACTGGATCCGCTCGCGCGAACGCAACCTCAAGTCGGAGCTGTTCGGAGACGACATCGCCAAGGTCCTCCCCGTCGTCGAGCCGGGCGGCAGCGATTCCGCCTGCCTCGACAATGCCGTCGAACTGCTGGCGCGGGGCGGCCGGTCGCTCGACCATGCCATGACCATGCTCGTGCCCCAGGCCTGGGGCGAGCGCTACCCCATGGGCCCGGACCTGCGCGGCTTCTTCGAGTATCACGCGGGCATCATGGAGCCGTGGGACGGCCCCGCCGCGCTGGTGTTCTCCGACGGGCACTCCGTCGGCGCCATGCTCGACCGCAACGGCCTGCGCCCCGCGCGCTACACCATCACCCAGGACGGCTTCCTGGTTTTCGCCTCCGAGGCGGGGGTGCTGGACCTCCCCCCCGACCGCATCAAGGAGAAGGGGGCGCTGCGGCCGGGCCAGATGATGCTCGTGGACACGCGCAACCGCCACGTGCTGACCGACTACGAGATCAAGATGCGCCTGGCGCGCCGGCAGCCCTACCGCCGCTGGGTCGAGGAGAACCGCATCAAGATCCACGGGTTCTTCAACGCCACGTCGCCCGTCGAACCCGACCGGGCCACCCTCGCGACCCGGCAGACGCTGTTCGGCTACACGCGCGAGGACCTGCGCGTGATCCTCGACCCGATGGCCTCCACCGGCCACGAACCGGTGGGCTCCATGGGCGCCGACGAGCCGCTCGCCGTGCTTTCCGAGCGCCCGCAGCTGCTGTACTGGTACTTCAAGCAGATGTTCGCGCAGGTCACGAACCCGGCCATCGACCCGATCCGCGAGGAGCTGGTGATGTCGCTGATGACGTTCATCGGCAACTCCGACCAGATTCTGACGGAAGCGCCGGGCCACGCGCGCCTGCTCAAGCTGCGCCACCCCATCCTTTCGAACGACGATATCGAGCGCATCCGCAACCTCAATCTGCCGGACTTCGAGTCGCGGACGCTGCCCATCGGCTTCCCGTGCGGCGGCGGCGGGCCGGAGCTGCAGGCCGCGCTGGAGCGGCTCTGCCGCATGGCGGAAAACACGGTGCGGCAGGGCGCGCGCCTGGTCATCCTGAGCGACCGGGAGCTGGGCGCCGACGAGGCCGCCATCCCGGCCCTGCTGGCGGCTTCCGCCGTCAACGCGTACCTCGCGCAGAAGGGGCTGCGCACGAGCGTGGGGCTCATCCTGGAAACGGGCGAGGCCCGCGAAGTCATGCACATGGCCGTGCTGCTGGGCTACGGCGCCTCCGCCATCAACCCTTACCTGGCGTTCGAGACGATCGCGGACATGGCGCAGCGGCAGGATCTCACGGCCCGCAGCGGCGTGGCCCGCGCCCTGGAGCAATACACCCAGGCGCTGAGCCTGGGGCTGCTCAAGATCATGTCGAAGGTCGGCATCTCGACGCTGCGCAGCTACCGCAACGCGCAGGTCTTCCAGGCGGTCGGCCTGGGCGCGGAGGTGATCGAGCGCTACTTCCCGGGGACGGCCTCGCAGGTGGGCGGCATCGGGCTGGACGAGATCGCCGCGGAGGCGACGGCGCGGCACCGCGCGTCCCGCGCGGTGGCGGCCGACAAGGCGCGGCGCCTGCTGGACGTGGGCGGGCACTACCGGCTGCAGCTGGAAGGCGAACGGCACCTGTGGACGGGCGATTCGATCAGCCTGCTGCAGGGGGCCGCGCGCCAGAACGACGCCGCGCTCTACCGGCGCTACGCGGAGCTGATCAACGACCAGACCAGGCGGCAGTTCACTCTGCGGGGCCTGTTCGCGTTCAAGCCCGTGGCGCCCGTGCCGCTGGAGGAAGTGGAACCGGCCAGCGAAATCGTGAAGCGGTTCGTCACCGGCGCCATGTCGTTCGGCTCGATCAGCCGCGAGGCGCACGAAACGCTGGCCATCGCCATGAACCGGCTGGGCGGCATGAGCAACAGCGGCGAGGGCGGCGAGGACCGCGAGCGCTACAAGCCGCTGCCGAACGGCGACAGCCGCTGCAGCGCGATCAAGCAGATTGCCAGCGGCCGCTTCGGCGTGACGGCCGAGTACCTGGTGAACGCGCGGGATCTGCAGATCAAGATCGCCCAGGGCGCGAAGCCGGGCGAGGGCGGCCAGCTGCCCG
>CAYOBW010000317.1:0-8097 GCA_964402115.1 uncultured Victivallales bacterium
CGGCGCACGGCGCGCTGACGCTACGCGCGGACGGGAGCTTTACGTACACGCCGGCGGCAAACTACGCGGGCGGCGACAGCTTCACGTGGCGGGCGCACGACGGGCAGGCGGACAGCAACGTGGCGACGGTGACCCTCACCGTGCGGTCCGTGAACGACGCGCCGGTGGCGGCGGGCAGCGCGGCGGCGACGGACGAGGACACGGCGCTGAACGGGGCCGTGGCGACGGCGACGGACGTCGAGGGCGACACGCTGGGCTATGCGCTGGTGAGCGGGCCGGCGCACGGCGCACTCACGCTGCGGGCGGACGGGAGCTTCACGTACACGCCGGCCGCGAACTACGCAGGCGGCGACAGCTTCACGTGGCGGGCGCACGACGGGCAGGCGGACAGCAACGTGGCGACGGTGACCCTCACCGTGCGGCCGGTGAACGACGCGCCCGCCTTCGGCGCCGCGCCGGCGGCGGCATTGGCCGGCAGTCCCTATGTCGGTCCGCTGAGTATCGTCGACGATCAGCCGGGCGGCTGGACCTTCGTCCTGCGCGTCGCGCCGTCCTGGCTGTTCCTGGACCCGACGACGGGTACCCTTTCCGGCACGCCGGGATTGCAGGACGTGGGAACGCACGTGATCACCGTGTCGGTCACCGATGCCGGCGAGCTGACCACGGAAACTTCTTTCACGCTGACCGTACTGGCGCCGCCGCCCCCGACGGCTCCGACGTTGCCTGCCCAACCGCCCGCGACGGTCTGGGTGGGAGGCTGGGGTTACTTCATCCGCGAGTATCACCTTGCGGGCTGGCTGTGGCAGGCCTCGCTGCCGACCGACGAGCTGAGCGTGCCGTGGCCGACCGTTCTCGACGAGGGGCTGACGGCGGGCGCGGGCGCGGCCGGCGGACAGGGCGGGTTGGTGATCGCGTGGGGCCACCGGGTCTTCCTGCGCAACCTGCCGGCTGAGACGCCGGACCTCGCGCCGGAGCAGATCCAGGTGTTCAGGCTCGCGGAGGACGGCCTGACGGTGGCGGACGCGGAACCGGTTGCGGGCGCAGTGGCCAGCGTGCGCTGGGAAGCCGGAACGCTGCAACTCACGTTCGACCCGAACCTGCCGCCGGGGCTCTACCGCGTGTGCCTGCCCGATGGCACGCAGTGGACCGTCCTCCTCTGAGCCTAGAAAGAGCAGTTCGGTCACGCTGCGCGTGGCCGAACAGTTCTTGTTTTGGCTGCCGGCCCCCTACGGGGTGAACAGGAGCAGCGTTTGATTCCCCTCAACGACCGGGTGCAGGGGCTTTCCCAGCAGCCAAACCCGGAAGGCCACCGACAGAATGAGGGTCCAGATCGCCTCGGGACTCAACTGCTCCGCAAGCGAACGCAGACGGTTGAAAAACGTGCCGATGCGGCACAAGACCATCTGCGCCTTGTCGGCCATTGCGGTGTTGGTCACCAGCACGATGCATTCATAGCAGGGCCCGTGATCGAGCACCTAAACGAAGTCGAACGCCGTGGAAGCGGGCAAGGCGGGCTGAGCGGGCGCACGGTCAGCCGGCCGACGCAGGAAGAGGCACCGTCGCGCCCGTGTCCAGCCCAGCAGCCGCAACTCGACTTCCGTGCCCTGCCAGCCGTCCCCTGCCTCGCTCCAGGCTCCGCCGTACGTTCCAACCGCTCGATGTGACCGCGCACCTTCGTGGTCTGCCGCAATTTGAACAGATAGCCTTGCACGCAACGTCATCGTTCATCGATCTGGATCCCACCGTCCTGTATCGGATCGCCGCGCTGCCCGACCAGATCGCCGCCACGCTCACGCCCGATACCCTGTTGACCGACCCGCGGACCGGGCGGCAAACGCCGCTGAAGGACATGAGCACCCGTGAATGGGATCGCGCCCTGGACGCGCTGGAGGGCAACAAGGACCCGGACAAACCGAAGCCGGCGTCGGTGGACGTCACGTTCAAAAGCGCGACGCGAGAGGAGTATGCCGCCGACGCCCTGAAGGCTATGGAGTTGCTGGTCGGCAGAGTGGCGGACATCCGGGGACGAAAGGGACGGTTGACCGGCGACTCGAAGCAGAACGTGTTGGCGGCGATCGAGCGATTGCGCCGAACCGTGCTGAAATGGCCGGCCTGGGCGACGCCCACCACCAAGAAGAAACCCACGCGATGAGAACATGAAAGAGGCCAACACGCTAAACTGAGGAAATCGAAGTCGCCGAACCAGAAAGTCCAGCCTGCCTCGTGCCCGCGGCGGGCACTCGGCGGCTGACTGTCGTCGTTCACTCTGCAAGAGATTGATTGACCCCCTGGCGATGTGTAGTAGTATAGCTATCGTAATCCACATGGAGGTTGGCAGATGAGAACAGTACAGATGACACTCGATGAGGATCTGGTCCAGACGGTAGACCGGGTTGTCAAGGATCTGCACACGACACGGTCGGCCTTTGCACGAGACGCGCTCCAACGCGCGATCGAGAGGATAAGGACGCAGAAACTGGAGGAGAAGCATCGCCAGGGGTACATCCGGAAGCCGGCTGGGGCCGGTGAGTTTGACGTCTGGGAACGCGAGCAGAAGTGGGGCGATGAATGAGACGCGGCGATGTTCGCTGGTACAAGTTCGACCGGCCGGACAAGAGCCGCCCCGTCGTCATCCTGACACGCGATTCCATTATCCCCCACATCGGTGAGGTCACGGTGGCCCCGGTCACTTCCACGATTCGAGACATTCCGAGCGAGGTTTTGCTGGACCAGAGGGACGGTGTCGCCAAGGAGTGTGCGGTCAACTGCGACCACCTCCAGACAGTCGCAAAGGGCACGATCGGTTCCCTACTCACCAGGCTCTCGATCGACCGCATGCGAGAAATCCGCGTCGCCGTCACCTTCGCACTGGCACTGAATGAATGAACCGGAGCCAACAAGAGGCCGGACGTTACGGCTCGAAGCTCGCCGAACGTCAGCCTCGACGTTGTGGTCATGAAGATGAGAAGATCCATAGGCATATGTTTGGTCTTGGCGACGGTAGCCGCGACAGCTGGGGACACCTACCCGCCTACATATCCGTCTGAGATCGTTGCAGCGCTTCGGCCAAACATCCCGGCGGGTTGGACGGTCAGGTCCGATGCACGTGCCATCGTCATCAGTCGGGACGAGCAGATTATCCTTCTTAACCCGATCAACCTACCGCTAATGGAACTAAAGGACATCCTGCGTGACTTTGGTCAGAAGACCGACTATCTCATCATGCTTGTGTTCAAAGAGCGCATGGCAGACAAGCAGTATGCTGATCTGAAGGCAAAGCGCGCTGAGGCCATCAAGGAGATTACGAACAATCCAAAGCTTGACGGCAAGACGAAGTACGGGATGCTCAATGACGAAGATGACAGGCACCCGCTGCCTACGTATTTCAACTCACGATTCAGCATCTACCTTCACCGCACGGATCCACCGCCGTTGGAGGTTCATCCGGAGTCGGCTGCCAATCAGCGAACCCAGGTTCTTCTGGCATTGTCGAAGATGATGACGGAATACGACCACAACAATGGGCTGGTGCGCACTGGCGGCCCGCGAACGGCCCGCCAGTCCGCACAGCCCTGACGTTGACGCCAACGGAGGAGAATCCGTGCCGGCGACACGGGAGATGCGCATTGAGACGGGCAGCCGTGTTCGGGTACTGTTTGCGTCGTGAAAGCGCGCCTTCAGGGGGGTTTTAGCGGCGTGTGTCCGTGCCGCCTGAAAAGCGACTCGTTGTCAGTATATACGGAAGGAGGGGCGTTATGGCCAACATCCCAGGCAAGCCGGTGAAGCCGCAGGTGCCGGCACTCGAGCCCGCGGGGGTCTATCTGAACCCGGTCACGAAGCGTCGGGCGGAGGAGTTGCAGAGACTGGGGAATCGGTTGGAGTTCCTGGCGCGCAGGAACGTGGGGCTGCTGGGGAGTTCCTTCTTCCGAGTGTCCGGGCTGGGGGGGCGGTTGGCGATGCGGGCCGCGGGGGGTATGAGCGCTGGGGCGCGGATCCAGGCGCTGCCGCTGCATGCCAACAGAGGAGCGGACTTGGCGGATCAGTACCGCGACGAGCAAGGGGACGCGGAGCGGGCAGCCCGGCAAGCGGCGGCGCAGGACGCGCAGCAGGAAGCAGCGGCGCGGGCGGCGAAGTGGAGGGGGTGGATGGACGCGGCGGCGGCGGCGGCCCTGTCGGCGTCCAATGCCTGGATCGACAGTGCGGGTATCGTGACAGGGCTGGTGAACGGTCCGACGCTGATGACGCCGCCGGGGGCGTTGCAGGGCTGGGGGAGCCTCGCGGATCCGATTGTGGAGGCCTTGTGCGCTGCGGGGATGCCGTGGAACGCGGCGCGGGTATTTGGGGATGGGGTGGAGACGGCGTGGCTGAACTGGTCCTGCGGGTGGGTGGTGTGGAAGACCGACGCCTTCCCGTCATTCGCGGTCGTGGTATCGCCGCTGGCGCCGCCGACACGAGCCAGACCTTTCCCCCTCAGCTCTGGCCATTCGTCGGGGATGGCCGGGCTGCAGGAGGGGCGCCTGGCAGAGACCCTGATCGGCGCGTTGCAGGAGTTGGCGACGTCGGTGGAAGCCAAGGGCGCGATTCGGGTGTGGTTTGCCCAGCGGTTTTGCCGTGCGTTCCGGCGGTGGCAGTGTGCGGCCCAAGTGCAGGGGGTGCTGGGGTGGGGGCCGGTTCCGTCGTTTGCTCCGCCACACTCGCCGTGCGGGCCGGTGGTCGGGGGGTGTGCGTGCGGGCTCGAGGTTCTACGGAACTCGCGACTGGTGCTGTGACGGTGCGGGTGTTGCTGGTTAGTCCGCCGGTGTCCGAGGGGCTGGGGATGCCGGCGGTGGGGATTACCTATGTGGCGGCAGCCCTGTTGAGGCAGGGGCATGAGGTGCGCATCCTGGAGGCGGCGGGGCGCGGGCCGGAGGGGATGGTGACGGCGATGATCGGGGCGTTGGCGGCGTGGCGCCCGGAGATGGTGGGGGTGGGGTTGTGGACGGGCTGGATGCCGGGGACGTATGCGTGGCTGGGGGCCTTGCGGAGGCAGATTGGGGGGCGACTGTGGGTGGCGGGCGGGGGCCATGCGACGGCGTGTCCGGCGGAGGTCTTGGAGCAGGGGTTCGATGTGGCGGCCGTGGGGGAGGCGGAGGAGACGCTGTGCGAGTTGGCGGAGGTGGTAGCCGGGAAGCGCGGGATCGAGACGGTGAAGGGAATCTGGAGGCGTGACGGCCAGGGCGGGGTGGCGGGTGGGCGTCGTCGTGTAACGGCAGACTTGGACGGCCTGGCGGACGCGTGGACGGCGGGCGAGCTTTTCGCGGGCGAGTGGTACGGGCAGCGGACTTCCGTGGCGTGGCCGGGCGGGGTGATCACGAGCCGGGGCTGTCCGGCCAAATGCACCTTTTGTGCCAACCATGTGACGGGGCGGCGGGTGCGGCACCGGAGTCCGGCCCGGGTGGTCGAGGAACTCAACGGATGGCACCGGCTCACCGGGCAGACGTTTTACTCGTTTCTGGATGATGCGCTCACGGCTGACGAGGCGCAGACGCTGATGCTGGCGGAGGCGGTGGAGCGTGGGGCGAATTTTCCGCTGCAATGGAATGGGATGACGCGAGCCGGGACGGTGACGCCGGCGATGCTGCGGGCGTTGAGGCGGTCGGGGTTGCTGGCGATCAATTTCGGGGTCGAGAGCGGGGACGACGAACTGCTGGCGGCGATCGGGAAGGGGCAGACGGTTGCGGAGGTGGAGCGAGCCGTGCGGTGGAGCAAGGAGGCGGGGCTGCTGACGACGTGCAACTTCATGATGGGTTTCCCGGGGGAGACGGCGGCGGGGTTGGAGAAGACGTTGGCGTGCATGGAGCGGCTGGGGCCGTGGATGGATCATGTGGGCGGGGCGGGACTCGTGGCGCCGCTTCCGGGGACGGCGTTGTACGCGCGGCATCACGCGGCATATGGGTTCTCGCGTTGGTGGCTGCGGGAGAAGTACCGGGGGTACAGTTCGTGGACGATGGAAAACGAGCGATACGGCGGGGAGGTACTGAACCTGGGGCTGGATTTTTTCCGGTACGACGAGGCCCAGCGGGAGGTAATGCGGGCGATCGTGGCGTGGAAGCGGGAGCACAACGGTCGGGCGGCGAAGGCTGGGGCCGGTGGGATGTGATGGATGCGGGAAAGCTGCGTGGGGGGGGTGGGATTCGGAGGAGGCGGTGCGGTGGGTGGGGTGGACGGTGGGGCTGACGTTGAATGGCACCGTTCGCTGCGGAAGAAAGGGTGTCGGGGGAAAGGGATGCGAAGTCCGCCGTCAGGTGCTGTGGCTGTGCCTCTCCCCCGCAGCCGGAAATCCGGCTCCGTTACGGCGCCCCGTAGTCGGTGAGCTCCTCGGCGAATTGCCAGTTGGCATCGAAGAGGCCGGCGGCGAGGTAGCGGTTGATGCCGAGCCCGGGCACCTTCTCCGGCGTGTAGATCGTGAAGTCCGGGATGAGGTCGAAGCGGTGGTTGTTGGACCGTCCCTCGCCCCACGGCCGGCCGTGGTAGACGAGCACGTAGCGGTCGGGCGCGAGGGGATTGGGGTAGGTGATGAGCCACCCCAGCCCGTCCCCCGTGAACGTGCGTCCGTTGGGCAGCGTGATGGAGTCGGCGTTGAGGCGGAAGGGCAGGAGCGGCGCCACGCGCGCGAGCACGGCGTTGCAGGCGGGCGGGCCGAACAGGACGAGGCTGCGGCTGCGCATGACGGCGTCCGTCACGGCGGTGTCGTCCATGACCGGCGCCCGGCCCTCGGCGTAGTTGAACCAGTCGGCGCAGAACGTGGCCAGCAGCGCCTCGGCCTCCGCGCGCTCCGCGGCGGAACCGCCCGTCGGCCGCACGGCCACGAAGGGGAAATTGAGCACGTCCGAGGCGGGGCCGCACACGGCCTGGGATTTGTGCAGCCGGTTGGTCGGGCTGCCGGCGGGCGCCAGCGCGGCAAGCTGCAGCCGGCCCTCCGCATCGAGCCGGGCCGTGCCGGCGTCCTCGCCGTTCCATTCCACGGCGAACCGGCCGTCCCCCTCCGCCCACGCGCGCGGGGGCGTAAGCGTCATGTTGGCCACGTTGTCGCTGACCACGAGCAGGCGCCCGGGGCCCTTGAGTTGCGCCCGCACCGTGGCGGGCCGCCCCCAGCGCAACAGCCGGTCGAGTCGCACCCAGTAGGCCCCGGCAAAGCGCAGCGAGCGCGTCGTGTAGGTGACGGTCTCCGGATACAGGACCCGCGTCTGGGGGAGCATCCGGGCGAAGATCCGCTCCCAGCTGTTCGACTCGATATAGAGGTAGTGGCCCATGGCGCTGGGCACGGCGTCGAACTGGTGCGGGATGCGCAGGGCCGTGAGCCGCTGGTCCATTTCGAGGCCGTGGGCGATCCCGACGAAGCACGACGGCGCCTGCTGGCTGTAGGAATAGAGCGCCCGCAGGTTGAGCGCGAGGTCCTGCGGGCTGTGCATGGCCATGAGGTGCGCGATATGCCGGGGCAGTTGGTCGCGCGGCGGATAGTCGAAGAACTCGGTCCAGAAGCGGAACCAGTCCGTCTGGGCGCTCATCGGCGCGACGCCCGCGAAGCGGTCCGGGTAGTGGCAGGCGATCTGCCAGGCTCCGGCGCCCCCCATCGAGGCCCCTGTCAGGTAGACGCGGTCGGGGTCGACGCGGTAGGCCTGTTGCACCTCGGCCAGGGCGCGTAGCACGTCCTGCT
Organism: uncultured Victivallales bacterium; assembly: GCA_964402115.1. Lineage (GTDB taxonomy): Bacteria > Verrucomicrobiota > Kiritimatiellia > UBA8416 > CAYOBW01 > CAYOBW01. Next base: position 7,697 of record CAYOBW010000317.1, read on the forward strand.
CGCCGGCGTACTGGAAATCCGTGTTCGTGCGGCCGTGCGGCGTGAGGAAGAACGCCCCGTGGCGCTCGGGGAAGTCGAGCAGGCTGTCGGGCAGCAACCAGGGAATGTGGCGGCTGACCGAGGGGTCCCAGCCGTGGAGGAAGACGACGAGCGGCAGCGCACGGGAGCCATCGTAGACGGAGGGCACGAAGAGGTAGTAGGGCTGTGGCGAGCCGTCGTTGTCCGCGAGGTAGGCCAGCTCCACGACGCGGCCGTGGCGCGCGCCGGGGGGCGGCGCGGCGCCGGTGGCCGCCAGCAGCGTCCGCGCCTCCGCCAGCAGCGCGGGCACGTCGTTCGTGGCGCCCGCGCGGCCGGCCAGCGCATCGCGGGCGCGCTCGAGCTGCAGCTCAGCCTGCGCCACG
>CAYOBW010000318.1:0-8073 GCA_964402115.1 uncultured Victivallales bacterium
GCACGACGGCGGGTTTCTGCTCGACATGGGCCGCAACTACACCGGCTGGTTCGAGCTGGCCCTGCCCGACGACACGCCGCGCGGCGCGAAGATCACGCTGGAGTTCGCGGACAAGCAGTTCCCCAACGGCACCTTCCAGGTCTACGGCCAGCACAGCGAGTACGTCGCGCGGGGCGGCGGCGGCGAGCGGTTCCGCAACCGGTTCAACTACGCCGCGGGCCGCTACGTCATCGCCAGGGGCCTGCCGCGGGCGCCGAAGCCGGACGAGATCAAGGGATGGCTGGTCACCACCGCCTACGAGCAAGGCTCGAATTTTTCCTGCGACAATCCGCTGCTGAACCAGATCCACGACATGATGTGCTGGACCTACAAGTGCTTGAGCCTTGGCGGCTACACGGTCGACTGCCCGCACCGCGAGCGGTTGGGCTATGGCGGCGACTCGGGCACCTCAATGGAAATGGGCATGCTCAACTTCCGCACGGGGCCGTTCTACGCCAAGTGGGCGGCCGACTGGTGCGACGCCCAGAACGCGGCGGGCGACGTGCCCTACACCGCGCCCTTCTCGCAGTATGCCGGCGGCGGGCCGGCCTGGAGCGGCTTCTGCATCACCATGCCCTGGCAGGTCTACCTCACGAACGGCGACCGGCGGCCGCTTGAACAGGGCTGGCCGGTCATGCAGAAGTGGCTGGCGTTCATCGAGACGAAAATGGGCGACGGCCTGCTGCAGCCGTATGTGGGCATCGGCTGCGCCCGCTCCCCGGAATGGAACTTCCTGGGCGACTGGGTGCCGCCGGGGCGCAAGCAGAGCGGGGGGCGGGTCGACGACCGCTCTACGCTATTTTTCAACAACTGTTACCTCGTATACTGCCTGCAGTTGGCCGGCAAGATCGGTCGCATCGTGGGCGATGAGGCGCAGGCCGGGATCTACGCCACACGGGCGAAGGAACTCGCCGCGCGGCTGCATGCGCGCTTCCTGAATCCCGACGGCGCCACCTATGCCAACGGCGAGCAGGCCTATCTCGTGATGCCGCTCCTGTTCGACATGACCCCGCCGGACGTCGCGCCCCGCGTCATGGCCGCGCTGGAGCACGACATCAGGGTCACGCGCAAGGGCCACCTGAACACCGGCATGCACGGCAACTACTTCATGGCCAAGTACCTGATCGACAAGCGGCGCAACGACCTGCTGATGCTGATGCACACGCAGGAGGACTATCCCAGCTTCGGGCACATGCTCCGCAGCGGCGCGACCACGATCTGGGAGGAATGGGACGGCGACAACTCGCAGATCCACAACACGATGATCTCGGTGGGCCTCTGGTTCATCGAGGGGCTGGCGGGCATCCGCTATGACGAGAAGGCTCCCGGGTTTCGGCATTTCATTGCCGCGCCCGGTGTCGAAAGCGGACTGAAGCGGGTCGAGGGTTCGCTGCTGACCGGCTACGGAAAGATCGCCAGCGCCTGGCGCGTCGAAGGCGACACGCTGACGTGGGACCTGACCGTGCCGCCGAACACGACCGGGACCGTCGTCATCCCGGCGGCCGGACTCGACGCGGTTCGCGAAGGCGGCCAGCCCGCGGCGGCTCAGCCCGGCATCGCCCATGCGGCCGTCGACGGGGGCCTTTTCCGCGCCGAGGTGGCGTCCGGCACCTACCGCTTCACCAGCCGACTCCCGTGAACATGGCCTTGGCATCCTCATGACCGGCCCAGTATTCAGGCTACATGGCGTTCACCGAAGCCCGTGTGCCGTTCTCATCAGGGCTTGCGCCTCGTCGACGCTGGCAGCCGTCGCCCAGAAGAACAGGCGGTTTGGATCGAGCTCACGGCAGAGGATTTTGAGGTCCTCCACCTTGTCTGCATCGTCCCCGTGGGCGGGACCGTACAGCACTTGAACGGACTTCCCCGCGTCCTGGATCTGCTTCAACAGATCCAGCCAATGCGCGGCGGAGGGCTGGCCCGCGCCGTGGATCCACTGGATGCAGTCCAGCTTCTCAATCTCCAGCAGCCTGGGCACGTGGCGGATCGCAGCCGGCCCGTCCAGGTGGTAGAGGGAGTGGTCCACGCTGTTGATCGTCTCCAAGGTGTCCTGGAGACAGAACTCCTCGAACATGTCCGGGGAGATCATGCAGCTGAAGTCGTTCTGCCCGATGCAGAGAAAACGCTTGCGGCTCCAACCGGTGGTCCAGTTGGTCGTGCCCTGACCCGCGGGGAGAACGATGCCCGAAACGACGTCGACGACCTGCTTGAACAACTCCGTCATGTCGCGCATAGCCCGGTTGATCGCCCCGGGTGATTCCAGCAGGTCCAACAGCAGGTTCTCGGCTCCGCGGATCGCACTCAAGCCGTCTATCCCCGTGTGCAGATCGGGGTAGGCGGTGACCCACCGGTCTCTTCCCCGCGCCACGGAAGCCCGCAGGATGTCCAGGTAGAGTGTCCACCAGCGGTTGTCCGGATCGATGGCGAACTTGGGGTGCTCCGACCAGTCCTTCACGAAGGGCCTCACCCAGGAGGTGGAATGCCTGGGCCGCAGGATCATCTCCGCCCCCAGCCAGGCGGCTGCCTGGTCTGGCCCAAGCCAGGGGTTGTGAATGGGCAGGGCATCCCCGAAGTACCGGGAGTGGGAGAGGCTGTAGTCCGCAGCCTCGATCACGTACTGGACGTCAGTCCACAGTTCATCATCGGCCGTCGGCTCTGCGGGGGGGGTGCCCGGTATGGCATCCGGAACAGTGACCCACATCAGCGGGCCCTGCTCCAGTTCTCCGGTCCAGAACGCCTCGTTGCGCCGCAGCGCCCTCTGCACCTGCCGATCATCGATCCAGATGGAGTGCATAACCTTACTTCTTCCTCTGTTTCAGCAAGGCGCAACCGTAAGGTGGCCTGGGCGCAGACGACTACCACGGTTTGCGCACGTTGTGTTTCGCGTTTGCGCACGGCGGCCCACGCGCAGCGGCCTACTTCTGCCGCCGCGTCGCGGCGCGGTACTCGCTCATGGTCATGTTGTAGTGCTTGCGGAACAGAAAGCCCAGGTGGCTCTCGCGGGCGAAATCGCACTGCCTGGCGATGTCGCCGATCGGGAGGTTGGTTTCCGCGAGCAGGGCGCAGACACGCTCCAGCTTGACGCGCCGGATTTCCTCCATGATGGTGCGCCCGACCACGGACTTGAAGCGGGTCTCGGCGTAGCGGCGCGATGAGCCGAACTGGCGCACGACGTCCGGCACGTGAATCGATTGGTGACCCACCTCGCGCCAGATGTACTCGCGCGCGCGCGCCACCTGCCTGTCGGCAATGGCCGTCGCATCGGTGGAGCGCCGGCGCACAACGCGGATCGGCTTGGCCCAGTAAACCCGCCTGCTGAACCGTCGCCCGCGCATCAGGGCGTCCAGGTGACCGGCCAGCAGGTAGCCCGTTTGCTCGCTGCTGGTCTGCATGCTCGAGAGGGTTGGCATGGTCGCTTCGCAGATGAAGGGATCGTCATCGACGCCGAGCACCGCCACCTCCTCCGGCACGGGGATGTCGGCATCCATGCAGGCGTCGAGCACCTGGCGCGCTCGGCCGTCCATGGCCGCGAACAGGGCGACGGGCTTCGTCAGGGACTTGAGCCAGGCATCCATGCGCGGTCGCTCGACCGCCCAATCGCGCCGTTCTTCCGCCGTCGGCAGGGGATACACGCTGCACGTGCTGCCGGCCGCTTCGACCGTCTCCTTGAAGCCCTGTTCCCGGGCCTGTGACCAGTAGACGTCGTGGGCCTCGCCCACGAAAGCGAATCGCTCAAAGTCGCGCTCCAGGAAGAACTGGGCGGCCTGTTGGCCCGTCGCGTACGAGTCGAACCTCATACAGGAACAGGTCGCAAGCGGATGGTCGGCCCTGAGCATCTCGGGATCGGGCTCCATGACGACGACAGGCACGCCCGTGCTGGCAATGGCCGTTGCTTCGCGCAGGGTGCAGGGGGCGGTGATGATGCCGGTGCACCCCCAGCGTTTCAGGTCCAGCAGCCGCTGTTCACCCGGGCGGCCTTCCATGCGGTAAAGACGCCAGGGGCCATTGACGCGCACATACCGGAGGATGCCTTCAAACACATCCCGGTGCCCCTTGAGCGTCAGCGGAATCTGCACCGCGACCTGCGGAACGTATGAGTGTCGAACAGTCATGCGTGGCTGTTTCTTCTCCCACAGCAACAGGATGAAGGCAAGCGCAATCGGCAGGCCCGGAACTCGCGGATCAGGCCAACCAACGGGACCCCATGACAGCCAACGTCGCGAGGGTGCGCCTCACGTTCCCTTCTCAAGCCCGGCGGAACCTCGGTACGTTCCCTGCCTGGGCGCGGGGTAGTCCGCGTCTATCCGCCAGAGGCCGTCCGCCTCGCGCACGAGCGGTCTGCCCTTGTCGGCCCCGGGGCCGCGCTGGTCACGCAGCAGCAGGATCAGGTCGGAACTGACGGCCGGGTTGTCGTAGAAGTAGAAGTGGCTGCCGCGCCCGGAACCGGCCACGCGGGCGTCGATGAACTGGATGTCCGGCAGGTGCCGCAGCAGTTCTGCGCGCCGCGGAGACCGGTCACCGACATGGGACTGTCCCAGGCGGTCCTTGCTGCCGAAGAAGAAACTGGCCAGGCGGAGGCGCAGGTCGGTGGGGGAAACATACAGCACCATCTGCTCCGGCACGCGCATGAGACGCTCCGCGCTGACCCGCTGCGTGCTCACCTCCAGGTCCATATCCGCCGCCGCCAGCACGAAGCAGCCGAGTTTCAGCACCCGCTGCGTATCGCCTCCCGTGGCGCGAATCTCGAGGTTCAGCTCCCGGATCGCGGCGAAGGCGGTGTCGGCCCCGCGGCTGTGGGCGATCAAGTGTACCTTGGCGATCCCGGGGCACCTCGCCAGGACCCGCAGGAAATGCTTGAGGTGGTAGACCGTGAACTCGCTCGACTCGCGGTTGTAATCGTAACCGGCGAGCGACTCTCCGCTGCCGTCGGACGGCCATGAGTAAACCACCGGAACGCCGCAGCGTCCCATGAAGTGCCAGAGACCCGCCATCACGTACGCGGGGGTTTCGAAATCGCTGCCCGCGCCGTGGATGTACACGTAGAGCTCTTTCTTGGGGGTGAGGGCCAGGCGTCCGGCCACCAGCGCCTTCAGCCGGGCTTCCGCCGCCATTCTTGCCTCGACGACTTCCGGAGACTCCACCCACTGGCCGTTCTGTTCGACCTCCCGGGTCGGGACCTGCGGGAACCTTCCCAACTCGCGCGTGTCAACCGTGCGCATGGGCACACGCCGCCGCCGTTCGGCAGAGCGGCTGACGGTCACGAGCTCGTCCCACGACATGCCCCGGCCGATGCCTACGGTCGTCAGCCCGAAGGCGAGCGACAGCGACCGCCGTGGCCCATACCGGGGGGCCTCGGCCGGAGGGCCTTCCGGCGCACGGTCGGTCAGGTAGAGCACCTCGACCGCATTCGTGCGGAAAGCCGGCGGCACCTGTGCGAACGGGTTGTCCGACGTGTGGCCATAGAGGTTGGGCGTGGGCATGAGCGAGGGCGTGGCACAGCCCGTTCCCAGGAAGACGATCGCGGCGAGTTGCGCGCAGAAAGCGAGAACGATCCGTCGGGGGCAAGCAGCCGAGCGCTCCCTCCGCCAACCCGCGCCGCGCTTCCGCGTGCCGGCGCAGCATTCCCCTGGCCACCGGTCCCCGACGCCGTGAAACCGTGCTGCTCCTGCATCCTCCCCAAACGCCGCAGGAACCACCGTTCTCGTGCCGAGTGTCCGGAGCTCCGTTGCCCTGACCATTAAGTGTTCGCCGTTTAGAACGCGTTGATGTAGGATGGCGAGCATGGTAGCGTGTGAAAAGCGGGGAGCGTATCCCTCTCTGATCGAAAGTTGAGCGATGAGTCTTGTTCGGATCATCCAGGTCGTGAACATCGTCTGGGTACTCTCGGAAGTCATCCTGGTGGTGTCCGCCCGTTGGAATCGCCGCAGCGCATTGCCCCGCGACCGGGGGTCCCGAACCCTCCTCTGGGGCGCCATCGGCGCCGGGCTCGCAGCCGGGACCGCACTACAAGGCGTCTCCTTCGCCAGTCTGCGGCTGCCGCAACCGTGGTTGCTCGGCTTCAGTCTGCTGCTGCTGCTGGCGGGGTTGGTCATCCGTTGGATCTCGATTCTCACCCTCGGTCAGTTCTTCAGCACCGGCGTGGCCGTTCATCCCGGCCACCGGCTGATCCGCACGGGCCTCTACCGCCTGGTTCGGCATCCCTCCTACAGCGGGCTCCTGCTGTTGATTCTCGGCCAGGGGCTCTCGTTCGGCAACTGGCTCAGCCTGGTCGTCAGCGTGGTCCCGTTCCTCGCGGCGCTGCTCTACCGCATCCGTGTGGAGGAAGCCTCCCTCGTGGAGGTCCTGGGGCCGGACTACATCGAGTACTGCCGGTCGACGAAACGCCTGCTGCCCGGCCTATTCTAGCGTGTTTTCATGCAACGTGCCGACATAGCGCGAAAGGGCTTGTTATTCCGAGCGCAGCGAGGAATCTCGGACTCGACGCGAGGCTGAGATCCTTCGCTTCGCTCAGGATGACACGAGCGCGTTTTGCAGGGTTACTTGCCTCACAGCACACCAGCCATCCGGCTGCATCGGCGCGTCGAGCATGGCCGGCACGTGGGCGCAGCCTGCTGCGCCGATCCCCATCGTCATCCACAGTCTGGCAAGCGTTTGCATGGACGGTCCCCGGAAGGGTCCAGCCTTTCCCTAGCGCGGCCGGCCGGCGATCCCCTCCATCAGGGTGTCGCTGTTGTGCATGATATTCTCGAAGAAGGACTGGACGAGGAACTGGCCGTCCACCAGTTTGCCCCGCTTGGGGCACGAGGCTGCCCGCGGCGTGGCGAACTCGATGAGGGAGACCTGCAGCCTGGGCGTGGGTCGGAAACGGTAGCAGCCCCCGCATCCCTCGCCGTGCGCGCAATGGGGCTCCCACAAGCATTGCGGCTGGAACTGCTCGGCGGTGAAGTACGGCCGCACGATCTCCTTCAGTTCCTCCAGGGTGTAGGGAGCCGTCTCATCCCACCGGCCGGCCTTGGCCACGGTCCGGAAATGGATGTAACGGACGATTCCGGGATGGCTGTCGGCCAGCGCGAGGAGTTCGGCGACGACAGCCTCGTTCAAGCCGCGGACGATGATCGCTGAAATCTCCACGCGCCCCTGGAAGTGCTGATCGAGCGTTTCCAGCGCCTGCATCTTCCAGTGCAGGCAATGCTCGTTGTTGATCTGCTGGTAGACGTCGTCCCGGCTGGATCCGCCGTCCAGGGAAAGCCCGAGAATGAACCGCGCATCGAGATCCGCAAGCGCCTTGACGAAATCGGGGTCGGTATAGCGTCGCCCGTTGGACAGAACGGTCACTTCGTGTTTGCGGACCCTGGCAGCACGGATGAAACCCATGAAATCCGGATGCAGCGTGGGTTCGCCGCCGAGGAACTTGAAATGGACGCACTGGGGCAGGCGGCGGCAGACTTCCTCGAAGTAGGACAAATCCATGTCGGCCAATGAGCGCAGGGGGTTGTAGCAGTAGGTGCAACTCATGTTGCACCGATACGTCAGGTCCACACCCAGGGACACAAAAGGGTTCTCCTCCACCGGATACTCCATCAGGCACGGTACGTGCGGCATATGCACGCGCACGTCCCGCGGCAAGGCGACCTGCCTTGCGGCTACTCCCCGGTCCCGTCGCTCCACAGCCACGCACGAAGTCATGTCGCATCTCCCAAAGGTCGCACTCTGCCCCGCCACAAACCCATTCCGTCCAGCGCGGCGTGTCTGCTGCCACCTGCTGACATAACGTAAGCGGGGGGGGGCGCCTCCTTCCATGGGGTGAAACCCTACCCTGCATGGCCATGCCTCGGCGTGAATCCCCGGTGCGGCGTAACGTCTCAGTGACGCAGGGGGAGGGCTATAACGGCGGGGACCGCCGTCTCCACGCCCCGTCGCCTGCCCACGCTATGGAGACGGCCGTCCCCGGCCGTTATGTGCAAGGGAAGCCCCCTGCGTCACTGAGGCATGACGGTGCGGCGGCGATCCCGCTGGACATCCATCCGCATGAGCGTA
>CAYOBW010000319.1:0-8005 GCA_964402115.1 uncultured Victivallales bacterium
GGTATAGCTCAGTTGGTAGAGCGTCTGAATGGCATTCAGAAGGCCAGGGGTTCGACTCCCCTTACCTCCACCAGAAAAACCCCGCTGCAACACCTCGCTCAGCGTAGCCGCGTCCCCGCGGGCGATCTGGCGAAACGTCTCCGAGTGGGCGCCCCCCGCCAGGGTGCCTGACTCCAACTCCGCCAACATCGTCAGCAGAAAATGACGAAGTCCTCCCGCTCGATCGCCACGCCCCGCCGGCGGCCGCTGACCGCGTCCTGGTTGTACTCCCACTCCCCGAATATCCCAATCGCACCCCAACAGCGCCGCCCGCCGCCGCTGCAGCACTGAGTAGCTCATCGGATCCGACCGCTCCATTTAGTAATAGAGCCACTGCAGGTCGGCATACTGCCCGCGCTCCCCCGCCTCCAGAATCGACACCAACCTCGGCAAATTCAACCCCCGCAGGGGGTTATAGAACTCGCGCCACCGGTTCGATTTCTGACTGAAGATTGGAATCACCACTCACCTCCTCGCCACGTCACGCCGTAGGCTTGGCGAAGGCGGAAGCGGGTTGTACGCCTCCCGCCACCGATTGCTCTTTTGACTGAAAACAGGAATCGCCATATTCCCCCCGTCCGATACGTCGTACGCGTCCGATCCGTCTGACAGCCTCCCCGCAACCAACCCCGCGAAATCAACAGAGCACTCTTCGCGTCCGCGGTCCCGGCAGCCCCACCGTGGCCGTCGCCACTCCAAGGCGATCGTGGCCGCACCGGGTGGAGGGCTGCGGGTCTTCTCAGCTGAAGCGTGCAGGGTGTGAGATGTGCCGAACCTCGGACCAACTTGATGCAGTTGCCCCGCGCCGGCTTTCGAAGACACCTTGACCGCCCTTTCGTTTCGGCATAGTTTCGTCGCCTATGAGGAGCGCCGTTGCCACAGGCGGAAGTCGAGTAGCTGGACGCGGTCGCCAGGTCACGAGGTATATTGACGCTCATTTCTCTGCCCATATGCCTCACGTCGTCACTGTAAGTCGTTGCACACGAATACCGCAGTTGAGGCATAGGATCCGAGGCGGGCTGATATGATTTGAGGCAGAATAGCTGTCGGCTTGCGGAGACTATGACATGGGTACGACACTGAGAGGGGGATGGGGGCTGTGGCTGCTTCTGACGCTGTTTACGGGACAGCGCGGCATCGCAGCTACGGAGGGGTTCGAGAGTGGTGACATGTCAGCCTACCCATGGCGGCACGCCGGGGCCTCGTACTGGGCAGCCGTTTCTACGGTCCGGCATTCGGGGAGCTTTAGCGCGAAGGCCGGGACGATCTCCGGCAACTCTGCATCCACTCTTGAGGTCAGCGTTCCCTGCTCCCCGGGAACGATCACATTCTGGCGCAAAGTCTCGTCGGAGTTGGGCTTCGACGCTCTCAGCTTCTACATCGACGGCGTGGTGGTGGATGCATGGTCGGGGGAGAAGGACTGGGAGCAGGTTTCCTACCAGGTTGCCGGAGGTTCGCGAACATTCCGATGGACGTACAGCAAGAACGTCGTCGGTGGCTCGGGATCTGACACGGCTTGGCTTGACGACATCGAGTTCCCCAGCGCGACGTTCTGGGCGGATCTCGCCGCATCGCCCAAGCAAGGCTTGTGTCCCGTGCAAGTCGTCTTCCAGGCTTCGTCGCACGGCACACAAACCAACGACGTGCACTACTGGTGGGACTTTCAGAACGACGGCACATGGGATGCCGACGGACTGGGAAGGGCAATCGTCACCAACACCTTCTCCCAATATGGCGCGTGGTCGGTCTGCCTGATGGCCAGCAACGCGGCGGGAGAAGTCTTCACGCACCTTGCAGAGCGATGCGTGACGGCAGGCGTGCCTGCCGCGTTTGTTTCCCCACGTGGCGGACATGTTCAGCCGTTTTCGGACTGGTCAACTGCCGCCACGAACATCGAGTCTGCGCTTGCCGTGGCCGTGGCCGGTACCGTCATTGAGGTCACGAATGGAACGTATTCGCTTTCCGAGGAACTCGTCCTGCGCAACGGGTCTACTGTGCGGTCGGTGAGTGGTCCCGAGCACACCACCGTCGACGGTGGCGATCTTGTTTGCTGTTTCCACCTGGCACACTCCAATGCCGTCGTGCAAGGGTTCACTATTACACGTGGACGAGCGGGGCGCGGGGGTGGCGTTTTCTGTGCTGGAGGGGGCACGGTCAGAGACTGCGTCATTTCTAATAACGTCTCGAGTACAGAGTACGGTGGCTACGGCCTCCATTGGGGTGGCGGAGGGGTATTCTGTGACGCCGGGGGGTATGTCGTCGATTGCGTTATCGTCAGCAACACGGCCAAGAACGAAGGCGGAGGCGTCTTCTGCGAGGGCGGGGGGGAAGTCAGGAATTGCATCATTGCCCGTAACTACTGTCGCGTTGACGGCGGCGATTTGGCCTTGAACGCCGGCGGCATACTCGCAAATTGCCTACTGGCTGGAAACGTAGCCGGAGACAATGGTGGCGGCCTGCAGACATCTGACGGCGGCCTGGTTCAAAACTGCACGATCGTGAGTAACCTTTGCAGTGTCGAGTTGTTCCATCACGGAGGGGGTGGGATTTACCATCGGCTGGGAGGCACTCTTCAGAATTGCATACTCTACAATAACCGATCCATCATGAGAGGGAGCGACAACTGGTACCACTATGGCGGCAGCCATTTTCACTATTGCTGCACAACCCCGAATCCGGGCGGCACCGCAAACATCACAAGCCCACCCCAGTTCGTTGATGAAGCTGCAGAGAACTGGCGACTCATGGAAGGTTCCGCCGGCATTGACAAGGGACTTAGCATCGCAGGGATCACAAGTGACTTGGAGGGTGCTGAGCGTCCGCTGGATGGAGACGGAGACAGGACTCCGGGGTGGGATATCGGCTGCTACGAGCGGCTACATGGTTCCGCGGATTCGGACCGGGATGGCATGACCGATGCGGAGGAAGTACTGTGCGGGACGGCGCTCACTGACCCGCATTCCCTTCTTCGGATTCTGAGCCTGCAAATGACGAACGACACGGCACGGATCACATGGAGCACGGTTCACGGCAAGGGCTATGATGTCCAACGGGGCACGGATCTCATCGGAGGTTCGTGGACGAACATCATGGCGACAACGGTATACGAAAGAGACGCCGAAGAAGAAGGCGCGGAGACATGGCTGGACGCTCTTCAACCCAGCCATTCGCCGTCGTTCTACAGAGTGCTGCTGTACCGAGCCGCACCGTGAGCCCGATGTGGTGGGCAAACGAGCCGAACAACCGCTGCCAACGCTACGCCGGTTACGCTGCGCTGCACCGTCGAGGTTGAGGCGGGGCCTGCAGTCTACCCCACCACTGCCCTCTCCCGCCTCAACACCACTGCACCCCGTCGCCCGCTCTCTGTCAGCAACCTCGCCATGCTCCCGGCCGTCTCGCTCTCACACAGACCATGATTCGCCAGCGCCAGCGCCGTCACGCAGTCATCGTGATACCCGCTTGGCGCCGCATACGAAATCCGCCCACCTTCGCCAATGACCACCGCCCTCGGTCAGCATGCCCTCTGAGCCTGGCTCTGGAGCGACGCGGGGCCGCCGCAGGACGGCGCTCCTGCGCCGTCCCTCTGCGCTCTCACGGTCACGCGGGACTCGCTTCCTATATTGATGCCTGCGCTTACCGCTTTGCGTTCCGGCGGCGGTTTGGTTTAATGGCTCCCAATCAGGCGCGCTGCCGCAGCGGCCGGGGGGGAGTCGATGACGCGGTTTTCGGTGGTCATTCCGACCTGGAAGAACCTGGAGTTGCTGGACCTGTGCTATCGGGGTCTCACGCGCCACAGCGCCGTGGCGCATGATGTCGTCGTCTTCTTCAACGAAGAGGATGAAGCCTGTCGGCGCTGGGCGGCCGGCAAGCCCCTGCGGTGGCTGGGCGCGCCGGAGAACCTGGGCGTCTGTCCCGCCGTGAACCGCGCGGCCGGCTTGGCGGTGACCGACTGGATCTGCTTCATGAACGACGACATGTACCCGCTGCCCGGCTGGGACACGGCGTTGGCGGCCTACCTCGACGTGGCCGAGAAGGTCTGGCTCTCGGGCACGGCGGTGGAGGCGGGCAGAGCTACGCCGTGCTACATCGGCGGTCAGGATTACGGTGACGCGCCGGCGACATTCCAGGAGGAGCGTCTGCTGCGGGACTGCGGGCGGCTGCGGCGGCCATACAACGTCGTCAGCACGTGGACGCCGACGCTGGTGCGCCGTGCGGATTGGGAGGCCGTGGGCGGCCTGGACGAAGCCTACTTCCCCGGCAACGGCAGCGACCCCGACCTGGCCATGAAGTTCTACCGCCACGGCTGCCGCCATTTCATCGGCGTGGGCACGAGCCTCGTGTACCATTTCTCGCGTCGGACGACCGCGCGCTTCGACGGTGCGCCCGTCATGGATGCGAAGGCGCATTTCAAGGAGAAGTGGGGTATGTCGTGGCGGCGGTTTCTCAATCGGGTCATTCGCCGGGACGAGGTGATTACGCCGCGGCTCCTGCGGAGCCTGTCATGAGGTTGGCGCGGGCTGCGTATTTGTGTTTGCTGGTTGGCGCCGCGGGAGCGGCCTTCTCGCTGCCCCTGGGACGGATCGGCTTCGGCCTGAGCCTCCTGCTGACGGTCGTGCACCTGGTGCGCGTGCGCCGCGCCCCGCGCCTGCCCCCCGTGAGCGGCTGGGCCGGGGCGTTCTTCCTTGCCGCTGTCTTTGCCTCGCTGGTGGGGGTCAATCCGCCCTACGCGCTTTCGCAGCTCGACAAACTGGCGTGGTTCATCGTGATCCCCCTGGCCGCCACCCTCGCCTGCACGCCCCGGCGCCAGGAGGCGCTGCTGCGGGCTTACGCGCTGGGGACGGTCGTGCTGGGCCTGCGGCTGTGCGTGCGAGCCGTCGGCGTGCTGCGCGGCGCGGCGGCCAAGGATCTCACGGATTACGGCTGGGATGCCTTCCTGCGGGGCATGCAGCGCGCGCCGCAGCCGGGCGACTTCTGGTGGGAGTTGATGGATCACGGCGACATCAACGACGCGCAGCTGCTGATGGTGGGCCTGGGGGTGAGCGTGGCGTTCATCCTCTACGCCCTGCGGGCGGGTCGGCGCACGCGGTGGTGGTGGGCGACACTGGCGGTGCAGACGCTGGCGCTGATCCTGCAGTTCAAGCGCGGCTCGTGGGGTTGCGCGGTGCTCCTGGTGGCGGGGCTCGTGCTGGTCGGGGCTGGTTGGAGCCGGCGGTGGCTGGGTCCGCCGGCCGGGTTTCTGCTCCGGAAGTGGAAAGCCGTGCTGGCGGTGCTCGTGATCGCCGTCGGCCTGGTGGCTGCGCTGCCAGCGGTGCGCGCGGGAGTGGCGGCGCGGGCGGAGCGGGTGCTGACGCAGGCGCGCGAGGCGCGTCCGGGCCTACGGCTGACGATGTGGTTTGTCATCACGCCGGCGTTGATTCGCGAGCACCCGCTCGGGGTTGGCTGGTGCGCATTGACCTACGAGATGATGGCGGAGGCCTATCCCTACGTGGAGGTGCGGAAGGTGCTGCATTCGAACGTGGCGCAGCTGCTCGTGGATACGGGGTGGCTGGGCCTGGGCATCTACCTGCTCTGGATGGCGCGGGCGCTGGGCGACGGACTGGTCTTCGCCCGCCGGGCCGCGTGCCGCGGCTTGGGGCAGGAGCTGCAGGCCGTCACGCTGCTGGCGATGCTGGCGGGGCTCGTTGTCAACGGCCTGGTCGAGTGCAACCTGCGCAAGGCCGGGGCGACCCTCGTCTACGCCTTCGTCATGGGGGCGGCGGCAGCGGGGCGGCAGCGCCTGCGTCGGCGCGCCTGCGGAACGAGCCGCGGTGCATCGTCAGCCCCTGCTGGCGAAAGATCAGCTCGAAGTCCGTGATCTCCGCCTCGGCCGGTTCGAACGGCGGCGCTGGCTCGAAGCGTGGATCGGCGGCGAAGGTCTTGGCGATGGCCGTGAAGTAGTCCGCGTGATCCGTGCGCACGTGCAGGCAGCCCCCCGGGGTCAGCCGGGTCCAAAGCGTGTCGAGAAACGCGGGGCCGAACAGGCGGCGGCCATGGTGACGGCGCTTGGGCCACGGGTCCGGACAGAAAACGTAGCAGACCTCCACGCTCGCGTCGGGCAGGAGCCATTCGAGGGCATACGCGGCCTCGACGTGGAGCAGCCGCACGTTCGTCAGCCCCTGGCGCAGGGCGCGGCGGTCCACTTTGCGGATGCGGGCGAGCTGCCGTTCGATGCCCAGGAAGTTGCGCTCCGGGTGCGCGGCGGCGCGCGCTAGGAGGAAGCGGCCCTTGCCGCAGCCGACGTCCACTTCCAGAGGCGCGTTCTGCGGGTAACAGGCGGATAGGCAGAGTCGCTCTGTCCAGCGGACGGGCTGAATGACGATTGTGGGGGCGGGGGGCGTATCGGTCATGAGGCAACGACGCTTTACTTCGAACCGAAGAGCTTTGCAAAGAAGCCCTTGTCCTTGCCGTCCATGGCTGCGGCGATGTAATCCAGGGCGAAGACCTGAAAGTGCTCGCCGCCGACACTCTTGGAGTACTTCTCCGCGGCTTTGAGCAACCCGCGCTTACCCTCCACGAGGAGGCGGTTGATCTCGGCATTGTCTTGCGAACGCTTCTCGGCCAGGGAGCGCAGGAGCGGCAGGAACGTGTTGGCCAGCCGCTGCTTGGCGTTCCAGTCGCCGCCCTTGGCGGCCAGTACATCGTGTTCGAGTGTGCGGGCCTTATCCCTGCTGGTGGGGGGTCCCTGCATATCCATGTGCAACGGAATCTTCATGCGCGCCCTGGCTCCTCGGGTTGCCGCGCGACCGGCTTTGTGCCGTCCTGCAACCTCGCGCACAGGCTAGCACACGCGCCCGTCAGGTCAAGCGGATGTTCTCTCTCGCGGGGGTTGCCTCCCGGCTAACCGCTCTGGTAGCATGTGCCCGACCATGCGTTACGCAATCGTTTCGGATTTACATGCGAATTGGCAGGCGTGGACCGCCGTCAGGGACCGCATCCGGACGCTGCAGGTGGATGCCATTGTCTGCCTGGGTGACATTATCGGCTATGGGCCGCAGCCGCTGGATGTGGCTTCCGACCTCCTGCACTACACCGAGAACGTCGTGCTGGGCAACCACGAGGCCGCGCTGGCCGGGCGGCTGGACCTCGGCATGTTCTCCGAAACCGCACGCCGGGCGATCGAGTGGACGCGCGGCCGGCTTCCGGCCGACCTGGTGGCGCGCTTGGGGCAGGCGCCCCTGTTGCTCGACGACGAGCACATCACCTTCGCCCACGCGGAAACGCCGGCTCCCATGGAGTTCGGCTACGTTAGCGAACGCGCTGACGCGGAGGCGTGCCTGCGGGCCACGGACAAGCCGCTCATCTTCCTGGGACACACGCATCGGCCCTGCGTGTTCGCGCTCTCGCCGGAGGGCGGGCTCAGCGTGCTGGGCGAACCCGAGGTCCGGGTTCGTCCGGGCTGGCGTTACCTGGTCAACGTCGGCTCCGTGGGCGAGCCCCGCGATGGGGGTGACCGTGCCAGCTTCTGTCTTTGCGACGAGAGGTCAGGCCTGATCAGCCTGTTCCAGGTGCCGTTCGACTGCAGCGGGTTCGAGGCGGCGGTGCAGGCCGTGCCCGAACTGGAGCAGCCCTGGTTCCTGAAGCGGCGCGGTCAGACGTGGAGCCAGGCTGCGCCGCAGGCCGCGATGTCCGCGGCGAACGTGGCGCGGGCGACGATCCAGGTGACAGGCAACCGGGCCGCGATCAAGCTGCGGCGCAGCGGTGCGACGACGCGGCGGGTGTCCCAGCCCGGGCCGGCTGGCGCGAAGGCGGCCGCCGCACGCCTGGCGCCGACGCGACGCGCCACGGCCGCGGATGGCGTGGCGGCAACCGGCCGCGGAGCGAAGGAAGCGCCGACCCGCCGGCGGGTGTGGCCGTGGTTGGTGGTCGCGGTGGTCGCGCTGTTGCTCGTCGGGGCGGCGGGGCTGGTCGCAGCGGCACGGCGCTCGCA
>CAYOBW010000320.1:0-7905 GCA_964402115.1 uncultured Victivallales bacterium
GGGTAGGTGCCCTCCTGCTCGATCGGGTTCTGCGTGGCCAGCACGAAGAACGGCTCGGGCAGCCGGTAGGTCTTGTCCCCCACCGTGACGCGGTGCTCCTGCATGGCCTCCAGCAGGGCGGCCTGCGTCTTGGGCGGCGTGCGGTTGATTTCGTCCGCGAGGATCATGTTCGCGAAGACCGGCCCCTGGACGAAGCGGAACACGCGCTTGCCCGTGGTGTGATCCTCCTCCAGGACGTCCGTGCCCGTGATGTCCGACGGCATCAGGTCCGGAGTGAACTGGATCCGCTTGTAGCTGAGGTCGAGCACGTGGCTGAGCGTGCTGACGAGGAGGGTCTTGGCCACGCCGGGCACGCCGACGAGCAGCGCATGGCCGCGGCACAGGATGGCGATCAGCACCTCCTCGATGACGGCGCGCTGGCCGACGATGACGCGCCCGAGCCGCTCCTGCATGCGCGCGTAGGCCTCGTTGAGCTGGCGCACGGAAGCCAGGTCGTCGGTCGCGGCCGGCGCGGCGGCGGCGGCGGACGCCGCGGGCACGACCGGCGTCTCGTCCGGCGCGAACATGAGCACCGTGTCGCCCACGGCAATCCGGTCCCCGGGCGCGAGGCGCGCCGCCGCCGTGCGACGGTCGTTGACCTGCGTGCCGTTCGTGCTCTGCAGGTCGTAGACCCACCACACCCCGTCGTCCCAGCGCACGAGCGTGTGCTCGGCCGAGACCTTGCCGTCGTCGAGCGTCACGTCACAGCGCCGCCCCCGCCCCAGCGTCAGGCCGGCTGCGGGCACCGTGATCTGCTCCCCCTTGCGGGGACCGTCGAGAAACGCCAGTGTCGCCATCGTCCCACCCTCCTCCGCCGCACCCGCAGGGTGTGGCGCAACCCATGAACATTGAAGGGGACGAATACTCCCGCCACCGCCCCGTGACAAGCGCGAAATACGGATTTTCGCATTTTTACCATTGTCATATTGCGATATCTTGATATCTTACCCGGCATGCATCGCTTGACGACGAATCCGGGACGAGCGGCGGGAGGGCTGGCGGCCCTGCCGCCGGAGGTGTTGGAGACCATGGCGGAGACGCTGCGGGTGCTCGCGCACGCGCAGCGGCTGCGCCTGGCGGACGTGCTGGACCGGGAGGGCGTGCTCCCGGTGTATGCGCTCATGCAGAAGCTCGGCCTGCCGCAGGCATCGGTCTCGACGCATCTGAACAAGATGCGCCGGGCCGGGCTGGTCGGCGCCGAGCGCCGCGGCAAGGAAGTGTGGTACGGCTTGGCCGACCGCAATGCGCTGACGATTCTGAACTGTATCCGCAAGAAGGCAGGTGTGGCATGAAACTGGTGGTGATTGGCGGGGTGGCGGCGGGGGCTTCGACGGCGGCGCGCGCGCGGCGGCTGGACGAGCGGGCGGAGATCGTGGTGTTCGAGCGGGGGCAGCATGTCTCGTTCGCGAACTGCGGCCTCCCCTATCACATTGGCGGCGCGATCAAGGAGCGCGACGCGCTGCTGCTGCAGACGCCGCAGAGCCTGAAGGCGGCGCTGAACCTGGACGTGCGCACGGGGTGCGAGGTGACGGCGATCGACCCCGCGGCGCGCTCCGTGACGGTCCGCGAGCTGGCGACGGGCACGGTCTACCGCGAGGCGTACGACAAGCTGGCGCTCTGCCCCGGCGCGCTCCCGCTGCGCCCGCGCCTGCCGGGCATCGACCACCCCGCCGTGCTCGTGCTGCGCAACATCGAGGACATGGACCGCATCCAGGCCGCCCTGGCGCGCGGCGCAAAGACGGCCGTCGTCATCGGGGGCGGCTACATCGGCGTCGAGATGGCCGAGAACCTGCGCGAGCGCGGCGTGCAGGTGGATCTCGTGGAGCTGCTGGACCAGATCCTGCCCCCGCTGGACCGCGAGATGACGCGGGCGCTGGAGGACCACCTGCGGCTGCACGGCGTGCGGCTGCACCTCGGCGCGGCGGCGGCGGCCTTTGCCGACGCAGACGGCCGCGTGCGCGTGGAGCTCGTCAACGGCACGGTGCTGACCGCCGACTTCGTCGTGCTGGCGGCCGGCGTGAAGCCGGACACGGCGCTGGCCGCGGCGGCGGGGCTGACGCTCGGCCCGCGCGGCGGCATCCAGGTCGACGCGCACCTGCGCACGTCCGACCCGCACATCTACGCCGGCGGCGACGCGGTGGAGGTGGTAGACGCGGTCACGGGTGCCCCCGCCCTGATCCCGCTGGCGGGGCCGGCCAACCGGCACGGGCGCGCGATCGCCGACAACATCTGCGGCCGCCCCACGACGTACGCCGGCACGCAGGGCACCGCCATCGTGAAAGTCTTCGCCATGACGGGCGGTGGCACCGGCGCCACCGAAAAGACCCTCAAGCGCACGGGGATCCCCTACCGCAAGCTCTACCTCCACCCCGGCGGCCACGCGGGCTACTACCCCGGCACGGCCCCCATGCACATCAAGGTGCTGTTCGCGCCCGACACCGGCCGCCTGCTCGGCGCCCAGGTCGTCGGCTTCGACGGCGTGGACAAGCGGCTCGATGTCTTCGCGACCGCCCTGCGCGGGGGCCTCACGGTGGGCGACCTTCAGCACCTGGAGCTCGCCTACGCCCCGCCCTACGGCTCCGCCAAGGACCCGGTCAACATGGCGGGCTTCATCGGCGCCAACCTGCTCGCGGGCGATCTCGAGACGTGGTTCGCGGAGGAGTTCCCGGAGCAGACCCGCGCGGGCGTCATCGTGGATGTGCGCTCGCCGCAGGAGTACGCCGCTTGGCACATCCCCGGCGCGGTCAACCTGCCCCTCGGCAAGCTGCGCGCCTCGCTGGCGACGCTGCCCCGCGACAAGGCGCTGCTCGTCTACTGCAAGGTCGGCTTCCGCAGCTACCTCGCCTACCGCCTGCTCAAGCAGAACGGCTTCAACGTGCGTACGCTGGCCGGCGGCTCCAACACGTTTCAGGCCGTGCACGGGCGCGAGCTGGACGGGACACCGGCGCAGGAGGTCATGCATTACGCCGAGGAGCAGTCCGGCGCCCGGCCGCCGCCCACGGGGAAGTCCGTCAAGCTGGACTGCTGCGGGCTGCAGTGCCCGGGACCGATCGGCAAGCTTGCGGAGGCGATGACGGGGCTGACCATCGGCGACACGCTGACAGTCTGCGCCAGCGATCCCGGTTTCGCGGGCGACGTGCGCGCCTGGTGCCGCAAGCAGGGGCACACGCTGCTCGGCGTGTCGCCTGCCGGCGCGCGCATCGAGGCGCAGATCGTCAAGTGCGCCCCCGCCGCGCAGCCGCCCGCGGGCACGATGTCCGTCGCGGGGCGGCCCGACAAGAAGACCATGGTGGTCTTCTCGGGTGACCTCGACAAGGTCCTGGCGGCGTTCGTCATCGCCAACGGGGCCGTGAGCATGGGTAGCCAGGTGACCATGTTCTTCACCTTCTGGGGATTGAACGCCCTGCGCAAGCCCGGCCCGCAGGCGGGTGGCAAGTCCATGCTGGACAAGATGTTCGGCTGGATGATGCCCAAGGGCCCGAATGCCCTGGCCCTGTCGCAGATGCACATGCTGGGCATGGGCACGGCGCTGATGAAGCACGTCATGCGGACCAAGCGCGTGGACAGCCTGCCCGCCCTGATCGAGCGCGCACGGCAGGCCGGGGTCAAACTCGTCGCCTGCACGATGTCCATGGACGTCATGGGCATCCAGACCGCGGAACTGATTGACGGGGTGGAACTCGGCGGCGTCGCGGCCTTCCTGGGCGAATCGGACGACGCCGGCATGACGCTGTTCATCTGAGCGGCGGATAGCGGTTGGCGAAAAGCCTTGATCTTCCAGCGCAACGGACGGATGGTAGTCACCCAGGCATGCAGGTTTGTGGGCGGAGGCAACGAGCTATGACCCAGGCGAAGCCCGCGGTACGACGAGGCCGGTGCAGTTCCGGGTGCAGCCGCAGAGTCGGCGCCTGCCTGGTAGCAGGCCTTGCGCTGCTGGCCTGCCTGGCGCCCGTCCCCCGCGCGCAAGCCGCGGCGAGCGTACCGGTCATCGCCGACGTCCGGATGGCCAGTTCGAATCTGTCGCTCGACGTGCAGTTGCCGGCCGACGC
Source organism: uncultured Victivallales bacterium (assembly GCA_964402115.1). GTDB lineage: Bacteria > Verrucomicrobiota > Kiritimatiellia > UBA8416 > CAYOBW01 > CAYOBW01. Next base: position 4,089 of record CAYOBW010000320.1, read on the forward strand.
GCAGGAAGCAACCGTCGAGGCGGCGGAAGCCCTGGCGAACGCCCCGTGGCGCCCCATCGTCAGCCAACGGGTCAGCGGCGGGGAGACCGCGCACTTCGAACTGCCGCAGCCCGCGGCCCGGATGTTCTTCCGCGTCCGCACCCGCTCCACGCCGCTCTTCCCGGATGCCACGTCCGATACCCTGAGCTACCAGACGCTGGCCAGCGTGCAGCAGACCGCACAAGCCACATCCGCGGCACTGGAGGTCACCTTCCGCTTCCGCCTCGACGGCTCGGACCGGATCAGGATCACCCGCGACGGGGTTCTGTGGGAACATGTCAACTGGGACTGGCCCGGCACCGACGTCACCGTCAACGGCGTGCGCTGGCAACCGCGTCTGAAGAACGTCCTCATGTCCGCCGGGCCGGACCCCTTTCTGCCTGCCGACGCGGCATTCCTGGGCGCACAGGTCCAGGTCACGCAGGGCCGCGATGCCGTCGTGCTGGAGCGTGCCCGCGACGCGCTACTGGTGCTGGTGAACGATACGCCGCCCGGCGCGGACGACTATGCGTTCACGCTCAGGATTCCTCGCGGAGGCGCTGCCCAAGGGGCGACAGCGTGGGGCCCGCCCCCGATTCAACTGCGCCTGGCCGCCGACATTGACGGCAGCGACCGCCTGGTCATTACCCGCGACCAGGCAACTTGGGAACACATCCGCTGGAAAATGCCGTCATGGGTGACGGTCAACGACTTCGACTGGCAACCGGGCCAGCACCCCGTCTTGACCAACGCGCCGCCGACGGCATTCCTGGACAAGACGGCTGACCTGGCGACCTGCGAGGTGCTCGAACGGGAAGGACGCGATCTCTGCGCCGTGGAAGCCACACCCGCGGCGGTGATCGTACGCTTTGCGGACAATCCGAACGATGCCGCGCTCTACAGGCTCACGCTCGGTTTCCGGCGGCTCTCCGCGTTGCCAGTTCCGCGGCGGGCTACTGCGGATCGCCTTCCGTGATGGATGGGTGCAACCGGAAGTCCGGGTTGGGTTGCCTGACGAAGACGCCCACCTTGTCGAGCTTGAGGACTTCCTTCGGCCATTTGCTCCAATTCAATGTCAGCTGGCCGTTGGCAAGTTCGTAGGTGCCGCCGTCGCCGCCGTCGCGGTGGAACTTGCCGTCGGTCTCGAAATGGACCGCGCTCGTCCAGTGCGGATTGAGCCCCGTGTAGACGCCCTGGAAGAAGCCGTCGCGATGCGCCGGCGCCTCCGCGCGGAGGCGGCGCACTTTCAGCTCGCGGAAAGCGACGCGTGCCGTTGTGCCCCGAAAACCATTGTACATGCCCACCCCGACGTAGAGCGGGTGTCCGTCGCGCACGCCCGTGGGGTACGTCCGGTTGTAGAGGGTCGTCTGTCCGTTCACGGCCAGCGAGTAGCGGTTGCCGGCCACGCGCAAGTGGAACCGTTGGAGCTTGCCGGCATGGTAGTCCGTCTGCTGCATCGCGCCATGGCCGAAGGCGATGCTGGAAGCCTGCCGGGAGGGGTACATAACCATGGAGACGAAGCCCTCGTCGGGCGCGAAGGACGAATCCGGCAGCGGGTAGATGACCACCCCGCAACCGACACCGTCGGACGGATTCTCGCGCAGGTCCAGCACCCCCAGCACCTCGAAATCGCCCTTCAGCGGGAGATTGCTGTAGACGACGGCGCCGCTGCCATACGGCACCGTCGCCTTCACAATGCGGTTGCTTCCCTGGCGCCACGCCAGCTCGCCCTTGGGCGAAAGCCAGTTGATCATGTCGTGCGGCGGCAGGATGTCGCTCCACTGGCCGGCGTCGTAGTCGCGCCGGAGGCGGGTCTCGTGCTGCCGCGCGTCCAGCGCGTCGCGCGCCGCCGCATCGCGGGCCAACGCCTGGCGCAGGGCCTCCCAGCACGCGTCAGCCTCGTCGTAGCGCCCCGCGGCGAGCGCCGCGCACCCCCGGCCATAGCGCGCGCCGTGCGGACCGGTGTAGATCCGGGATTCACCCACGGGCAGATAGGCGGGGAAGCCCGGCACACCGCACGCCACGAGGGACTCGATCGTATCGCCCGGCTCGAAGTAACGCGCGGCGCTCGCGTAGTCCCCGTGCAACCACGCCAGCGTGGCGTAGTAGTAACGCTGGGTTTCGTACTGCCCCGGCAGCGTGCGGCGCGCCAGGTACCCCTTGCACATGGCGGCCATGTTCGAGTACACGTCCGGACGGGCGAGCAAGGCCGGCAGACGGCCCACAAACCGGGCCTCGGCCTCCACCGCCGAGAAGTAACGATAAGGCACCAGCGTGTCGTAGCGGCCGGTGCGCAGGCATTCGAGCCCGAAGGCGTGCACCCGTTCGGGCGTTCCGCCCCACTGCGGCTTCAGCGACCAGAAGTAGTAGTCGTAGGCATCGCGGCAGTCGCATTGCGCGGCCACGGCGCGGTCGAACCACAGCCGCGCGCCGTTCGGATCCACCCCATCGCAATGTGCCACCTGAATCATGCGGGCGGGGGCGTAGGGGTACTGCGGCGCCAGTTCCCAGGCCTTGACCAGCGCCTTCCGCGCCAACGTCAGATGATCCCCGAACCCCTGCCACTGCTTCTCGCTGACCGCCGAAGCGTACTTCGCACCACGCGACGCGAAGGCGTTGTGATTCTCCGTGACTCCCTCCACGAGCAGGAGCGCGTAGGGGTCGGCGCCGGTCTGCCGCCGCATGGCTTCAAGGAGCTGCGTCCGACGATCCTGCAGCAGGTTATCCAAGAACCTCAGCAGTACCTCGTAAAGATACCGCTTCTCCTCGCCGCGGAACGTATCGTCGGCACAGGCCTGCGCCACGGCGTCGAGCGCCTTGTCGCGCCAGGCCGGCCAGTTCCGCTGCAGCGCCGGGCCCGGGTCACTCAGCTGGCTCAGCTCGGCGGCGGCAAACAACAGCAACCGCGCGGGGGGAGCAGGCATGGCGCGAAAGCGGCGGTCGGCTTCCTCGATCAGCCGGACCCCCTCGTCCCGGTTGTCCAACAGCAAGTGCATTTCCCCAACGCCCAGATACAGGCGGGCGCTGTCAACGCCTTCGGCAATGAGCTTCTCGCCCACTGCCGCAGCCTGCTGCGCCTGCGCTGCGTTCGTGCAACCGTTGAGGATGAGGGATGCCATCGCACTCAGCGCTTGCCGCACGCGGTCGCGCGTCGGAGCGTCGGGCGTGGCGCCGAAATCGGCGGCCTGCACGTAGTGCCGCAGGAAATTGGTGGTGCTGAGTCCCCTCACCCGCGCCTCGGTGCAGGCGTCCGGCCCGCACGGGATGGCGGCCACCGCGCGGGTCGGTCCGGACGCGCGCAACGCCCAGGCACCGGCGATCATGGCCACCCAGGCGTACCCCGGTCGCAGGAGGCGCCGCCGCCGGCCCCCCACGCCGCCCGGCGCGGCGCGACGCCCCGCCTGCGCTTCACGCCACCCCGCACCGTTCGTGGAAGCCTGCATGCCTGTCATGGGCACCTCCCCGCTGGGCTCGCGTACGCGGAAGTCCGGGCGCCCGCGGCGCCGTCCGCTACCGTGCGGAGCTGACCCCGTCCGCGGATCGCGCCGCCCCTTCCTACGAGCGAGTTTGCCGTATCCGGCCCGGTCACCGCAAGCAGTATCAATCTGTGAGATCGAGAGAGGACGAAACCAAGCTGGGATTGCCGAGTGATCTGCATCATGCTGACATGACGGGGATGTTCTCCGGCTACGGGGAGTACAGGACGGACACCCTTGAACCTAGAAACGGGAGTAGCCCTCCACCCTTTCTCTGCACATTCACATCACCGTACCGGTGAGGACGCGGGCCTTTCGCCAGT
>CAYOBW010000321.1:0-7871 GCA_964402115.1 uncultured Victivallales bacterium
GCTCCCGCCGGACAGGTCCCATGCGGCATGGGCCTGCGGCCCCTCACCCCGGCCCTCTCCCCGCCGGGGAGAGGGAGACTGGCGCAAGGCCCGCGTCCTCACCGGTACAGTGCTGTGAATGTGCAGAGAAAAAGTGGAGGGCTACTCCCGTTTCTAGGTTGAATGTTGCAGTCAGGGCGAGTTGCCAGCGGCAGGCGCATGCCGTTCAACCAGTTCGAAGGGCAGGGCGGGGATGACGCCGAGGGGGACGCGCTGCTTGCCGAGCTTGGGCTTGCCTTCCTGCGGCTTCGGCTCCCTGTCCATGAAGGTCTCGATGATCAGGTTGCCCTTCAGGCCCGGCTTGCACTTCGCGGCGTCGCTCTCCAGCAGGATGTCCAGCGCGCTGCCCTCGGGCTTGACCTGCACGATGCGGATGCCCTCGGGCGGGTCGCTGAGCGAGGCCTGGATCTCCTTGAGCGGGGCAAACGGCGAGATGCCGTAGCGGGCGTGCACCTGCCCGCCCACGGGCAGCTTCACGGGCGTTCCCGTCAGCAGTTTCACCGGTGGCCGCCAGCGGCCCGTGTCCACCGCCGTCGCGAGCCAGTCGCCCTGCGCCGGCACCAGGTGCCGGTAGAAGAAGGCCTGCATCAGGTCCTCGGCCGGGACGGCGGCACGGCACACCTCGCGCCCGCCGATCGTCGCGCGCCCCTCCAGCACGAGCGGCGCCGCCCCCTTCGTGGCCACGCGCGGCAGGGTCAGCGTCAGGCGCGCCTTGTCCTGCCCGGCCGGCACCCAGCCGCCGGCCAGCTCGAAGCCGTCCGGCGCGCCTTTCAGCGTCAGTCGGATATCCCCCGCGAAGCCGTCATGGCGCACGGCGAAAACGCTGATCGGCACGGTGGCGCCGGTGCGCGCGTTCACGGCCGATGGCGTGACGCGCAGGGCGAAATCGGGCTGCGGCACCCCCGCGCGCAGCCGGTAGGTGTACGCGCCGCCGCCCTGCCGCTGGCTGTCGGCGACGCCGAGCAGGTAGACGCCGTCCTTCGGCAGCGTCACCTGCAGGCGCGGGTCGGCATGGTGCGTGCTCAGCCCCGCGCCCTTGTCCTCGCTGTCGTCGTTCACGGCCACGACCTTGCCATCCTCACTCATGAGCGTCAGCACGGCGTCCAGCGGCGAGCCGAGCCGGCGGGCGTGGATCTCCGCGACCAGGGCGTCGTTGGCGCGGCCCTTGAAACGGTACAGGTCGCGGTCGCCGGCGCGCTCGATCCGGCCGTTCACCGTCAGCGGCAGGGCGGCGAGCGGCTGCGCCTGCCGGGGCGTGTCGTTCGGCTCCCGCTCGAGGCTTTCGGGCAGCGTATCCACGGCGAACGGCAGCCGCCCGCCGCCCGCGCCAACCGCCCCCGCGCCCACGGCGTCCGGCAGCACGCCCGGCGCGCTGCCGGCCAGCTTGATCGTCTGCCGGTTCGTCGCCAGGTTCCATCCCTCCAGTGTCACGTTCACCGTCTCCCCCGTGCGTCCGCCCGCCGGGAAGGCGCCGGTGACGAACGGAAACGCGCCCAGGGCGATGCGGTAGACGAAATCCTCGCGTCCGCGAAAGATGGCGTCCTTGAGCTCCAACTCGTACGCGCCGTCCTCGGGGATGTCGAAGCACAGCACGGGGTCGGGGTTGTAGCGGTAGTCGTCCGCGTACGCCAGCTCCCGCCCGCCGGCCTTGCGCAGGGCCAGCGTGGCCTGGAACCAGCCCGGCACGGCGTCCGCAAGGTAGGGGATCAGCGCGCGCGCCGCGACGGCGGCGACAATCCGCTCGCCCTTGCGCGCGGAGAACTGGAAGCGGTCCACGTCGCCCGGCAGGATCTGCCCGTTGAGCATGGCCGGCAGGGCGCTCTTCAGCCCCTTGTCGGCCGTCCTGTCGTTCGGCTCCTGCTCGCGGCACTCCGCCCAGCGCCCGACCTGGAAGACGAGCGGATTCGACAGGCCGGCGGGCGTCTGCAGGCGGAAATCGCGGTTGCCGGCCGGGGTGTCCGGCGCGAGCGTGAGGCTGACCTCGACGGTCTCGGAGAGCGCCGGGTTCACCTGCCGCTTGGGGTCGGTCATCTTGCGCCGGTACTCCTGCAACGCGCGCAGGCTCAGCTCCTCGATGCCCGCGGCCTTCAGCGTCTCCAGGATCTGCTTGCGCAGCGTCTCGGCCTCCTTCTTCTTCGCGGGATCCTTCTGGCCGGCCTGCTCCAGCGCGAGGAGCTTCTCGATGTTGTTGCGCACGGCGTTGGCCTGCTGCTGGTTCAGCGCCTTGATGTGTTTGCGGACCACGCAGGTCACGCCGCCGCCAAAGACCCGCACGCCGCTCGCGCCGTCGAGGAACTGGCCCCCGATCACGGCGTCGAACGTCGTGCCCGCCCGGCCGCCGGCGGGGTAGACATAGGCGATGTGCGGCTCGCGCTGCCCTATCTGCTGGGCGTCGACGGCGGACACCGCCGCAGCCAGCGCGACGGCCATGGTCCAGTGGTGTCGGTTTTGCATGGCTACATGATCTCGCGCAGGCGTCCGCCGGACTTGACGGCGCCGCCCACCTCGGGCAGCAGGCGGACAAGCTTGCCCTGCGGATGCGGGAGCGTGCCGTCGGGGTCGATGCCGAGCCGTTCGTAGAGGCTGCCGATCAGGTCCCACGGGTAGACCGGCCGCTCCTTCACCTCGACGCCCTTGTCGTCGGAGGCACCGACCACGCGCCCGCCCTTGAAGCCGCCGCCGGCGAGCAGCGCCGAGAAGACGGTGCCGAAGTGGTTGCGCCCGCCGTTCCAGGGCGGCTCCCACAGGATCTTCGGCGTGCGGCCGAACTCGCCGCTGCACCAGACGATCGTGCTGGCCAGCAGGCCGCGGTCCGCCAGGTCCTGCAGCAGCGTGCCCAGCCCCTTGTCCAGCTCCGGCAGCTTCTGGCGCATGGCCTGGAAGTGCTGCTTGTGGGTGTCCCAGCCCTTGTAGTTGATCGTGACGTAGGGCACCCCGCGCTCGACCAGCCGCCGCGCGACGAGGCACGCCTGGCCGAACTGGCCGCGGCCGTAGCGCTCGCGCAGGTCGTCCTTCTCCTGCGTGAGATCGAACACCTTGCCCGCGTCGCCCAGCACGAGCTCGTAGGCCTGGTCGCGCGCATCGGCCAGCGCCGCGAGCTGCGGGTCGCCCGCCTGGGCCCGGCCCAGCGTGTCGAGCTTCCCGAGGAGCTCGCGCCGGCTGCGCTGCCGCTTGTCGGTGATGCCTTCCGCCACCACGCCCTCGACGGCGAAGGGCTGCTTCGAGGGGTCTCCGCCGGTGGCGAACGGCTTGCAGCGCGAGCCGAGGAAGCCGCATTCGGAGAAGCGGCCCTGCAGCTCGGTGAGCACGACGTAGGGCGGGATCAGCCCCTTGTAGCCGGCATCGTAGCCCTTGAAGTGCGACACCACGGCGCCGACCGACGGCCAGACCAGGCCGTCGCCGGACAGGTGGCCGGTCTGGACGGTGTAGGCGGCGGTCTCGTGGCCGTTGATGCCGTGCGTGAGGCTGCGGATGAGGCTGTACTTGTCCGCCTGTTTGGCGAGCAGCGGCAGCAGCTCGCCGATCCGGATGCCGTCCACGTTGGTGGGGATGTCGCGCGCCAGCTGGCCGCAGTAGTCGTAGCCGGCCTGCGGCTTGGGGTCGAACGTGTCCAGGTGCGCGGCGCCGCCCCACAGCCAGATCTGGATGACGGCCTTGGCGTGCGCCGCCCCTGCGGCAGCGGTCCCCGCCTGCGCCCGGGCGGGCGCCGCGGCCGCGCCGGCGCGTGCGGCCAGCCAGAGTCCGGCCGTGCCGCCCAGGCCGCGCCGCAGCGCCTCGCGTCGCGAAAGGGGTGCGCCGGGATCGGCTGTCGTCAGCCAGGCCATGGGCTTGGTGTTGTGCATAAGGTGCTCCTCCTTCTAGTGGCGGTAAAGGAACTCCGGGCTGTTGATGAGGGCCCAGATCAGGTCGCTGGCCGCGTCGCGTTTGGCCGGGCCGGCGGTTTGCGCGTAGTGCGCGACCGTGCCCAGCTCCGCGTCCGTCGGATAGCGCGACAGGATGGCCACATACACGCGGGACACGGTCTCGCGCGGAGTGCCGCCGTCCTGCAGCAGCGTGCGCAGGCGGCCGCTCTGCTCGAGCTTGCGCCGGACATGGCTCGAGTTGAGCAGGTGCAGGCACTGCGCCGCCGTGGGCTTGTTGTTGCGCTCCGTCTCCAGGCCCGAGTCGCGCGGCGGCCGGCCGAACAGCTCCAGGAAGGAGCTGGTGATGCTGCCGTCGGGGAGCTGGATGGAGCGGTGGCTCTCGGGGATGAAGGTGAAAGGCTCCGGAATCGGGCTGGAGTACTTCTCGGTGGTGCCGGTGAGCTGGCACAGCGCGTCGATCAGCACCTCCGCATCGAGCCGTCGCAGCGGGTAGCTCGCGCCGAGGACCGCCGCCCGCGGATCGGCGCTGCGCGGGAGGGAGGAGAGTTGATAGGTCTGCGAGTTCAGGATCAGCCGGTAGATATGCTTCAGGTCGTAGCGCGCGCCGACCAGCTCCCGCTCGAGCAGGGCCAGCACGTCGGGATGCGCCGCCGGGTTGTCGGCGCGGATGTCGTCCGGCTCGTGGATCAGCCCGCGCCCCAGCAGCCAGCTCCAGACGCGGTTCACGATGTTGCGCGCGAACCACGGATTGTCGGGGGCGAGCAGCCAGTCGGCGAAAACCTCGCGCGGGTCGCGGTCGGTCGTGAGCGGCGCCTTCGTGCCGTCGGGCAGCCAGGCGGTGGCGGGGGCGTTGGTCTTGTACGCGTCGTGGAAGACGATCTCCTCCTTCCACTCGCTGGTGGTCTTGAAGCCCACGCGCGCGAAGCAGTTGGCGAATCCCGCCGCGCGTTCGGGCGGCCACTTTTCCAGGCGCGTGCCCATGAAGGTGAGCGCCACGGCCTGCGCCAGCGCCTGCGGATCCTTCTTCTGCACCGCGCGGTAGAAGTTGACCGGCGGCACGCGGAAGTTGCTGCCGCTGGAGGTGAGCAGCGCGCGGGCGAAGCGATCATAGGGCAGGTTGTCGCGCAGGGCGGCGCGGAGCCACTGGTCGTAGGACTGCACGGAGTTGGGCCAGAGGTTGATGGGGAACTCCGCCTTGACGCGCAGCAGGTCGCCCCACTTCAGCCCCCAGTAGTCGACGAACTCGGGGCGCGCCAGCAGCCGGTCCACGAGCGCCGCGCGCCTGGCCGGGGAGGGGGCGGGGTCCTTCAGGAACGCGCGCACATCCTCGGGCTGGGGGAGGGTGCCGATGACGTCGAGATACGCGCGGCGCAGGAAGACCTCGTCCGAGCAGTTGCGCGCGGGCTGGATGCCCGCCGCCTTCAGGCGGGCAAAGACCAGCTCGTCCAGCTTCCCGCGGGGCGCCGGCTCGCCGGGGGCCTCGAACGGCGGACGCGGCGGCGCATCGGCCGCGAGCAGCGTCCCCGCCGCCAGCGCGCACCCCGCCAGTCGCAGCCTGCCAGCCCAACTCATCCCGCTTGCTCCCTTCCCTGTGCTGTTGCCGTGTGTGCGTAGAACGTTTTCGCGGCCGGCGCTATTGCAGCTCCGTCCCACTTCCCCGCGCGCTGTACGGCGCCGGCGCCTCCTTGACCCGCAGAAGCTCCTGCTCGGCGGGCTCCAGAGGGAAGTCGAAGATCGTTTCGAGCGGCAGGCTGAGCGCGGGGAAGGTCGGGCTCGCCAGGGAGTCCGTCCGCGCGAAGGTCCGCCAGAGCCTGTACCCGCCATCCGCCAGCACGAACAGCTCGACCAGGCTGGGGAACGGCGTGACGATCCAGTACTCCTGCACCCCGCACCGCGCGTACAGCGCCGTCTTGCGATGCCGGTCCTGCACGTGCGAATGCGGGGACAGGATCTCGACCGCCAGCCGCGGCGGTCCCTCGATGTGCGTGGGTTTGATCTGTGACGGATCGCAGACGACGAGCAAGTCCGGTTGCACGACGTCCTCCTCCGAAAGACGGACATCCATGGGGGCGGCGAAGAGCCGGCACGGACCCTTGACGAAAAAGGGGAACAACCCCCCCGTAAGCGCTACCGAAATCGCCTGGTGCCGGCTGCCCGGGCTCGGCGACATCGCATACGCCGCACCGGCAATGAGTTCCCAGCGCTCGTCGTCGGGCCACGCGCGGTAATCCGTCCACGTGAAACGGGGCTCGAACTTGACGGCGGATGTACTCATGGTGCTCTGCATCGTAGGCGAAGCGGGGTTGGCCTGTCCACCGGCAACGTAACGCCTGCAGCCTGCGCGTTACGCCCCACTGCCGCTGTCAACGTCCGACGGCGTCGAAGACCAGCACCTCGAAGGGCTCCAGCGCGACTTCTTGCGGCTGGCCGGCGGCGAGCGTCAGCGTCTGCACGCGCTGGTCGGCGTAGGGCGCGCGCAGCGTGTAGCGCTGCGCGGCGCCGGCGGGCAGCTCGAACGCCGTGGCGGCGTCCAGCGCGAACGTGCGCGGCTGGTCGGCCGGATTGCGCAGCATCAGCGTGCCCCGGCGCGGGCTCCACGCGGCATAGCCGTAGGGCTCCAGCGCGAGCGGGTCGCCGCCGACCCAGTGCGCGTCCACCAGTACCTCCGCGTGCGCGTGCGCCCAGCGGGCGGCCTCCGCCACGCGGTCCCACGCCTCCGGGGTCATCAGGGACGGGGTCAGGTAGAGCTCCTGCAGCATGGCGCCGCTGGCGAAGTAGGAGCGCGCCTCGTTCTTCAGGTGCGGGCCGCTCTTGCCGACCTTGTCGCCTTGGAAGCAGCGCCCGTGCACGATGCCGTGGTGCATCACCGCGTTGAGCGGATACAGCGGCGCCTTCTCGACGAACAGCTTCCGGCAGTAGCCGTCGCGGAACGTCAGCCACTGCTCGCGATCGTCGCCCTTGCCGGTCCAGCCGACGTCGGAGCTGCCGTTGCGCCAGGTGGCATCCACGTGGTTCAGCCAGAACGGCGACGGCCACGTCCCGACGGTGACGTTGATGAACAGCTCGGGGTTTTCCCGCCGCAGGGCGTGCGCCACGCCAAGCAGCGCCATGAAGTGCGGGCTGACGCCTTCGCCGGCCTTGTCCCACTTGAAGGCGGTGACGCCGTCCTCGCGCATCAGCTGCCGGCACCGCTCCTCGAACCACTGCCGATACCGCGGCTGCGCGAGGTCGAGCTCGCCCTCCGCGGGAATCAGCCCCGCCTGGCGGGCCAGCTCCGTGCGCTCTTTCGCCCCGCCGTAGCCGCCGAGCGGCGAAATCCAGATGCCGAGGTGCGCGCCCAGCGGATCCATTCGCGCTTTCAGGGCCCGGAAGCCGCCGGGGAAGCGCTTGAGGTTCTCGGCCCACAGGCCCGCGCGCACGTCATCCCACCCGTCATCCACGAGATACGCCTGCACCGGCACGCCGCGCTTGCGTACGAGCTCCTCGTCGAAGCGCGTCACGACGTCGAAGACGTTGGAGGCGTTCACGGAGTACCCGAGGTCGTACCAGCCGTTGTAGTGCAGGAACGGCCGCGCGGGGCGCGCGCGCTCCCGCTCGATGTAGCAGAGGAACGCGCGGCGGAGCTGGCCGGCGGGTGCGACGCCGGCCACCGCCGCGAAGCTGTAGGGCTGCCGCGGCGAAAGCTCGAGCCGGCAGGGGAACCCGATCCGCGCGCCCGTGCTGCCGTCGAGCGCGTTCTGCGCGCCGGGCATCTCGACGCCGAGGAACATCCCGCCGCCCGCGACGGGGCTGCCGGGACAGCGGCCGATCGTCTCCGCCTCCGGCAGGCGCACGTCGCACAGCTCCACGCCGAAGAGCGGCGCCTGCGGCTGCGGCGTGGACAGCTCCAGGGTTTGGCGCACGTAGTGCGCGCCGTCGCGCAGCTCGGCCCGCCAGCGCGCGCGCAGGCCGGGCGCGGCGGTCAGCTCG
>CAYOBW010000322.1:0-7871 GCA_964402115.1 uncultured Victivallales bacterium
GGGCCTGCTGCCCCTCACCCCGGCCCTCTCCCCGCCGGGGAGAGGGAGACTGGCGCAAGGCCCGCGTCCTCACCGGTACGGTGCTGTGAATGGGCAGAGAAAGGGTGGAGGGCTACTCCCGTTTCTAGGATAATCCGTCTTGCCGGGCAGCGGCAGCCTTACTAATCTATGCGGCCAACTGAAGTGAGGGTGGCTTGACGCGCGAAATCATGATCTACGGCAGCACGGTCCTGCGGCAGAAGTCCGCGCCGGTGGAAGCGATCACGGACACGGTCCGGACGCTGGCCCGGGACATGCTGGAAACCATGTATGCCAGCAACGGCCTGGGCCTTGCGGCCCAGCAGGTGGGTCGGCGCGAGGCGCTCTGCGTCATTGACGTACCGCCCCTGAAGCGGGACGACGGGCTGACGTACAACGAGAACCCCGATGTACCCATGCCGCTCGTCCTGATCAACCCCCGCATTACGGCGCGCGAGGGACGCCAGGTCGGAGACGAGGGCTGCCTCAGCTTCCCGGAGCTCTATGCCGGCGTCGAGCGTGCGGCCGTTGTGACCGTGGCCTACCTGGGCCTGGATGGCGCGCCGCACGACTTGCAGGTTCGCGGGCTGCTGGCGCGCGCCGTTCAGCACGAATTGGATCATCTCAACGGCGTGTTGCTCGTGGACCGCATGTCACCGGTGAAACGCGTGGCGGTGTCCGGCAAGCTCAAGCGCCTGCGGGCGCGGGGGATGGCCCAGGGGTAGCGGGCGGACCCTGGCGCAAACGTTCCAGGCACTCGTCGCCGAAACGCACATAGGCCTCGGCGCCGGCCGAGTGCCGGTCATACACAACCACGGGCTTACCGAAGCTGGGCGCTTCGCTCACGCGGACGTTGCGCGGGATAACCGTGCGGTAGGCGAGCGCGCCAAAATGACGCCGCACCTCCGCCTCGACCTCGGCCGCGAGATTCGTCCGGCCATCGTACATCGTGAGCAGGATGCCCTCGATGGAGAGCCCCGGGTTGGCGCCGGCCTCGCGCAGCTGCTCGATCAGGCGGGTGATCACGCTCAGCCCCTCCAGCGCGTAGTACTCGCACTGGATCGGCACGATCAGGGAATGCGCCGCCGTGAGCGCGTTCATGGTGAGGATGCCCAGGGACGGCGGGCAGTCCACCAGCACGACGTCGTAGCGCGCCGCGGTCACGACGGGTGCCAGGACCTCGCTCAGGCGGTGCAGGTAGCGGTCCAGGCGTGCCACTTCCACCTCCGAGCCGGCCAGGTCGAGCTCCGAGGGAATCAGGTCCAGCCCGGCAAACGGCGTGGCTTGGATCAGGTCCAGCGCGCGCGCGTCGCCGAGCAGGGCGCCGTACAGGCTGGCGCCAGGCTGGGGCGCCAGGCCCAGGCCGCTGGTGGCATTGGCCTGCGGGTCCAGGTCGATGGCCAGCACCCGCTGTCCGCGCAACGCGAGGCAGGCCGCCAGGTTGACGACGGTGGTGGTCTTGCCCACGCCGCCCTTCTGGTTGGCGACGGCGATGACCCGGGTGAGCGCTGCTTGCATGACAGGTCCCTCACGGCTTGTTCTTGACGGTCTTCATCAGCGAGAAGAACCGGTCCTGATACTCCTCGAACAGCCCATACTTCTGCAGGCGGCGACCGAGCGCCTGGATCATCGCCGGATTACGGCTTGCCGCCAGGAACGCCTCGTCGATCTCGCGTCGGACGCCGAGGGGCACGCCGTCGGGCGCATCGAACAGGCGCCGCTGATTCAGTTCGCGGATATTGTGGACGGCCGAGCTCTGGATGATCTCCCAGAAGAGTTTGACCAGGCAGACATCCCATGGCGTATCGACGCCGACCACCACGGCGCTCATCTGATCCTGGCGCTCCTCGACCTCTTTCTTGACCCGCTCCACGACCGCCGGCAGCCGGTCCGAGACGATGTGCTCACTGAAGGACTCCTGCCGCAGGCGGTAGCCGTACTGCAGGATGCGCACTTCCGTCTCGTGATCCTTGAGCCACTCCACGTATTTCGCCGCCTCGTCGCCGAACCCCTCGAGCAGCGTTTCGGCGTAAGCCTGCGGCGTGATGATGGCGGGCTTGTGGGCCTGCAGGCGGCCCGCGCGGACGCGCACCTGGTTGGCGGAGTCCATGAGCTCGCTGATGAGGTGGTAGTTCAACACCGTGGCGCCGAAAGTCTCCAGATGACGGCGCGGCGCCAACACGATCTCCGTGTTGTTAACGGCGTACCAGAAGTCGAAGGCGTGGTCCTTGTCCATCAAATCCCGTTGGCTGCGCCCTAGCGGTCGGTCGACAACTCCACCGTCACCGGGCCGTCGTTCAGAATCGTGACCAGCATCCGCGCGCCAAACCGCCCGGTCGCCACGCGGTCTGGACCCAGGATCTGCCGGAGCGCATCCACGTACGTATCGTAGAGCTGCTCGGCCTCGGCCGGCGGCGCGGCGTCGAGAAAGCTCGGCCGGTTCCCCTTCTGGGTATCGGCGTACAGCGTGAACTGCGAGATGACCAGCGCCTCTCCGCGCAAATCCTGGAGCGAGCGGTTCATCCGCTCCTGGTCGTCCGGGAAGATGCGCAGGCTGGCCGTCTTTCGCGCGAGCTGAATCGCGTCCTCAGCCCGGTCGCCCGTGCGCGCGCCAAACAGCACGACAAACCCCGTTCCGATGGCGCCAATGGCTTCGCCCGCCACCGACACTTCGCCCCGCTGCACCCGTTGGATGATCACTTTCACGTTACCTGCCTGTCCCCGCTCGAATCGGCGGCAAAGGAGTTAATTTAGCTGTTTTCCGGCCGAGCTGCCAGCTAAACTTTCCCGCATGTACACGTTGGCTCCCTCCCCCAGCACCGCCCGTCGCGCCGCCCTGCTCATGATCGGGCCCACGGGGTCCGGCAAGACGCCGCTTGGCGCGTACTGGGAACGGCACGGCCTGTGGGGTCTGCCCTGCCGCCATTTCGACTTTGGCGCGCAGCTGCGCCGCGTGGCCCGACACGGCGGTGGGCGCGCGGGATTGACCGACGGGGAGACCGCCCGCGTACGCGAGGTGTTGGCCACCGGCGCCCTCCTCGAACCGGAGGACACGCCGCTGGCCCTGCGCGTCCTGGAAGCGTACCTGCGCCGGCACGCGTTGCCCGCCACCGGCTGGCTGGTGCTCAACGGGTTTCCCCGGCACGTCGGCCAGGCGGAAGCGCTGGCGCCCCACGCGGACGTCCGTCGCCTCGTCGTTCTCGACTGCCCGGCTGCCGTTGTCGCGGCCCGCATCCGACGGAATAGCGGCGGCGATCGCGTCGGCCGGACCGACGATCAACCGGCCGCCATAGCCGCGCGGATCGCGCTTTTCACCCGCCGTACACTGCCCCTGCTTGACCACTACCGTGCCTTGGGCGTAAGGATAGACACGGTAAAGGTTTTCGACGTGACTCAACCCAAACAAATCAGCCTGGCCTGCCCGCCGTGAACCGGCCGGGCCGGCCGACGAGAAAGAGGATGCCGCGATGACGTTGAGCGTAAACGGACAGATCATTCCCGAGGAGGCGATCAAGTACGAACTCAGCCGCCTCGTGCAATTCTACTCCCAACACATGTCGGCCGACCTGATCAAGCAGCAAATGCCGGCCCTGCAGAAACGCGCCCGCCAACAGGCGGCAGGCGCCCGCCTGCTGATGGACGAGGCGGAGCGGCTCGACATCCAGGTGCCGCCGAACCTCGTGGACGAGAAGCTGCAAGCCATTGTCGAGAACAGCGGGGGACGCGAGCCTTTCGAAGCCCTGCTGAAGAAGCAGGGGCTCACGGAAGAGAGCCTCCGGCAGAGCGTGATCCGCGGCCTGCGGGTGGACCTCCTCGTCGCACAAGTGACGGCAGAAGCCCCCGAACCCACCGAGGAGGAGCTGCGTGCGCACTACGAAGCACACATGCACGAGTATGTCGCGCCCGGACGCGTGCAGGCCCAGCACATCCTGATCACGCCGGCTTCCGAGAAGGAGGCCGATCGGGCCACAGCCCGCTCGAACGTCGAGTCACTGCGCCAGAAGCTGATGGATGGCAGCGACTTCGCGGACCTGGCCGCCGCCCACTCCGACTGCCCCAGCGGCCGTCGCACCGGCGGCAGCCTCGGCTGGTTCTCGAAAGGCATGATGGTCCCCGCTTTTGACGAGGCCGTCTTTGCCCTGGAGGTCGGGGACATCAGCGACGTCGTCGAAACGGATTTCGGCTTCCACCTCATCAAGAAACTCGGAGAAGACGCCGGCGGGCAAGCTGACTTCGCCGACGTCGCCGACAAGGTGCACGACTTCCTGCGCCATGTGCGCCGCGGCGAGATCCTCAGCGACCACGTGAAGGAACTGACCGACAAGGCGGACATCCAGGGGCTGTAGCCCGTGAGGGGGAATAGGCGTGAAGGGTGATCCGGCAGCTCTCCCAGTTCTGCCCATGGGTCTCCACTTCATGTCCATCGGGAGCCGTCACGCGCTGACGATCGCGACGACCGTGCTCGCCTCGTGCCTGCTCTGTGCCGGGGAAAGCCGGGTACGGTACGAGCCGACGAGGGAAAGCCTGGCGAATCACCGCGTTCCGGAATGGTACCAGGACGCCAAGCTCGGCTTCTTCTACCACTGGGGCCCCCAATCGGTGGTTGGTGACAAGTTCGACGCGGACGCGCTCGCCTTCTGCCGGGCCCAGGGGAAATACGCCGGGACGCATCTCCACAATCCCCCAGGGCAATGGGGCGCCACCCTGTACCCCCGTCCCGGAAAGCCGGAGAAGGAGCAGAACGGGGCCTATCTGCTGCACCGGAAGTGGTACGGCGATCCCCGTGAGTTCGGTTACAAGGAGCTGATTCCCCTGCTCACGGGCGAGAAGTTCGACCCCGAGGGCATGGTCAGGCTGCTGGATGAAGCCGGCGTGAAGTACATTGCCCCCATGGCCGTTCATCACGACGGGTTCGCCATGTGGGACTCCAAGGTCATCGACACCTTCAATGCCGCCAGGATGGGGCCTAAGCAGGACACGACGCGACTGGTCATCGACGCCGCCAGAAAACGCGGCCTGAAGGTGGGCGTGTCAACGCATGCCATGCGGCATTCCTGGTACTACCCGAAGCTGGAAGGCTACGACACCACGGATCCCCGCTATGTCCAACTCTATGGCGAAGGCCTGGACAAGGGCGGGCTACCGACGCCTGCCGCAGTCAGGAAATGGGAGGACACGCTCAAGGAGCTGATCGACACCTTCCATCCGGACTACGTGTTTTCGGACGGCGACACCGCTGACATCTACTGCAAGAGCGGCAGCTACGTGTGCACCGAGGCCTTCCGCAGGATCGTGGCCTACTACTACAACGCGGCTCAGGTTTGGGGTGGCGAGCCGGTGGTCACCTTCAAGCGGGAATCGCTCTACAAGGAAGAGGCCGTTCCCGATTATGAAGGTGGTCTCCTTTTCGAGATTGCGCCCTACAAGTGGCAAACCCACAGCTCGATCACCGGGTGGTTCTACCGCAACGGCGAGCGCGCCACGCCCTCCGCGACGCTGTTCCGCAGGCTCCTGGATGTTGTCAGCAAGAATGGCAACCTCCTGATCAGCCTCGGGCTGAAAGGCGACGGTGCACTGCAGGATGGCGAAGTTGCTTTCCTCAAGGATCTCGCGAAATGGACGCACGCGCTCGGAGAGGGCATCTACGCTACGCGCCCATGGCTGACGTATGGAGAGTTGGAAAAGGGAGCGACGTTGGCTACCGTCGAAGATGTCAAAAAGGGGATCGTCTATGACGACCCCTCACGGGTCAAGATGGGGCGTTTCAAACTCCATGAGGGCGACATCCGGTTCACCCGCAGCAAGGACGGCAAGTGCATCTATGCCGCCCGCCTTGCATGGCCTGAAGAGCCGTTCACGCTCACGTCGTTCTCGGCGACCGGCGCCGGAAGCAACGTGAACGTTGCGGCCATTTCCCTGCTCGGAAGCAAGGCGCCTTGCACATGGCAGCGAACGGAAGCCGGCATCGCGCTCACGCCGCCGAAACAGGGCCCGTTTGCGGACGGTAGCTGGCCGGTGATCTTCCGGATCGAGACCAAGTGAGCACCGGCTGACGGAATCGTGTACGACTCCGCCAGGCTAGTCACCACTCGTCCGTCCGGAACGGGGACGCCGGCAGCCCTTCCCGATTGTACAGATTCGCGCCCGCAGGGTCCTGGCAGTAGGCATACCGCACCGCGACCGGATTCGGAACACCGGGGGTGAAAACGCGAACGCCATGGCCGCCGATCTCCGCCTTCGCCAGTGCCCATTTCCTGTCCGCCCCGGCCACGGCGAATCCGCTCAGCTGCACATCCGGCGTCGGCAGAACCGGCTTCAGCCCGTCCTTGGCGCCAGCCATGAGGCCGGACCCAGCGTGGTCGAACCGGACGAGAACATGGTCCCCTTCCACGACCATGTCCCGGTACAGCGGCCCACTGACGACGAGATCCTTCAGTCCGTACTCGTTCCGCAGGGCCCAGAGCGACAGTCGCTTCGCGACGTCCTGCTTGTTGCGCGGGTGCCAGCCCGAGTCACCGGGCAGATCGATGATCACCGCCATACCCGTGTGCGGAATGGCCAGGCACTTGCGCTGGGCTTCGCGCGTGGGCGCGAGGCCGTCACCCTGCCACGGCGGGTTGTCCTTCTGCGGCATCCGCGCCAGCTGCACATAGTAGAAGGGCAGGTCCTCGCACCCCCACGCCTTGCGCCAGCCCCCGATCAGCGCCTGCATGCGCTTGACGTAGATGTCGTTCTCGCCGCCGTTCCACTCGCCCTGGTACCAGACGAAGCCCCGCAGGCTGAATGGCACCAACGGCTGGATCATGCCCACGTAGAGGCCGGCATTACCCATCCGGGGATGGTTCGGCCAATCTGGTGCGACCGGCACTGGCGCACCGCTCGCCATCGCCGCCCTCGTTCGGGCAATCCAGTTCTCCAACACCGGCAGCGCCTGCGGCAGGATCTGTTCGCGGTAATGCCTCTGCGCGTCGGCTATGCCCTTCACGCCGTCCGCCAGTTCCGGCACCGAAGCCAGCCCCTCCGGAGCGGTCCACAGCTCAATGCGCGTGCCACCCACCGAGCTGTGGATAAGGCCGAGGGGCACGTTGGCCCGCGCCCGGATCTCACGACCGAACAGGTACAGCAGCGCCGAAAAGTCGCGGACCGCTGCCGGGGAACAGACGGCCCAACTGGCGTTCACGTCATCCGCTACCTGGTGCTTCTCGTTCCGTGGGACGTTGAACAGGCGGATCGTGACGTTGGTCGCCACGGCCATTTCCGCCTGCGCGTTCTCGACGTCGCGCATGGCGAACTCCATGTTCGACTGGCCCGAGCCGAGCCACACATCGCCCACCAGCACGTCTCCAATCCTCACCGTGTTGCGCCCGGCGATCAGGAGTTCCTGCGGCACGGCGCAGGCCTTCAATGGCGCGAATCTCGCCTGCCACCTGCCGTCCGCCCCTGCAACAACCATGACGCGCTGCCCGGCGAACGCCAGCGCTACCTGCTCGCCCGGGTCTGCCCAGCCCCAGACGGGAACCTCCCGATCCCGCTGAAACACCATGTGGTCGGTGAACAGCCCCGGCATGCGCACGTCGGCCCGCGCGACCGAGGCTGCCAGGGCCACGAGCGCCAGGATTCGTCCGCCGACAGGAAAGCCCCTTTCCGGGCGGCAGGGCGTTTGCGCCCCGGGAGCGATCTGCAGCCGTTCATGCATGTCGGCAAGCATGCAGAAAGCGAACGGCGGGGTCAAGAGCGGCGGCGCGCGCGGAAGAGCGCAAGGCGCCCGATTACGAGACAGACGCGGTACATGTGACACCGGGTGCACGAACGCTCTTGGATGGCTCGAATAGCCCGTGAACCTGATGATGTGG